>NZ_JAYDCJ010000003.1:2479205-2789106 GCF_034555935.1 Marinobacter qingdaonensis
AGCACCAGCTCGAAGGCCTGTCCCTGACGCCGGATAACCTGCGTCGCATGTGGTTACATCAGGCCAATCTGAACATGAACCAACTGATTGCCCGGAAGGTGCTGGGCCGGGATGCCGATGCCGACGAGGCACCGGTAATTCTGGATGAGTACGCCAACACCAGCTCGGCCGGCTCGATCATTGCTTTCCACAAGCACAAGAGCGATCTGGTGTCTGGCGACATCGGCGTGATTTGTTCCTTCGGGGCCGGTTATTCCATCGGCAGCGTGGTCGTTCGCCGCCGTTAGGCGGGGTCAGTTGCTCGCCAGGTTCCGCAAGGCATCTGGCAGTCGGGTCGAGGTCCGGCTCTGCCGGTCAAACCAGACGACCTTGGCGTAGCCTTCCGCGTAGACTTCTCCAGTCTCGGCATCTTTCAGCAAGTGGTAGGTGTCGAGGCTGGTATTCCCTGCCTTGTCGGCGTATGTTTCCACCACCACGGTCGCCGGGTGGGTCAATTCCTTCAGAAACGTGGCGCTGGTCTTTATAATGACCGGCCCGGTGGGTTCATCGGGGCCGCCCAGACCAAGTGAGGCGAGCCAGACGATCCGCGCTTCCTCAAAAAAGCGGAAATACACGGTATTATTGGCGTGGCCGTATGCATCCATGTCGCCCCAGCGAAGCGGTGTGGTGATGGTATTTACCAGGTTTCCTGGTACGGACATTGGATTCCTCCGGGTCGATGGTCTTTATAACAATTACATGGCGCCCGATATTCTCGACGAACGGAAACGACTCAACAACCCAAGAGCAGAGCATGAGACAAGTTTTTTATTGGCGCAGAGGCCCGGTCCTGTTGCTGGCAGCGACGCTGCTGGCGGCCCAAGGCGGGCAGGTCCTGGCCCAGGCCGTGCAGGAGCCGGCTCCCGGTGGCTCTGCCCCGGTGACGGCCTCCGATCCCTATGAAAGCTGGAACCGGAAAGTCTTCCGGTTCAACGAAACCATCGACCGCTGGTTCCTCAAACCCGTCGCCCAGACCTATCGGGCCATCACGCCATCGGTGGTGGACCGGGGCGTCACCAACTTCTTCAATAACCTGCAGGAGGTGCGCAATTTTGCTAACAGCCTGTTCCAGTTGAAGGGGGAGTCGGCGGTGGTCGCGGCGGGGCGGTTCACCTACAACACGGTGTTCGGACTGGCCGGGATCTTTGACGTGGCCACGGCGTTCGACCTGCCGGAGCGGCCCGAGGACTTCGGTCAGACCCTGGGGTACTGGGGCGTTGGTTCCGGACCCTACCTGATGCTGCCGCTGCTTGGCCCTTCAAGCCCACGGCACGCCACCGGTTTGGGCATGGACATGGTTGTGCTGCCGTCGCCGTGGGACTACGCGGAGAGTCCGGAACGGTACTACGCCCGCGGGCTGCAGATCGTCGACACCCGCGCCGATCTGATTCCGGCGGAAAGCTTCATCTCCGGCGACAGCTACATTTTCGTGCGCAACGCATTCCTGCAGCGTCGGGAGTACCTCATCAACGACGGCAAGGTCACGGACGATCCCTTTGCAAACGGCGATGATGAAGATTTAATGCTGGAAGAATTCTAGGCCCGCGAGGCGGGCATGGCAGGAGGTGACCGGTGATCAGGGACCCAAGAATCAAGAAATTCCGCAAGATGCTGGCGGAGGCCCCCAATTACGAGGTCTGGAAGGCCGCCGCGCTGGAATTGGACTTTCTTGAGGGCAACGCCGAGTGGAAAGAGGATTTTGCCTCCGACCTGTACCACTATGAGTTGATCTACGACCGGCTCAGCAACCTGAAGCAGTACCGACAGCAGAACGACTTTGAGCGACTCAAACGTGCGCTGCGGGAGGGTCTGCATCACGACCTGGGCAACATGGGCAATCCGGCGCTCTACACCCATTCCCGGGTCGGTACCAAGCATCTGGTCGAGGAGTACATCACCCAGGTGTGCGAAGCCCTCGATTACCTGTGCGATCATCCGGTTCCCGGTTTCCCCATCGCCGACAAACTGCAGTTTTTCCGGGATACCCTGACCAGCTATGGCCGGCCGGCGTTGCTGCTCAGCGGCGGTGCGACCCTGGGCATGTTCCACTTTGGCGTGATCAAGGCGCTGTGGGAAAAGGGCTTGCTGCCCCAGGTCATCGCCGGCTCCAGCATTGGCGCCATCATCGCCGGCATTCTCGGCGTCCACACCGATGCCGAAATTCCGGAAATGCTGGTCCCGGAGAACCACGACCTGAGAGCCTGGAAGTGGCGCGGCCTGCTGAGCGCGGTCCGGGGCGATGGCCTGATGGACCAGGATCAGCTGAAGAGCTGTCTGCGCGCCAACATCGGCGAATACACCTTCGAAGAGGCGTATCAGCGGACCGGGCGGTCGATCAACGTCAGCGTGTCGCCGATACAGGCACACCAGAAGGCTCGGCTGCTGTGCGGTTACACCTCACCCTACCTGTTGGTGTGGAGCGCGGCCCTGGCGAGTGCGGCGGTGCCGGGCATCTTCCCGCCGGTGACGCTGATGAAAAAGGACCTCTACGGCAATGCACTGCCGTACATGCCTCGATTGAAATTCGTCGATGGCTCCGTGGTCAGTGACCTGCCGATTGAACGCCTGATGCATCTGTACGACGTCAATTTCACCATCGTCAGTCAGACCAACCCCCATGTGGTGCCATTCCTCGGCAATTACGGTCTGGATGAAAAACTGGCGGCCCCGAGTCTGCCCATGCACATCCTCAGATCGGAATTCCAATTCCACGGACGGGGCCTGTTCGATTACCTGAGAAAGCGACTGAAACCCGAGCTCCTGCGCCAGGTCTCCGGGCAGTTCTACACCATCATGGCCCAGCGCTACTCCGGCGACGTCACCATCGCGCCGAACTACTCGATTCGGGACTATCGACGCATGCTGTCCAATCCCGAGCCGGCCTACGTTCGCGAGATGATCCTCGCGGGCGAACGGGCGACCTGGCCGAAGGTCTCGATGATTCGTTCCCACGCGCGAATCTCCAAAACCCTGGAACGCTGCGTCCGCCGCCTGAAGCAGCAGAGTCGGCGAACCGCCGAACTCCGGCTGGTGAGCAACGCAGAGTCCGGTGAAGCCTAAGCCATGTACTACGACTTTTTCGGCTTTCGGGAACCTCCGTTCTCCATCGCGCCCGACCCCCGCTACCTCTACCTGAGCGAGCGCCACAAGGAAGCACTGGCGCACCTGATGTACGGGGTGCAGGGGCAGGGCGGTTTCATCGTGATTACCGGCGAAGTGGGCACCGGCAAGACCACGGTGTCTCGCTGTTTCATCGAGAACGCCCCGGACCACGTGGACATTGCCCTGATTCTGAACCCGCGGTTGTCCGCCCGCGAGCTGCTCTCTTCGATCTGTGATGAGATGGGCATTGGCCATCGCACCGAGGCGTCCATCAAGGAAATGGTGGACCTCATCAACCAGGACCTGCTCGAGGCCCACGCCGCCGGACGCCACAAGGTCCTGCTGATCGACGAGGCCCAGAACCTGTCCGCCGATGTGCTGGAGCAGCTCCGTCTGCTTACCAACCTGGAAACCGCGGAAAAGAAACTGCTTCAGATCGTACTGCTTGGGCAGCCGGAGCTGCAGCAGATCCTGGCGTTGCCGGAATTGCGCCAGCTGAACCAGCGGGTCACCGCACGTTATCACCTGGACGCCATTGGCAAAGCCGAGCTGGCCAACTATCTCCGATACCGGCTCAGCGTGGCGGGCATGCGCGGTGAGGTGTTTTCCCCCGGCGCCGTTGCCCGCCTGTATCGGGAAAGCCAGGGCATTCCCCGGCTGATCAACCTGATCAGCGATCGCGCGCTGCTCGGCGCCTACGCCGAGGGCGAACACGACATTACCGCGGCCCATATCCGCAACGCGGCCCGCGAGGTACGCGGCGATGCCACCGGCTCGGTAGCGGGCCGGGGCAAGGGTCGGTCGAGCCGGTACCTGATGCTGCTGGCGTCGCTGCTGCTGGCCGTGATCAGTACCGCCTGGCTGCTGGACCGCTGGCCCATCACCATGACCGATCTGCGCGCTGAGCTGGCGGAAACCTCGGAGCAGGCGGGACTGGTGGAACGTGAGGAGCCTGCCCCGGCCGCGCCGGTCGTGGAGCCCGAGGAACCGGAGACGCAGGCGTTCCGCTACCCCGAACAGGCCTCCGATTTGCCCGGTGCGTTCCGGTCCCTGTTCAGCCTGTGGGGATTGGATTATCAGCAGGCGGCGTTCCCCAGCGCCTGTCAATTTGCCCGCTCCGAGGGCCTGGACTGTCTGGAGCGTCAGGGTAGCCGGCGTAGCCTGGAGTTTCTGAACCGACCGGCGATGCTGGAAGTCCAGGACGACGCCGGTAACCGGGGTTATGTGGTGCTCAGCGGTCTGGACGGCGATAGCGCGCAAATCCTGACCCCATCCGGCCCCGCGGTGGTGACCTTCGCCAGCATCGAGCCCTTCTGGTTTGGCGGTTACCGCATTCTCTGGCAGCGACCGGAATTTCTGGACGACCGGGACAATGGCGGGCGCCGGGCCGAGCAGCTGTGGGTTGGCGCGCGCATGATGGAATTGGCGGACCGCTTCAGCTCATCGGTGACGGAAAACGGAAAGTTGAAACGTATGACCATGGACGAGCAGGTGCGCTGGTATCAGGATCTCAAGGGGCTCAGTGTTGATGGCATCGTCGGGGCCATGACCGTGATTCAGATTCACAACGATTTGGGGGCCGAGGTTCCACGCCTGGTGCCCGCGGCGTCGGCAGGCAGGTAGTTATGTCGTACATTCTCGATGCATTGCGGAAATCGGAAACCGAGCGGCGGCAGGGCCAGGTGCCCGACCTTGGTCATCAGGTCCAGCTGATCCACCGCCCCAAGAGCAGCAAGCCATCGCCGGTGCTCTGGGTGGTGTTGGCGCTGCTCGTTAACGCCGGTGTCCTTGCGGTGGTGTTCTGGCCCTATGGCGAATCGGTGACGGCAACCGCCAGCGGCCCGGTGTCCGCGGCCAGTGATGAGGCGGCGGTGCAACCGGCCCAGGCAGCCACGTCCGGGCAGGACACCGCTGAGTCGACGGCTGCTCTGGCGGAACCGGAAGCCGGGACACCGACCAACCCGGTGTCTGAACCCGCCCTGGCGCAGGGCGCGGAGCAGGAGCAGGTTCGCCCGGACCGCCAACGCCCGACCATCATTGAGCCCAGGACAAGCCCGAAGCAGGACAATCCGATATTGCCAGAACCCGTCTCGGCTGGCAGGGTACCGCACCTGGTAGAGCTCCCCGTTTCGTTTCAGAAGAGTGTTCCCGATTTGACCTTCAACAGCCACATCTATTCGTCCGATCCGTTCGCCAGCCGGGTGATGATCAACAACAACTACCTGCGCCGCGGGGACAGCTTTTCCGGACTCACGGTGGAACGGATCACCCAGGACGGGGTGGTCTTGAGTCGCCAGGGCCAGCATTTCCGGGTTGGCATCGTCCGGGACTGGGTGAGCCCGCGCTGATGGCGTTAAGTGACGACGTCAAACAGCAGATCCAGCAGGGCTATCGGGATGTCCTGGCGGGCAAGGACGTCAGGGCCCGCTATGGCCAGCGCCTGATGATTGCTGAAATCGCCAAGTACATGGGCGACATCACTGACAACGATGGCCAGCGCACTTCGCCACCCTCCGCCTGTGTGGTCGAGGCCGGTACCGGTACCGGCAAGACCCTGGCTTACTTGCTGGCGGCCATTCCCGTCGCCAAGGCCCTGGGCAAGACCCTGGTCATTTCAACGGCCACGGTGGCGCTGCAGGACCAGATCGTCCTGAAGGACCTGCCGGACCTGCGCAAGCACAGCAAACTGGATTTCAACTGGACTCTGGCCAAGGGCCGCGGCCGCTATCTGTGCATGTCCCGACTGGAGGCACGGCTGCACGATGAGGGTAACGGCGACAGCGACACCATGCCGCTGTTCCTGCTGGACGGTCCTCAGGGCGAAGAACCGGGATCCAAGGCCTTCTTTGAGGAAATGCTGGCCAGTTATGGTTCCCGGGAGTGGGACGGGGACCGCGATCATTGGCCGGAACAGATTCCGGATGATACCTGGCGCCAGGTCACGACCGACCACCGGCAGTGCACCAATCGCCACTGCAGCTATTTCGACAGCTGCGCCTTCTTCGACGCCCGAAAAGATCTGGACGACGCCGACGTGGTGGTCGCCAATCACGACCTGGTGCTGGCGGATCTGGCGCTGGGCGGCGGCGCCATCCTGCCGGAACCGGAAAACGCCCTGTTCATCTTTGACGAGGCCCACCATCTGCCGGACAAGGCGCTGAATCATTTTGCCGCCTCGGTACCCCTGAACGCCACGCGTCAGTGGCTCAAGCAACTGTCCCAGGCATTGACCAAAATGCAGCCGTTCCTGGCGCCGGGGACCCAGGCCGCCAAGTTGCTCGATCGCATCAGCACCGCTTCACGGGATGTCGATCTGGTGTTGACCCGGGTCTACGAGGACGCGGAGCAGAACACCGGCTGGGAGTTCAACGATGAACGCCGCACGGCCCAATGGCGCTACCCGGAGGGCGAATTGCCGGAAACACTGGCCGAGCTGGCGGCGGAGGCGCGCATCGCCACCGCGAATCTGACCCGGCACCTCGGCAGCTTGGCGGACGATTTGCAGGGAGCGTTCGACGAACGCAAGGACCACGAAATCGACCGGGACACGGCGGAAGCCTGGTACCCGGTGATTGGCTCGTTCCACAGCCGGGCCGAGGACCAGCTTCGCCTCTGGGCCGCCTGGTGTGACCAGCCGGGCGGCACCCAATCTGGCGATCAGACCAAGCCCGACCAGAGCGGGGAGGCCGAGGAGCCCCAACGCACCGGCTACAAGAGTCCGGCTCCGGCCCGTTGGGCGGTGAAGCAGCGCTGGGACCATGCCGAGGACATCACGCTCTACAGCTCGCCGGTGTTGGCGGACAATCTGCTTTATGCTCGTCTCTGGTCGAGGGCCTACGGTTCTGTGCTAACCAGCGCGACGCTGACGGCGCTCGGCCGGTTTGATCGCTTGCGTGCCCGGGCCGGCTTGCCGGAATCCAGCCGCTATCTGGTGGTGCCCAGCTCCTTCCGCTACGGTGAGATGGCCACGGTGGAAGTGCCCGCCATGTCGGTCATGCCCACCGATGACGGCTTCGGCGACGCCTTGGTTGAGCGCCTCCCGGACCTCTGGGCCGGGGAAAAGGCCACCTTGGTGCTCTTTACCTCCCGACGTCAGATGCAGCAGGTTCGTGATGCCCTGGCGCCGGAGTATCCGGAGCTGATCATCACCCAGGATGACATGGCCAAGGGCGAGGTGCTACGGCAGCACTGCAACCGGGTGGATGAGGGCCGGCCCAGCGTGTTGTTCGGCGTCGCCAGCTTTGCCGAAGGCATTGACCTGCCGGGGAAATACCTGCATCACGTGGTCATTACCCGGCTGCCGTTCTCGGTCCCGGACGATCCGATCGAAGCCAGCCTTGCCGAGTGGGTGACCCAGCGAGGGGGCAATCCCTTCATGGAGATCACCGTACCGGACGCGTCCATCAAACTGGTCCAGGCAGTGGGCCGGCTTCTGCGTACCGAGCAGGATACCGGCCGGGTCACCATTCTGGACCGTCGGATCGTGACCCGTCGTTACGGGCAGTTGCTGCTGGATGCCTTGCCGCCGTTCCGGCGCGTCATCGAGCGCTAACCACAGAAGCATTTTCTCTCAATAAAAAAAGAGCCAGCCCGGGAAGGGTGGCTCTTGTCGAAGGGGTTCAAATGAACCCGGGGCGTCGAAACAACGCGGAACAAGAAGTCTGAAGGCCTGAAGTTTCAGAATTCTCCGATGAGGTTTCCCTCACCATGGAAAGCATCATAGGGGATCAGGGGGCGTAGCCGGATCGTCCAAAGGGCGTAGTCCCGCCGATTAGATCGGCCAAAGTGTGAGGTCGGTCACAAATTAGCCTGCGTCACCGGGATAGCAGGCCCAGCTCCCGCGCCCGGGCCAGGGCTTCCGTTCGCCGTCCCACACCCAGCTTGCCGTACAGGTTGCGGATATGGGCCTTCACGGTTGCTGGAGCCACCGCCATCCGGCTGGCAATGTCCTTGTTGGAGTGGCCGTCATGAATCAACGCCAGCACCTCCATTTCGCGCTGGCTGAGGGGCTCCGGCAGAAGCGCCGGGTTGGCCGTCGTTTGCGCGCCGGGGCCTGCGGGCCCCGGTTGATCGTCCGGCTCGGCCGGCCGGCAGCCACCGAGCAGGGTGCGAAGGTCCTGGTTCCAGGCGCCGGGAGCCTGGAGGGCCGGCAAGGCTCGAACCAGGGTCTGAAGTCGCGGGCTTTCCTCACTGAACAAACGCAGGAAGCCCGCCTCGGACGCCTTGGCCATTGCCCGGTCGAGCATCTCCACGGCTTCCTCGTGCCGCCCCTGCAGATCCAGGGCCTCACCGTAGACCAGCAGGATTTCCACCAGATGACGGTTGTGGGCGTTGCGTTCGGCCGCCGACAACAAGCTGCTCAGGATTTCCTGGGCCCGATCCGGCTGACCCAATGCCACCTGAACCCGCGCGCAACTGATCAGATACTGCTCCCGGTTGAGCGGATTGCTGAAGGACCCGGCATCGGCTGGGTCGAGGCATTCGAGGGCTTGGTCCGGGTGGCCTGCAGCCAGGTAACAGCGGGCCAGAAGGGCCGAACTGGCGGGCGGTTCGAACACGATGTGGTCGCGCCGCTTGCGGCCGATCCGGACGGCGTCCTCCAGCACCTCGAAGGCCTCCTGCAACCGGCCCTCGCTGAAGGCCAGATGGCCGCGGACGTATTGAATGATCACGTGCTGGCCGGGTTCGGTACCTCGATCCACGTGTTCCAGGAGCGGCGCGAGGTGAGCTGCGGCCAGGTCCGGCTGATTCCGTTCCCGGTAGATCTCCGCCAGGGCACTGTTCTGCCAGCAGGAGATCAGCCGTGGCTGACTCGGATCGGCGTAATGTTGGTCTACCCAGGCCCGCACGTCGGTGCAGGTGCTCAGGGCCTGTTCGATATCGCCCCGGTTGTACTGGATCCAGGCCAACAGCCCGCCACTGGACAGCACGGTACTGGGCTTGCGTTCGAGCTGGCCGTAGCGAATCGCGGACAAGAGCGCGTCCTCGGCGTCCAGCAGCAATCCCTCACCAAAATAGTCCAGTCCAACCCCGTAGTAAGTGACCGATTTCAGGGGGATTTGGGTGTGGTCGATGTCCTTGAGCACCTGTCGGGTGAGCACGCTGGCGCTCCTGTCGTCGCTGCGGGTGCGGGCCAGGTAGGAGCGGATCAGCGAGATCTCACTCTGCAGACCGAGGGCGCCCTCGGCGTCTGGATGGGAGTCTGCCACCCGACGGTCGAGCAGATCTTCGAGGGTGGTGAGCAGCGGGTCCAGGGTATCCAGGCGATTGGCGAAGAACAGGGCCCAGCAGCGCAGCATCTGGATTTGCGGGCTGTCGTGAATCAGTTCCGGCGGCAGCGATTCAATCCACTCCAGCACGGGCAAGTGATAGCCGCCGTGAATCAGGTTGTTGCCGTGTTCGGCGAGCACGCTGGCCAGCCAGGGCCAGTCCGCTTCCTTCACGATCTGCAGGATGCCGTCCTGGACGTGACCGTGGTCCAGCAACCAGTCCACGGTCTTGCGCCAGAGACTGCGGGCGCGGTCCGGGTCCAGATGTCGGATCCGATGCAGTAGCGCGTCCCGGAACAGGTCATGGTACCGAAACCACTGGCTCTGGGTGTCGAGGGGAATCAGGAACAGGTTCTGGCTCAGCAGGTGTTCCAACCACTGCTGGCTGTCCTGGCTACCGCGGATCGCATCGCACAGGGAGCCGCACAGGCGAGGGCAGTGAGCGGTGTCCAGGAGAAATTCGGTGGCGGCTGCCGACTGCTGGGAGAGCACCTCGCTCAGAACGTAGTCGCTGATGTGTCGTTCATCCACCTGGAGCCGGGGTGCCGAGGTTGGCTGGGGCTCTTGCCCGCGGGCTCCCGTCAGGGCCGTCAGTTGCATCGCCGCCACCCAGCCCTCGGTCCTGCGGCAAATGGCGTCGGCCTCGCTGTCGCTCAGATCAAGTCCCATGGTGTCCTGGAAGAACTGACGGCATTCGCCTTCGGAAAACGCCAGCAGCGCTGGATGAATGTCCTCAATCCAGCGACGCACCCGCCACCGGGCCAGGGGCAGGGGCGGTTCGGTGCGCGAGGCCAGGGTGACGGTAACGGACGGGGGCAGGTAGTCGATCAGGTAGGCCAGTGCCCGGAGGATGCGATCGTCGCGGATCAGGTGAAAGTCGTCCAGCACCAGGGCCCATTGCCCACCATCGGCCGCCAGTTGGTTGATGAGGGCGGTGATCGTCCCTGTCGCGGTTTCGTCCTGGTCGTGAACCAGCAGGGGCTTGCAGGCCTCAAGACCGGGCAGACCGGCGTGCTCGAAGGCTCCGATCAGGTACTGCCAGAAGCGTCTGGGCTCGTCGTCGTGTTCATCCAGGGACAGCCAGGCTGTCGACCCGGTCGAACGCGCGCGCCACTGCGCCACCAATGTGGTTTTGCCGAATCCCGCTGGCGCAACCACCAGGTTCAAACGTTTGGCGTCCGCCGGCTCCAGCAGCATGTTCAACCGGTCGCGTCGGATGGCTCGGCGATCGGTGGAGGGGCGCAGGAATTTGGTGGTCAACAGCATGGCGGCTCTGGTTACAACGGGTGTCGATACCGGATTGTGTGGGATGCCGTGTGCAAGTCAAGGGCCATGCAACAAAGTAGAGCGTTGTCCGGCGCTTTAATGCAATTTTGGTCTAAACTTTGATCAGGGCAATACCTATATTAAAAAAGAATGAAAAATAGTGTTTTTATGCGTACGCTAAGATTCAGCCACTGCCCCGTGCCACCCTCCGAAGACCGGAATTCCAGGGAGCAACCGATTCAATGAAATTACAACAGTTGCGATATATCTGGGAGGTCGCACACCACGACCTGAATGTGTCCGCGACCGCGCAAAGCCTTTTCACCTCACAGCCCGGGATTTCCAAGCAGATTCGGTTGCTTGAGGACGAACTGGGTCTTGAGGTCTTCGCCAGAAGCGGCAAGCACCTGACCCGCATCACCCCCGGTGGCGAAATCATCATTCGGGAAGCCGGCGAGATTCTGCGCCGGGTCGAGGGCATCAAGAAGATCGCCCAGGAGTTCAGTAACCAGCGCCAGGGTGACCTCAGTATCGCCACCACTCATACCCAGGCCCGCTACGCCCTGCCGCCGATCATCAGTGGGTTCATCGAATCCTACCCGGACGTGTCCCTGCACATGCATCAGGGCACCCCCATGCAGATCTCGGAAATGGCCGCCAATGGTGCGGTCGATTTTGCCATTGCCACCGAGGCCATGGAGCTGTTCAACGACCTGATCATGATGCCGTGCTATAGATGGAACCGCAGCGTGATCGTGCCCAGGAACCATCCCCTGGCCCAGATGGAGGAGCTGACCCTGCCGCAACTGGCGGAATACCCGCTGGTCACCTACGTGTTTGGATTCACTGGCAGGTCCAAGCTGGATGAGGCGTTCCAGTCCCAGGGACTGACGCCCAAGGTGGTGTTTACCGCGGCCGATGCCGATGTCATCAAGACCTACGTCCGGCTGGGTCTGGGGGTCGGCATCATTGCCAGTATGGCGTTCGATCCAAAGGCGGATCCGGACCTGGTCGCGCTGGATGCCCGCAAACTGTTCCGGCCCAGCGTCACTCGGATTGGTTTCCGGAAGGGGACCTTCCTCAGGGGCTACATGTACGACTTCATCGAGCGTTTCGCTCCCCATCTCACCAAGGAGCGGGTGGACGAAGCGGTGGCCCATCAGGGCAGTCGCTCAGAGATTGAAGAACTGTTTCGGGATGTGGAGCTGCCCACCTACTGATCCGGTGGGCAGGGCACTGACCGGTTTCCTATTCCTTGGCGATCAGGTTGTCGGCGTGCAGGCCGCACTCTTTCTTGGTCGCCTCTTCCCACCACCAGCGACCCTCGCGCTCGTGCTGACCGGGTAGAACCGGACGGGTGCACGGTTGGCAGCCGATGCTGATGAAGCCTTTCTCATGGAGTTCGTTGTAGGGGGCTTCGGACATGCGGATGTAATCCCAGACCTCCTTGGAGGTCCAATTGGCCAGGGGGTTGAACTTCACCAGGGTTTTGTCCGGGGTGGAAAACGCGGTGTCTTCCTGGACCACGGGCACGTCATTGCGGGTTCCGGGGCTCTGGTCCTTGCGTTGGCCGGTAATCCAGGCGTCTACGGTGGCGAGCTTGCGCCGCAGCGGGTTCACTTTGCGAATGCCACAGCACTCGGAGTGACCATCCTCGTAAAAGCTGAACAAGCCCTTGCGATTCACCAGGTCCTGGATCTCGGCGGCGTCCGGGAACAGCACCTCGATGTCAATGCCGTAGTGCTTGCGGACCCGCTCTATGAATTCGTAGGTTTCCGGGTGCAGGCGGCCGGTGTCCAGGGTAAACACTTTCAGGTTGTCCGTGAGCCGGTGGGCCATTTCAATCAACACGACGTCTTCGGCCCCGCTGAAGGAGATGGCGATATTGTCGTACGTCTTGAGGGCAGCTTTGAGGATGGCGCGGGGGCTCTGGCCCTCAAGCTCGTCACGAAGCGTTTGGATATCCGTCATGTTTGCCTGCTGTCTGGTCTAAATGAGTGAAAAGACTACCATTAAATGCTTCATTGCCTGAAGTAATGAGGATCTATATGGTTATGCCCGATGCATTCCCGGGCGGTTTTTCTTATTATACGGCGCAACTCAAATCGGAGCCCGGGCTCCGGGACACCCAACTGTTTATCAGGAGATCACTGTGGAACTGGCTTGCCTTGACCTCGAAGGAGTATTGATTCCGGAAATCTGGATCGCGTTTGCCGAGAAAACCGGTATTGAAGAACTCAAGGCGACCACCCGCGATGTGCCGGACTACGATGTGCTGATGACCCAGCGTCTGAAACTGCTGGACCAGCATGGATACGGCCTGCCACAGATTCAGGAAGTAATTGGTGGCCTTGACCCGCTGCCGGGTGCACGGGAATTCCTGGACTGGCTCCGGGAGCGGTTCCAGGTGGTGATCCTGTCCGACACCTTCTATGAGTTTGCCATGCCGCTGATGGCCAAGTTGGGTTTCCCGGCCCTGCTGTGCCACAAACTGGAAGTCGCCGAGAATGGCCAGATTACCGACTACCTGCTGCGTCAGCGCGACCCCAAGCGCCAGTCGGTCCGGGCGTTCCAATTGTTGAACTACCGGGTCATCGCCGCCGGTGATTCCTACAACGACACCACCATGCTGGGGCAGGCCGAGGCCGGCATCCTGTTCCACGCGCCGCAGAATGTCATCGACGAGTTCCCGCAGTTCCCGGCGGTACATAACTTTGAAGACCTGAAGCAGGAATTCCTCAAGGCAAGCGCGGTTCACACCGCGTAATCGGGAAGTCCGGGAGCCGAAGCCGTGCCAGCGCCGGGGCGCGGCTTCCTCAGATTGTCAGATCCTGCAAAAACCGCATCAAGGGCGCCACTTTGGTCAGGGTTTCCTGATACTCCGCCTGCGGGTCCGAATCGGCGACTATCCCGCCACCACCACAGCAGCGAATGACGCCATCGCCGGTGCAAACCAGGGTACGGATGGCAATGCTGCTGTCGAGTCGTCCACCCAGGCCGTAGAAAAACACCGATCCGCAGTAGGGGCCCCGTGCGTGGGGTTCCAGCTCCTTGATGATTTCCATGGCCCGGAGCTTTGGCGCGCCGGTGATGGAGCCGCCTGGAAAGGCATCGATGAACGCCTTCAGGGGGGACACACCCTCCCGCAATTCCGCCCGAATGTGACTGACCAGGTGGTGGACGTTCTGGTAGGACTCCAGGGCGAACAGCTGATCGACCCGCACGGATTGGGGCTTGGCATTCACGCTTAGGTCGTTCCGCAGGAGGTCAACGATCATCAGGTTTTCCGCCCGATCCTTCTCAGAGTCCTGCAATTCGAGCGCGAACGATTGGTCCTCGGCCTCGGTACGCCCCCTGGGCCGCGTGCCCTTGATCGGACTGGTTTTCACAACGCCATCGTCGATTTCCAGAAACCGTTCCGGGGAAATCGAAAGGATCGAAAAGTCGGAGCCACGGATGAAGGCGCTGTAGGGCGTTGGGTGGGTGCCGGTCAGGGCCTCGAATGCGTGCCAGGGATCGCCCTGATACCGACCGCTGAACTCCTGCGACAGGTTTGCCTGGTAGCAATCCCCCGCCTCGATGTAGTCCTTGACCGTCTGGACACTGGCTTCGAACGCGGATTGGGGTTGAGTGGCCTGAAAAGGCGCGGTCATTGTCCACGGTGGGGCTACTTTGGCGGCGGGAGTGTCGCGCCAGTGCTCGACCTTTGCGCGCACGGCGTCGGGGCACTGGTCGTGAAAACGCAGGAAGTACTCCCCGGTTTTTCGATTGTAAGACGCCATCCAGAGGAAAAGACGGGCTTGCAGTACCGGGGTCGGCAGAGGGCCTGACAGCGCCCGCAGCTTTTTTTCCTTCAGATAGCCCAGTTCATAGCTCACGAAGCCGACGATACCGCCTGCCGGTATCTCCGCGTTCTCCCCCTGAAAGTGGTACCGCTGCCTGAGCTCGTCCAGTTCTGTGACCGCATTCTGCACGCTTTGCGGCGCACGATCACGGTCCCGAAGTTCATAGCTGGACGTCGAGAGCGCCGAGAAGAAGCTCCATTCGCCGGTGTCGCCACTGGTTCCTGTGCTGCCCAGATAGACGAAGTCGTCATGCTGGCAGGCATGGGCCTGGAGTCTGGTGAACAGGTCCCGGTCGATGGGCTGGGCTGCAACGTCAGTCAAATTTGCTCCGCTAAATTCTCGAAAACGCCAACGCAATCAAATAATGGTCGGCGGGTCAGATGATGTAATAAACGCCATTCGCCGGTGCTTATTCTACACCGTCGCCGGTGAGGATAACTCCGCAAACCCAATAAGAATGGATGTGCCTCTATGATTTCCGTTAAAGGTCTTGTTACTGCCGCAGCGATGACGGCAACGCTGGTTACCTCAACGCCCGTTTTCTCAGACTCTATTACTTTGCCGGCCAATTCGCCCCTCAAAGACGGTCAGGTCAGTGAAGAGGAGCTAGCCGGTATCCTCGCGGCTGCCCAGACCCAATTGATTCGGCTCACCGATGAGGCGACGAAAGCCTACAGAGGCCAGCTGACGGATGCCAGGCCCAATATGCCTTCCGCCTGGATGTTGATGAAAGACGGCACCACCGTGAAACGGATCAGCCTCGGAGAGCAGGGGGCGGAGGTGCCTGCGTCTGCCCGTATCTATATGTATCGGGCGGCCATCAAGGCCATAGCACAGGGTGGCGAGATCAATGCGGCCGCCATTCTCTATACCGGCCGGGTCAGCCCCGACAGTGAGGTAGAAGCCTTGGTCATCGAGCATGAGCACCGCTTGGGGGTTTCTGCCAACAAGGTCATCGGTTTTACGGTCGAGGGCGAAGACCTGCGGTGGGCCGAGCCCGTGTCCCAGAGCAAGCCGTTTGAGTGGTTTTATGACCAGGAAAGCAAAAAAGGCTGATGTTCAATCGGATTCACTGAGAACCAGTCGTGGTTTGTTTCCTTGTGTAACCGATCGGTTAAAGACTGTGACTAGAGTCACGGACTAGGACTGTAAAACAATCTTAAATGGGTTTGTGGAGTCAGGGAACTCCGCACTCAACATCAAAACTCAGATAATAAAGAAAATGAGTTTCCAAGGAGATAAGAATATGAAAGGCCTGAAGAAAATTGCTCTCGCGACTGCCGTAGCCGCGGCTCCCTTCGCTGCCCACGCCGATCTGCAAGCCATGGATGACACCGCCATGTCCAGCGTGACCGGTCAGGCGGGTGTGACCATCGAACTCGAAACCCAGGTCAGCATCGGTCAGTTCCGCTACACGGATGAAGGCTCCTTCGTAGTTAACGACATCGTGTTGGGTGGTTCTGGTGTTGCCGGTGGCGCGGGTTCCAACCTGTTGGACGACCTGAAAATCGATATCGACGTTCTGGCTGACGGCGACGCTGTAATCCACGTTGGCTCTATCTCAGGTAACCCGATTGACTGGGGTATGACAGCCAGCTCCATGGCGCTCGTGGGCGGCACTGACTCCACCACCCTGATCTCCAACCTGAGCGGCCACGGTGCTCTCGGCGCGCTGGACATCGTTGTTGATACCGCCACTGACACCCTGAACCTGGACGTTGCCTTCAACGTGGTCGATATGGACTTCGACGTTGAGTTCCTGGGTGTTGGTATTCGTGACATGGCGATCATGGGTAGCCAGTTCTTCGAGGAAGTAGCTGCTGGTGGCGCTCCTTCTACTGCCGCTGGTCTGTTTGCCGTCGCCAGTGTTGACGTCTATAAAGGCGCAGGCCTGACTGGCTCTTCAGCCACTGACGTACTGCGGATTGATGTTTCTGACATCACCATGGACATGAACATCGGTGCGATCGAGATCGGTGGTGCCTCCATCGGTTCCGTGGCTATGGACAACCTGTCCATCACCAACACCAGCATGGCTGTCTACGGTCACTAAGCTGACCTGATAGCTGCACTGGTAGAACGCCCCGCCCAGCGGGGCGTTTTTCGTTGGGCAGCACCCCAAAAAAAACGGCAACCCGTGGGTTGCCGTTTTTGCATTCGGTTGTTTACTGGTCGGGCACTTTGATGGACAGGTCAAAGCCGCCGCCAGGGCGTGGAGTGAGGCTTATGGGGCCCTCGTTAATGCCCTCTGGCACCTGAATCCGGTCAATGCCCGGCGGATTGCCGATGGAAAAGTTCAGATTCTGACCATCAAAGCCAATACCCAGCTGATCGTTCAGGAAGGTCTGGGTAAAGGGCTCTTCGGGAATCTGGGCTTGTTGCCCGAAGATGATCGGAGGAATGGTTGGGGTGAACTCGGCGGGCGGTTGGGCGCGCGCCAGTTCGTCCTGCGGCAGCAGCAGAGCGCGACGCAGAAATTCCTCTTCGGCGCTTTTCAGCGCGTCTTTGCTGCCCGCCTCCACATAACGCTGGAGGGCATCCCGATAGGCCTCCTCCTCGGCTTCGGTCAGCACCGGTTCTCCGGGCGAGATGGTCAGTGAACGAAGAATGCGCTGTCGATCGGCATCGGATTTTCGCTGTTCCTTGGGTACGATGATGACGGCCGAATCCTTGACGTAGGTTTCGACCATTTCATCGGACGTCAGCGCCTGAACGCCCGACAGGGCAGGCATGGAAACAGCGGCTCCGGCAATCGATGCGGCGAGCAAATGAAAGCGTTTCATATCAAGCCCTTCCTGCAGGAACTTACGTGGTCTGGTGGCGCGCGGAGCGGAAATTTTCGCCAAAACGCGTCGCGATATGGTTAGTATTTGACTTGTCCATGGGCATTTCAAGCGGGTTTTGGTCGGGTTGTGATCAGATTCGTTGAAACGCCAGTATTGTTTTGAGATATCGGCGTTGCGCGCCTCAGGGCCGCTGCGCCACCTCCGCCAAAAACCTCCAAGGGCGCCATGAAGAAGTTTGTAACGCAGCGCTGGCAGAAGTGGGTCAATCAACGGGTGGCTCGGTCCGATACCCAGACCTTTACGCAAAAAAATATCTTCATCCTGCCAACCGGTGCCGGTGTGGTGTTCGGGATTCTGCTGCTGATCATGCTGATCACGGGGATCAACTACCAAAACAGTCTGATCTATCTGGTCACCTTTCTGTTGGGTGCCGTGTTCGTGGGAGCCATGCATCAGACCCATCGGAATCTGGCCGGATTGCAGGTTGCCCTGGTACAGCCGGGCGAAGGCGTGGCCGGGGAGCCCATACCGTTCAAATTCCGGGCCACGGCGGACCGGGACGATGCCATCGCCATCGTAGTGTCCTGTGGGGAGGCCGAGCCAGACGCCAGTCACATCGTGGCCGGCCAGAGCAAGGATCTCAAGCTGGCGATTCCATCCGCCCATCGCGGTTACCTGCGCCCCGATCGGATTCGGGTCGAGACCCGTTTCCCGTTCGGTCTGCTCAAAGCCTGGTCGTGGGTTCGCCCGGCGTCCGCGGGCATTGTGTTTCCCCGGCCGGTGCCCGCGCCTGACGTGATCAGTGCCGTGCAGGATGGTGAAGACAGCGACAGCATTGTGCCGACCGACGGCAGTGATCACGCGGATCTACGGCCCTGGCGGGAAGGTGACATGAGCCAGCGAGTCATGTGGAAGCGTTATGCCCGCAGCGGCCAGCTTGTGGTGGCGGACTGGGAAGGCGAGCAGGGCAGTCCGCAGTGGCTGGATTTTCATGCCTTTCCCGGAGCGGACCATGAATTGAGGCTTAGCTATCTGGCATGGCTGGTGGCCGAGCGGGAGCGCAACGGTGAGCGATTCGGCCTGGTTCTGCCGGGTCAGGTGATCGAACCGGACGCCGGTCCTGGTCATGCGAGGCGCTGCCTCCGTGCCCTCGCCGTATGGGGCGAAACCCGGCCCAGGGACGCGGCGTCGGAAAAGCATGGCACCCGTCAGTTTGCCCGTAAAGATGGGCGCCCGCCTGATCGGAGAGCGTCATGATGCTGACCACGAGTGTGCAGGATTCGCTACCGTCCCGTGCCCTGATCTGGCTGGTCGCCAGTTTTGGCGTCTTGCTGATTCCGCAGCTGGAACGACTGCCGTTCTGGTTGATTGCCACCTGCTGCCTGCTGGCGGGGTGGCGCTGGCTGGCACAGCAGGGTCGGGTGCGGTTGCCCGGGCGCTGGTTGCGGTCGGCCATCATGCTGGCGTTGATTGCGGTGTATGTGGCGACCGTGCACGGCCGGTTTACTGTCGATACGGCCGCGTCTTTCTTTGTGCTTGCGGTGGGGCTCAAATGGCTGGAGACCCGAAGTGTCCGGGATTTCTATGTGCTGTTTTTCATCCTGGCGTACTTGGGGGCCGTTAATTTCCTGTTCCAGCAGGACATTCTCTGGAGTCTGGTGAATCTGACGGCCCTGGCCCTGCTGCTCGTCGGCCTGCAGATCATCAATGCGCCGGATTTGCCCGACAGTTCCACCGCCGGCTGGCGCCGGTTGGGGATGCTGGCGGTCAAAACCCTGCCGATCGTCGCGCTGCTGTTCGTGTTCTTCCCGCGGATGGAGCCGCTGTGGAGCGTTCCGCTGGTATCCGGCCAGGCCAGAACCGGCATCAGCGACACCATGCGACCGGGGGATATTTCCAATCTGGCCCAAAGCAGCGAGCGGGCGTTTCGGGTCACCTTTGCTGGCCCCATGCCAGCGTACCCGGACCGGTATTGGCGTGGCCTGGTGCTGGACTATCTGGATGGTGAAACCTGGCGCCAGGGCGAGCGGTCGCTGCCCCGGCGGCCGGGACGGGTGGCTCGCGACGGCGGCGTTGGTGAGCTCGAAACGGGCGAGTACGATGTCCTGCTGGAACCCACGGATCAGCGCTGGGCGTTCGCGCTGGAGAATTCCCGAGCGGTGTCCGGCAACGTGGTGGAGGCAGGCCAGGACCTGTTCCGCTTCCGCCGTCCCGCGGATTCGTCGATCCGCTACCGCCTGGCTTTTGAGTCGGACGCGGCTGAGGAGACGGAGCGCTTGACGCCGCTGCAGGAGCGTCGGTACCTGCAATTGCCGACCTCGGGAAACCCGCGCGCACGGGAGCTCGCTCGCAGTCTCCGCGGTCGTTATTCCGATGTGGAAACCGTCCAGGCCCTGCTGACCCGATTCCGGACCGAACCCTATTTTTACACGCTACGCCCACCGGCGATGCCGGACGACGGCATAGACAGTCTGCTGTTCGACAACAAGCGGGGGTTCTGCGCCCACTACGCCGGCGCCACCGCCTTCGTACTTCGGGCCGCAGGCATTCCGGCGCGGGTCGTGGTGGGCTACCAGGGCGGCGAGACCGGTGCCGGTGGCGACTACCTGATTGTGCGTCAATACGATGCCCACGCCTGGGTTGAAGTCTGGCTCCGGGGGCGGGGCTGGGTGCGCATTGACCCCACAGCCGCCATTGCGCCCAGCCGAATTGAATCCGGGTTGCGGGACGCCGTGTCGGACGAAGGCTCGTTCCTGGAAAACAACTGGGCATCCCCTCAGCGCTATGGCGACGTGGCCCTGGTGCAATGGGCAAGCCTCCAGCTGGACCGGATCAATTACCACTGGCAACGGTGGGTGGTCGGTTACCAGGGGCAGACCCAGATGAATCTCATGCGGCAACTGCCATGGGGCCTGGGCATGAGGGAACTGGGGTACCTCACGGCGGGCATCGTCGGCGCCGGTCTGCTCATTGCGGGGCTGGTGTCGGCCTGGCGGATGCGCACCGGCGACCGCCGGGATGCCTTTGGGCGCATCCTCTCGAACTGGCATCAGTTGTGCCACCGTGCCGGTGTTCCGGTTCGCAAGGGCGAGACCCCGTCGGCCTTGGCGGCCAGGCTCGGACAGGCGCGGCCTGCCGCGGCGGAATCGGCTCGTCGTTTTGCCCGGACGGTTAACAGCCATTACTATAGCGATGGCTCAGCCAGCGGGGAGGACCGTGAGCTGAGGCAGATGCGTCGGTTGTTGAGCCAAATGCGAAAACAACTGCGCGGCACCCACACAACCCCGGGAACAGAGTCTTGACCCCAACCACCGCGACAATGGCCTGGCACCAGGCCGCCTGGTCGACCATCCAGAACCGCTTGGCGGCGGACCGGTTGCCCCACGCCCTGATCATCACCGGCGAACGTGGCGTTGGTAAGCGCCACTGGGCGGAATCCGTCGCGGGCCTGCTGGTGTGTGACGCCCCGGAGAATCTCGATGCGGGAGCGCCAGAAGCGTGCGGCCGATGCAAGCAATGCGAGCTGGTGCGCGCGGCGAGTCATCCGGATATCCGGGTGTACGCTCCGGAAAAGTCCAGGATGGTCAAGGTCGACCAGATTCGGGCCCTGTCGGGCTTTGCAGTCGCCTCGCCTCAGGTGGCCCGGCGCAAAGTCGCGATCATCGACCGGGCGGATCAGCTCAACATCAACGCCGCCAACGCTCTGCTCAAGACCCTGGAAGAGCCGCAGCCGGACGTTACGTTGTTGCTGCTTCAGGAAGCGGGGCGACCGGTATTGCCAACCATACGCTCCCGGTGCCAGGCCATGACCTTGCCGAACCCGACGGCCGAGGTCGCCAACGAGTGGTTGGCGCAGCAGGTCTTGACGATGGAGGAGGGCTCGCGGCCCGAGGCGACGGTACTGGCGAAAGCCCTGATGTTGGCCGGCAACGCTCCCAGGCTGGCGCTGGAGTACGCGACCGGTGATTTCATCGGGTTGCGGGATCAGGCTTTTGACGGGTTCAAGCAATTCATGAAGAACCAGATTCCGGTGGCCGAAGCGGCCAAGGCCTTCAAGGCGCTGGGCCTGGAGGACAGTCTCTGGCTGTTCGAGAGCTGGGCCGCCGATCTGGCCCGGATCGGCGCTGGCGGTGCCCCGGTCGATGCCGAGGCAGAGGACATGCTGGGCTTTCTGGCCAGATCCAACCCGGTCTGGAAAGCCCACGAATTGCTCGATATGGTTCGGGAGGCCAGGGCGGCCGGAGTCTACAACGCCAACCCGGAGCTGGAGGCTGCCCGACTGCTGATGGCCTGGCAGCAACTGATGCCAACTCGGCGCCGGGCCGGATAACGACGTCGGGCATTGCACTTTTCCCTTGAACAACTGCTATGATTGCGGAATGACAGGGATTTTCCCTCCCTGAACCAATCTTACAAAGAGCCAACACAAGAAAGGTGTCAGTTATGGGTCCCGGATTTGGTGCACGCAGCGGCATACTCACCCTCACCATCAAGGACAAGGCGGTACTCTACGCCGCGTACATGCCGTATATCCGCCAGGGCGGCCTGTTCATCCCAACCCAGAAGCAATATCAGCTCGGGGACGAGGTGTTTCTGCTGCTGAACCTCATGGATGAGCCGGAGAAAATCCCAGTCGCCGGCAAGGTTATCTGGATCACGCCCAAAGGCGCCCAGGGCAATCGCGCCGCTGGTATTGGCGTCCAGTTCAATGGCGACGACGAGACTGCCCGCACCAAGATCGAATCATACCTTGCAGGGTCCCTGAGCTCGGATCGCCCCACCCATACCATGTGAGGGCCACCGTTGCATGAATGACATTGCCGAAGCACCAACCTCATCGCCGGTCCGGTCGGCCCAGTACCAGGAGGCCGACTGGCCCCTGCGCTACATCTCCCTGTCCGGTCTGACCTGGAAGGCCGGGAATTCTGCGACCGGGACACCGCCGGTGGTCATGCTCCACGGCTGGCTCGACAACAGCCTGACCTTTGTCCGGCTGGCGCCGGAGCTGGCTCGACAAACCACGGTCCACGCCATTGATATGGCCGGTCACGGCCACTCCGGTCATCGCCCCGCCGGCCAGAATTACCTGCTCATGGATTACGTGGCGGACCTGGCGGAGCTGCTCGACACCCATCTGCTGACCGGGGAGGACGATCAGGTTGATCTGGTCGGACACTCGCTGGGCGGTATTGTCTGTGCGCTCTATGCCGCGGCCTTTCCGGAGCGGGTGCGCAGGCTGGTCATGATCGACAGCCTGGGCGCGCTCAGCCGGCCGGCGGAGGACACCATTCCCCAGCTTCGTCGGGCAATCAACAAGCGCCTGGCCGGGTCCGGCCGGCAAACCATTTATCCCAATCTGGAAACCGCCGCCAAGGCTCGCGAGGGCGGGCTCAGTCCCCTGAGTCCGGAAGCGGCCCTGACGCTGACGCCGCGAAACATGAAGCCCGAAGGTGAGGGCTTGGTCTGGCGCACTGACCCCCGGTTACGGCATCCCACGCCGATGATGATGGGCGAAGAACAGGTCATCGCGTCATTGAAAGCAATCGCTACGCCCACCCTGTTCGTACGAGCTCAAGAGGGCCTGCTGGCTGCCCGCAAGGGTATCGACCTCCGTCGGGAGGTGATCCAGAACCTGCGGGTGGCGGACGTCCCGGGTGGTCACCACTGTCATCTGGACGGCGATACCGCGCCTGTGACCCTGGCTGTCAAACAATTCCTGACCAATGAGTAGTACTTTGCAAAAGTTCTTCCTGACCGTTTGTGTAATGCTGTTTACCGCTTTCCTGCCGGGAAAACCCTGGGCGGCGGTGCCTTCTGCGTTCCCCGAGGCGTTTGCGCAATCCACCCTGGAAACCTCCACCCGCATCGAGTCCTCGGGCCACCTCGTGTTGTTCAGCCCGGTCCGAGAGGTTAATAACCAGATTCGCTCGGAAACGATGGCTCGATTGCCGGTAAGCGGTGAGGGGCGGCTGTATCAGGTGGACCGGGATTCCAGTCGTCAGAAGGCGAGGGATCATTACCTGAGGCTCCTGCAGGCCAGGGGTGCGCAGGTGCTGTTTGAGTGCAGCAGCATTGCCTGCGGTCGCAGTAATGTCTGGGCCAACAAGATCTTCGGGCAGCGGGTGCTGTACGGTCGCGACGCCACCCAGGACTACCTGGTGGCCGGGAGTACCGCGGCAGACGGCAGTCGCTGGTTGACCCTTGTCTACACGGTCACCCGGGGTAATCTCAGGGAATACGTCTGGATTGAGCATCTGGCGGTGGGCAGTGGCGCCACAGTGCCGGGTCTGGGCAGCGCCGAGAGTCGCGTCAAGGGGCCGGTGGTGGTGCCTTGGCAAGGGGGCATTACCTTTCGGTTTGACTGGTCCGCGACAGACCGGCGCCGGATATCGGAGTGGGCATCGGCCGAGGGTGCAACGGTGGTGCTGACCGCCTTTGCGGCCCTGGGTGGTGACGAAAGTTTCCAGGACGCCATGTCCCGGGCGGGCGAGGCCGCAGCATCGCTGTCGGAAGTGCTCGCCAAGACCGGGGTGTCGGCTGGGCAGCAGGAGGTCATCGTGGTGGGACCGGCGATCCCTCTGAGCGACCCGAACCGGCAGGGCGACCGGGTTGAAATTACGGTAATCACAAGGTGACGGACATGGCAGCATCGGCCGGCGACGAGGGACCGGGCTCGGAAAAAACGGTGGAATCCGGTACCGAAGACGGAGCCTCTACCGTCATGAAAAGCTCGGACGTGTCGGCCACCTCGGTCGAATCCTCCGAGCAGCAGACCCAGCCAGCCAAGCGGCGAAAAACCGTAGCACTTACCCTGGGCAGCGGTGGCGCCCGGGGCTACGCCCACATCGGCGCCATTGAGGTGCTGGTGGAGCGGGGCTACGACATCATCGCCATTTCCGGCTGTTCCATGGGCGCCCTGATCGGTGGCATGTTTGCCGCGGGCAAGATGCAGGAATACAAGGATTGGGTGACCGGGCTGGGCCAGTTCGACGTCCTCAAGCTGTTGGATGTAACCTTCAATTCGGTCGGGGCCATCCGGGGTGAAAAGATCTTCTCCGTGGTTCGGGAAATGCTGGGCGACATCCGCATCGAGAATCTGCCACTGGCGTACACGGCCGTTGCCACGGACCTGTTGGCCCACAAGGAGATCTGGTTCCAGGAGGGTCCCCTTGATCAGGCCATTCGCGCTTCGGTGGCCATTCCCAGCGTGGTCACCCCGTTGGTGCTGAACGGTCGGGTGTTGGTGGACGGGGCCTTGTTGAACCCGCTGCCGATCATTCCCACCATCTCTTCCCACGCCGACATCATTGTCGCGGTAAACCTCAGTGGCGAAGACGAACGCACCCAGCGCATTCCCGACGCCGCCTTCAGCCCGGAGGCCGAGGGTGGTGACATGGAGGAGTGGGTGGACACCATCCGGGACAAGGCTTCCCGTTGGTTCGATTGGGACACCATCAAGTCCCTGGCGGCGCGCAAGCCCGACACCGAGGAAACACCCCAGGACAAGATTTCCCGGGAAATGAACAAAAAGGACCAGAAGGCGGAGGCGGCCAAGCCCTCCGCGAAAAGTGCCCAGGAGGAGCATGAAACCATCGACTGGGACAAGCTGGGCATAGGCAAGTTCGACGTCATGAACCTGACTGTGGAAACCATGCAAAGCGCGCTGGTGCAGTACAAGCTGGCGGGATACCCGCCGGATTTGTTGGTCAATGTTCCCAAGAATGCCTGTCGAAGTTACGACTACCACAAGGCACCGGAGTTGATACAGCTCGGTCGTGAGCGCATGTCCCTGGCTCTGGACAAGTTTGAAACCAATCGCAACAGCTCAGGCCCTCTGGCGATTTAATCGCCTCTCTGGTGCGCTGTGGTCACAGGAGCTGCAGGCTGGCAAGTATTCAGCGTATAATGCCGCGCTGACATTTGCGCCACAGGATCCAGATTCGTGACCAGCCCAATTGATGATCTCCACACCGTCCGTGACTTCCTCCGGTATGCGTCGTCCCAATTCGCCGCCTCGGAACTGTACTTCGGTCATGGCACGGACAATGTCTGGGACGAGGCGGTTCAACTGGTGATGCGGACCCTGAACCTGCCGCTGGAGAACAACACGCTGTTTCTCGATGCCCGTTTGGTCCGGGAGGAGCGTCAGACCATCCTGGAGCGGATCAAGCGCCGGATCAGTGAGCGCGTGCCCCTGGCGTATCTGCTCAAGGAAGCCTGGTTCATGGGCATGCCGTTCCACGTTGACGAACGGGTCCTGGTCCCCCGTTCGCCAATTGGGGAGCTGCTGGAAAACGGTCTGCAGCCGTGGCTGGGTGACACACCGGTCAATCGGATTCTGGATCTGTGCACCGGCAGCGGCTGCATCGGTATCGGGGCGGCGTCGGTCTTCGACGAAGCGGAAGTGGTGTTGTCCGACATCTCCGCGGAGGCGCTCGAGGTGGCGCAATCGAACATCGCCTATCACGGGGTCGAGGATCGGGTGCGGGCGGTGCGCTCGGATCTGTTTGAGAATATCGAGGGTCAGTTTGACGTCATCCTGAGCAATCCGCCGTACGTGGACGCGGAAGACCTCGCCGGGATGCCGCAGGAATACCGCCACGAGCCCGAACTCGGGCTGGCGGCCGGGGCGGACGGGCTGGATCTGGCCCACCGGATTTTGACCGGCGCGCTGGAGCATCTGAGCCCTGAGGGCCTGCTGATCGTCGAAGTCGGGAACAGCTGGGTGGCCCTGGACGAGGCCTATCCGGATTTGCCGCTGACCTGGCTGGACTTTGAAAACGGTGGTAGCGGAGTGTTCCTGGTGACCGCCGAAGCGCTTCGGGCGTGGCATCAAAAGACGTAAACTGCTTTCTTAAAAAACTTGGATAAAGTGCTGAATCATGTCGGGAAATACCATAGGAAAACTGTTCACCGTTACCACCTTTGGTGAGAGCCATGGCGCCGCCCTCGGCTGCATCATCGACGGGTGCCCACCGGGACTCGAGCTCTCCGAAGCGGACATGCAGCGCGACCTGGATCGGCGTAAGCCCGGCACCTCGCGTCACACCACTCAGCGACGGGAGGCGGACGAGGTGCGGATTCTGTCCGGTGTGTTCGAGGGCAAGACCACCGGCACGCCCATTGGCCTGTTGATTGAAAACACCGACCAGCGCTCCAAGGACTACTCGAAGATTGCGGAGCAGTTCCGGCCGGCCCACGCCGACTACACCTACATGCACAAATACGGCTTCCGGGACTACCGTGGTGGGGGCCGTTCCTCGGCCCGCGAAACTGCGATGCGGGTAGCCGCCGGTGCGGTGGCTCGCAAATTCCTGGAACAGCGCTTGGGCATCACCATCCGCGGCTACCTGTCCCAGCTGGGCCCGATCAAGGTCGAGAAACTGGACTGGGACCAGGTGCATCAGAATCCGTTCTTCTGTCCGGACCCGGACAAGGTCGCGGAGATGGAAGCCTACATGGATGCCCTGCGCAAAGAAGGGGATTCCATTGGCGCCCGGATCAACGTGGTTGCCGACGGCGTGCCACCCGGTTGGGGTGAGCCGGTGTTTGACCGCTTTGATGCCGATCTGGCCCACGCCCTGATGAGCATCAACGCCGTCAAGGGTGTGGAAGTGGGCGCCGGTTTCGACAGTGTCGAGCAGAAGGGCACCGAGCACCGGGACGAGATGACGCCGGACGGGTTCCTGTCCAACAACGCCGGGGGCGTGCTGGGCGGCATTACCTCGGGACAGCCCATTGCCGCCAGCATTGCCCTCAAGCCGACCTCCAGTCTGCGTTTGCCGGGGCGGGGCATTGATGTCCATGGCAATCCGGTGGAGGTGATCACCACGGGTCGTCACGACCCCTGTGTCGGCATTCGGGCAACGCCGATTGCGGAAGCGATGATGGCCATCGTGCTGATGGATCATTACCTCCGTCACCGGGGCCAGAACGCGGATGTATCGGTAACCACGCCGGTGCTCGGCCAGCTGTAACGGTGGCACCGAGACCTGACTTTCCCGGCTGAGGGGTCTGTTATTTACTGGCGCCTTTCCAATCTCTATTTTTGGTTTTTCGCCCTCCTCGGCGGCCTGTTGCCTTACTGGTCGCTGTATCTGGAGGGCCGCGGCTTTTCCTATCTGCAGATCGCCACGCTCATGGCGACCATCCAACTCACCAAGATCATCGCTCCGAGTGTCTGGGGCTGGCTCGGGGACCGTACCGGGCAGAGGGTGCGCCTGGTCCGGTTTGGCGCGATTACCGGTTCGTTGTTCTTCGCTGGCGTGTTCCTTGAGCCTGGCTTCTACGGGCTGTTGCTGGTCATGCTGGCGTTCACGTTTTTCTGGAACGCCATTCTGCCGCTGTACGAGGTCATTACCTTGCGGACTCTGGGCGAGCACCGGGACCGCTACGGCAAGGTCAGGCTGTGGGGTTCGGTCGGCTTCATAGGCGCGGTAGGGCTGGTGGGTGGTCTGCTGGAGCTGGTGCCCATTGCCACCTTGCCCTGGCTGTTGCTGCCGGTGTTCGCCGGCATCGCGGTGTCCGCTTTTCTGGTGCCGGCGGAGCGCGGTGAGCGCAAACCCCGGGCGCCTACGGGCAGCCTCAAGAAAATTGTCAGTCACCCGGCCGTCATCGCCTTTTTCCTGATGAATTTCCTGTTGCAGGTGTCGCACGGCGCCTACTACACCTTTTTCAGCATTCATCTGGAACAACACGGCTACGGTAAGCTGTCGATCGGCCTGTTGTGGTGCCTGGGTGTGATTGCGGAGATTGGCCTGTTTCTGATCATGCATCGATTGTCCCGGCGTTTCAGTGTTCGCCAGATCGCCATTGGCGCGCTTGCGCTGACCATGATCCGCTGGGTGCTCATCGCCGAGCTGACCGACGTCATCGGGGTGCTGTTGCTGGCCCAGTGCCTTCATGCCGCCTCGTATGGGGCGCTGCACGCCATCTCTGTCCAGTACATTCAGGGCTTCTTTGGCGCTCACCATCACGGTCAGGGGCAGGCGTTGTACAGCGGCCTGACCTTTGGCGCCGGCGGCGCCGTCGGCGCCTGGCTGTCTGGGTTCCTGGTGGACGGCTTTGGCACACCGGCCGCGTTCTGGGGTGGCGCCGCTACTATGCTGGTGGCCATTCTGGTTACCTGGCGCGGCTTGAGGCCACCACCCAAGGCGCCGTCCATGGCGTCAAGGTAGCAAACCGGTGGTGGTTTCCTGTTCGTGCACAATGGCGAGCAAGGCCTTGGCAGCGGGGCTCAGTTGCCGGCCCGCCAGGCCCACTGCGCCCAGCACCCGGGTGACACGGTGGTCGAGTTCCAGCGGGCGGATCGATCGGTCGAGCATGCGAACCGGAAGCACGCTCCAGCCGAGCCCGACACTGGTCATCATTTTGATGGTTTCCAGATAATTGGTCGGGAATTGCTGTTGCAGCGGCAGATTGGCTTCCAGAAACAGGCGGCTGACCGTTCGATAGGTGGCGGTTCCGGTATCCGGGAGCAAGGCGGGATACTCGGCCAGATCGGCCAGGGTCACCCGGCCTCGCCGGGTCAGGGCATGGTCGGGGCCGGCGGCAAAGGCCATCGGATCCGGCCATTGCTCATGCACCACGAAATGACCCTCCATGCTGTCGCTCAAAGTGACGAAGGCCAGCTCGGCACTGCGTTTGCGCATCTGGGCATAGGCCGCATCGGATTCCATGAACTGGAGGTTGAGCCGAACTTCCGGGTGTTGGCTGGAGAAGCGCCGGAGCCAGTCGGGCAGATGGTGCAAGCCGATGTGGTGGCTGGCGATGATCTGGAGTTCACCGGCCAGGGTGTCGGTATCGGGGGAGAGCGACACCCGGGCGTTGTGGATCTCGTCGAGGATGCGCCGGGCGTGGGGCAGCAAACGACTGCCGGCATCGGTCAAGCGGATCTGCCGATGGCTACGGTCGATCAGGGTCACGTCGAGCTGGTGTTCCAGTGCCGCCAGTCGCTTGCTAATCGCCGGCTGGGTCAGGTGCAGCAGTTCAGCGGCCTCGGAAAAGGAGCCTTGATCGACGATGGTCAGAAAGGCCCGAAGCGCGTTCGAATCCATGGTGAGGTCCCCGATGACGGTTGCCCCATCGCCCCTGTGCGATGCGGATCACTGAAACGCTAAAACATGCCATTTTGGAATGCAATGAATAAAAAACATGAATTGAGGTTATCAAGTGCCCAGGAGTAAGATAGCTCCATAGCAGCAGAATTAGAAACCCCCAACCGATGAGAGAGTAACCATGGCGGGCAAAACTTTATACGACAAACTCTGGGACGATCACCTGGTCAAGCAGCGGGAGGACGGCTCCGCCCTGATCTACATCGATCGTCAGTTATTGCACGAAGTGACCTCGCCGCAGGCGTTCGAAGGTTTGCGGTTGGCCAGCCGCAAGCCTTGGCGCATCGACGCCAACATCGCCACCCCGGATCACAACGTTCCGACCACGGACCGGGACAAGGGCATCGACGGCATCGTCGATCCGGTATCGCGCACCCAGGTTGAGACCCTGGACAAGAATTGCGACGAATTCGGCATCCTTGAATTCAAGATCAAGGACCAGCGCCAGGGTATCGTGCACGTCATCGGCCCGGAGCAGGGCGCAACCCTGCCGGGCATGACCATCGTCTGTGGCGACTCCCACACCTCCACCCACGGCGCCTTCGGTTGCCTGGCCCACGGCATCGGTACCTCCGAGGTGGAGCACGTGCTGGCTACCCAGTGCCTGGTGCAGTCAAAAATGAAGAACATGCTGGTGAAGGTGAACGGCAAGCTCGGACCCGGCGTCACTGGCAAGGACGTGGTGCTGGCCATCATTGGCAAGATCGGCACGGCGGGCGGTACCGGCCACGCCATTGAATTCGGTGGTGACGCCATTCGGAATCTGAGCATGGAAGGTCGCATGACCATCTGCAACATGGCGATCGAGGCGGGTGCTCGCGTCGGTATGGTGGCGGTGGATGACACCACCATCAATTACGTGCACGGTCGTCCGTTTGCCCCGGAAGGCGAGCAATGGGATGCCGCCGTGGCCTATTGGCGCACATTGCACAGCGACGACGATGCGGTGTTTGACAAAGTCGTCGAGCTCGACGGCGCTGAAATCACGCCCCAGGTCAGTTGGGGCACGTCGCCGGAGATGGTGGCCGGGGTCAATGGCCAGGTGCCCGACCCGGAGCAGGAAGCCGATCCGATCAAACGCGAAGGCATCGTCCGTGCCCTGAAGTACATGGGTCTGCGCCCGAACATGGCTATCACCGAGATTCAGCTGGATCGGGTATTCATCGGTTCCTGCACCAACAGCCGGATTGAAGATCTGCGCGAGGCCGCCGCCGTGGTGAAAGGGCGGAAAGTCGCCCCTAGCCTGAAGCAGGCCATGGTGGTGCCTGGCTCGGGCTTGGTGAAGGCCCAGGCCGAGCAGGAAGGCCTGGACCGGATCTTCATCGAGGCAGGGCTTGAGTGGCGGGACCCGGGCTGCTCCATGTGCCTGGCCATGAACGCCGACAAACTGGGCCAGGGTGAGCACTGTGCGTCCACCTCCAACCGGAATTTCGAGGGCCGGCAGGGGTTCGGAGGGCGCACCCACCTGGTGAGCCCGGCCATGGCGGCGGCGGCGGCCGTTACCGGCCACTTCGTTGATGTCCGCGAATTGATGAACTGATCCACAGGAGAAACACCATGCGAGCATTTACGCAACACCAGGGCCTGGTTGCCCCCATGGACCGTTCCAACGTGGACACGGACATGATCATTCCAAAGCAGTTCCTGAAGTCCATCAAGCGCACCGGCTTTGGACCGAACCTGTTTGACGAACTTCGCTACCTGGATGAGGGGAAGCCGGATCAGGACTGCGCCAAGCGCCCGATCAATCCGGACTTTGTGCTCAACCAGAGCCGCTACCAGGGAGCCAGCGTGCTTCTGGCCCGGTCCAATTTCGGTTGTGGCTCCAGTCGGGAGCATGCCCCCTGGGCGCTGGAGGACTTTGGCTTCCGGGTGATGATCGCGCCCAGCTTTGCAGATATTTTTTACAACAACTGCTTTAAGAATGGGCTGTTACCGATTGTTTTAAAAGAAGAAGCGGTTGATCGGCTTTTCCAGGAAGTGGAAGCGTCCGAGGGCTACCAATTGAGCGTGGATCTGGAAGCGAAAACGGTGACCACGCCCTCGGGTGAGGTCTTCGGCTTCGACGTGGATGATTTTCGTCGCCATTGCCTGCTGAACGGGTTGGACGACATCGGCGTGACCCTGGAAGACGCGGACGCCATCAAGTCCTACGAGGCCCAGCGCCGTCAGTCAGCTCCCTGGCTGTTCCGTGCCAACCAGTAATTCGTGCCAAATTAAAGTTATCTGACACAGGAAGAAAGCATGTCCAGAACCGTATTGATGTTGCCGGGCGATGGAATCGGGCCGGAAATCGTGGCCGAGGCCGAGAAAGTCCTGAACAAGGTCAACGACCAGTTTGACCTGGGATTGAGCTTCGAGACCGGGCTGGTCGGCGGCGCCGCCCTGGATGCCACCGACAGCCCGTTGCCGGACGATACCTTGGACAAGGCCCGAAAAGCCGACGCTATTCTGCTGGGCGCGGTCGGTGGCCCCAAGTGGGACGGGCTGCCGATGGCCAAGCGCCCGGAAAAAGGCCTGTTGGGGTTGCGCTCCAACCTTGAGTTGTTTGCCAACCTTCGCCCGGCGATCCTGTACCCGCAGCTGGCGTCGGCCTCGTCCCTGAAACCTGAGGTGGTTTCAGGGCTCGACATCATGATCGTGCGGGAGCTGACCGGGGGTATCTATTTCGGCCAGCCCCGGGGCGTGCGCGAACTCGAAAGTGGCGAACGGCAGGGTTACAACACCTACGCCTACACCGAATCGGAAATCCGTCGGATTGGCCGGGTGGCCTTCGAGGCTGCCCAGCAGCGGGGCAAGAAGCTGTGCTCCGTCGACAAGGCCAATGTCCTTGAAGTGACCGTGCTCTGGCGGGAAATCATGAACGATCTGCGCCGGGAATACCCGGACGTGGAGCTGTCTCACATGTACGTCGATAACGCCGCCATGCAGTTGGTTCGCGCGCCTAAGCAATTCGACGTGATTGTGACTGGCAACATGTTTGGTGATATTCTTTCTGACGAAGCGGCTATGCTGACCGGCTCCATTGGCATGTTGCCCTCGGCGTCCCTGAACTCTGAAAAGCAGGGCATGTACGAGCCATGCCACGGGTCGGCGCCTGACATCGCAGGCAAGGGCGTAGCCAATCCGCTGGCCACCATCCTCAGTGCCGCCATGATGCTGCGGTATAGCCTGGGTGAAGAGAAGGCGGCAGACGCCATCGAAGCGGCGGTCAGCAACGTACTGGATCAGGGCCTGAGAACGGCCGACATCATGTCGGACGGGAGTACCCAGGTCTCCACCCGCGACATGGGCGAGGCGGTACTCAAGGCGCTTTAAGCCTGCGCCTGCTCCAGTCAACTTTGAGACCCGACGGCAACAACATGCTGTTGCCGCGGGATCATCCATCCTGTCCCTGCCAGCGATAAGGGCAGCGGGCGGGCATAAAACGAGGTTCAAGGGTCGCAATGAAGCGAGTTGGACTTGTAGGTTGGCGCGGCATGGTGGGCTCGGTCCTCATGCAGCGCATGCGTGACGAAAACGACTTTGCCGATATCGAACCGGTATTTTTCTCCACGTCCCAGACCGGGAAGCCGGCGCCGGATGTGGGCAAGGAGGGGGTTCCGCCTCTCCAGGACGCCTTTGATATCGATACCCTGAAAACCCTGGATGTGATCGTGACCTGTCAGGGTGGTGATTACACCTCTGCGGTTTACCAGAAACTGCGCGATGCGGGCTGGGACGGTTACTGGATTGATGCGGCATCCACCCTGCGTATGGTTGACCATTCGGTCATCGTGCTTGATCCGGTCAACCGGAACGTCATCGACGACGCCCTGGCAAAAGGCGTCAAGGACTACATCGGCGGCAACTGCACCGTAAGCCTGATGATGCTGGCCCTGGGCGGGCTGCTCGAAGAGGACCTGATCGAGTGGGTATCCCCCATGACCTACCAGGCCGCTTCCGGCTCCGGTGCGCAGAACATGCGTGAGCTGCTCAATCAGATGGGTGACCTGCACGGCAATGTCAAAGCCGAGTTGGCCGATCCGTCTTCCGCCATCCTGGATATTGACCGCAAGGTCACCGAGACCATGCGTTCGGGGGATTTCCCGACCGAGCACTTCGGTGTTCCGCTGGCCGGCAGCCTGATTCCGTTCATCGACAAGCAGCTCGATAACGGCATGAGCAAGGAAGAGTGGAAGGCAGGTGTTGAGACCAACAAGATCCTGGGTCGCAGCGATTCCCCGATTCCGATCGACGGCATCTGTGTCCGGATTGGCGCCATGCGCTCCCACAGCCAGGCGCTTACCATCAAGCTCAAGAAGGATCTGCCGGTGGCAGAGATCGAGGCCATCCTGGCGAAAGCGAACGATTGGGTGAAGGTGATCCCGAACGACCGCGACGCGACCATGGAAGAGCTTACGCCGGCCAAGGTGACCGGCACCCTGAGCGTTCCCATTGGCCGCATCCGTAAGCTGGCCATGGGGCCCGAGTACATTTCGGCGTTCACGGTCGGCGACCAGTTGTTGTGGGGGGCGGCGGAGCCGCTGCGGCGTATGCTGCGTATCCTGCAAGAACGTTAAGAAATGTTACGCAGGGGCAATTAATGCCAACTGTGTCCGGTTTTCACCAAACCGGGAAGGGGCGAAGGCTGATTTCAGCCTTCGCCCCTGTTATTTTCAGGAACGCTAGAGGGTTCCGCTCGATTGGTAAAAAAATGGTACAAGGATTGCGGCTGATTGATTGATAAACCGAGTGTTATCAACAATACTTGCCGGACCAAAGATTAATTGCACGACATAATAACTAGAACGATCCAGACGGAAGTCATCCAACCTCGTCCGATTCTGTTTGTACAAAGCAGTAACCGAATAACGGAGACTGGAAAGGAAAAAGCATGAAGGTACGCAAGCTTGCGGTTGCCCTGGCTCTGGCGGGAGGGCTTGGATCCAGCGTCGCACAGGCCCTGGGGCTGGGAGAAATTGAACTTCAGTCCTATCTGAATGAGCCTTTGGATGCGGAGATCACTCTGCCCCAAAGCCGCGGAGTGAATCCGAGCGATGTGTTCGTCAACATCGCGCCCGAATCGGCTTACGAACGGGTTGGACTCAGCCGCAACCAGTTTCTGAGTAAACTGAGGTTTCAGGTGGTTACCCAGAACGACGGTTCCTTGGCCGTCAACGTTTCTTCCCGGGAGCCCCTGCGCGAACCGTACCTGAACTTTCTGCTGGAACTGACCTGGCCCAGTGGCCGCCTGATGCGGGAATACGCCGTACTGGTCGACCCGCCGGTCTACGCCGAAGATTCCGGCATCCAGGAGCAGGTTGCGGCCCCGACGACCTCGGCGGCACCCAGTCAGCCAGCTCCCGCTCGCAGTGCCGAGTCGGTTCGACGCCAAACCCAGGCGGAGCAGTCCCTGAGTCGCAGCTACCAGGGCGAAACCTTGGGTCCGACCGGAGCCTCCGATACCCTCTGGACCATCGCCTCCCGCGTACGCCCCAATGACAGCGTGTCCACCCAGCAAGTCATGCTGGCGATTCAGGATCTCAACCCCGACGCCTTCATTGACGGAAACATCAACCGACTCAAGCGCGGAGAAATCCTGCGCGTGCCATCGCTTGAGCAGGTTCAAAGTCGTACCCGTGCTGAGGCAACTCGCGCCGTCAGCCAGCAGAATACCAAATTCCAGTCCCCCCGCCGCACCGTGGACGCGACCGCCAGTCAGCCGGCCCAGCCGGCACCCCAGCAGGCCGGAACGGGCGGTGATGAGCTCAAGCTTCTGGTTGCCGATAACGACAGTCGTGAAACCACCGAAGGCGGCTCCGCCGGTGGCGATGCCGATCTGCCGGGCGGGGTAGACGCCGGTTCTGCCGCAGCCATGGAAGAACTGGAGCGGGCCCGTCGTGAAAACGATGAACTGAATACCCGCGTTGAAGACCTGCAGGATCAGGTACAGACCCTGCAGCGTCTGCTCGAACTGAAGAACAGTCAGCTGGCGGATATGCAGCAGCGGGCGGGTGAAGAGTCCGACGTGGCGGTGGCGCCGGAAACCGGAACCGGTTCCGACGCGAACGCGCCCGCGGGCGAGCCCGCCCAGGCCGACGCTGCCGCCGATGCCGATGACGTGTCAGGGGCCGAGGGTACCGAGGCGGCTGCCAGTGCCGAAGCTCAGGATGCCTCCGCCTCCGACCAGGCAGAAGCCGTGACTGATGGCGAGGCCGGGACCGATGCGGTTGCCGGGGAGGAATCAGCGACCGGTGAGGATGTGGCTGAATCCGAGCAGGCCGCGACCAGTACCACCGATGAGGCTGATGCCAGCGCCACAGCGGCACCGGAGGCATCACAGGCATCCGAGGCCGCTGCACCCGCAGCGGAGCCGGAGGTTCAGCCAGCTCAGTCGGTCGTTCAGGAGCCGGCCGCCGATAAACCGTTCCCGGGCAACGTGATCGACGCGATCAAACAGAACCCGATCTATCAGATTGCCCTGGGTGGCGGCCTGATTCTCCTGCTGTTGCTTCTGCTGGTCATTGCCCGTCGCAACGCCAATCGGGAAAAAGCCTTCTACGATCAGCTCAACAGTGATTCCGGTGATGAGAACGATTCGTTCGCGCTCAGCCTCGATGACGATGAGGCCGAGCCAGCAGCCGGTCAGGACCCGATTGCCGAGGCGGACACCTACATCGCCTATGGCCGTCACGAGCAGGCCGCGCAAACCCTGGAGAATGCCATTTCCCGTGAGCCCAGTCGCACCGATTTGCGGCTGAAGCTGCTTGCGGTTTATGCCGACAGTCAGGATCGCGCCTCGTTCGACAAGCAGTTCGGCGAACTGGAAGCCCTGGACGACGACGAAGCCACGGCTTCTGCCATGGCCCTTCGCAGCCAGCTGGATGAAGCTGAGTCGATGCCGAGCATCGATGACCTGGAATCCCAGTTGCGCTCGGATTCGTTCGGCGGCGCCGAGGTGAGCGAGATGGCCACCGAAGCCGCGGAGCAAGAGGACGACGAACTCCAGTTGTCGGATGAGCTGCTTGCGGACCAGTACGACGCACAGAAGGAAGAGCAGGTCGAGAACGAGTTCGGCGAGCTGGACAGCGACTTTGCCGACTTTGACCTGAACGAGGTCGAATCGGCGGAAGAGTCCGCCACGGCTTCCGTGGACGAGGCTGAGGAGGCTCCGAAAGACAAGAGTGCCGATGATTTGATCGAATACGATCTGTCCGATATTTCCACGGGGTCGGACGGAGACGCTGCCGAGGAGTCCGCGGACGACGCGGAAGTGGCGAGCCTCGAGTCGAATGACGACTATTCGGCCCTGGAAATCGAATTCGACGAACCGGCCGATCGCACTGAGCAGCCCGAAGCGGCAGCCGAAGAGCTTGATCTCGATCTTGAACTCGACAGCGCCCTGGAAGAAGAGCTTGAGGCTGAATCGACCTCGGCGGCGCCCACCAACGAAGTTGCCGATGCCGAAGAGCAGGTGGTGGACGAGGACATGGACTCGCTGGATGAGTCATTCCTCGACGAACTGGATGCCGAGCTCGACAAGGTCGCTGATGAAGATGGCGAGCTGGGTGGTGAGGAGATTGAGGAATCCACCCTGGATGATCTTGAGCTGGATGTCTCGGATGAAGACCTGGCGCTGATGGAGGAATTCTCCGACTCGGCGGATTCCGCCAATTCGGAGGCCGAGCCTGCTCAGGCGCTTGATGACGACCTGGACCTTGAAGATGCCCTGGGCGATGACGACACCCTCGGCAACCTCGAGGCCGACAGTCCCGAAGCCGAGGTCGCTGGCACCGAGGAGCTCGAGGATCTGGAGGAGCTGGAAGGGCTCGCGCCGGCCGACGAGCTGGAGGAGTCGGAGGTGGTTTCCGAGTCGGATCCAGAGACCGAGCTTCCCGTGGCTTCCGAAAAGGTAGGTGAGGACGCCGATATGGCGGAGACAGTCGATATCGACGAAAACGAACTCGGCGACGATGATGACTTTGATTTCCTGGCGGGTACCGACGAGGCAGCGACCAAGCTGGACCTGGCTCGGGCCTACATTGAAATGGGCGACAGCGATGGCGCCCGGGACATTCTGGAGGAAGTTGCCCTGGAAGGGGACAGCGACCAGAAAACCGAAGCACAGGAACTTCTTAAAAATCTGGCCTGATTCGTTATAATCTAAGCCAACCAAGCAGCGAGCGCCGGCCGTCGAACCCTGTTTCGACGTGATCCGGCGCTTCGCTTTTCAGCACCACTGTTTTGGGTAGGCGATTGTTTCTCGAACCACAACCACTCACCACCGACGTCGATGTAGGCAATGGCCGGGTTGCGCTTGCCTTTGAGTACGATGGTCGCGATTTCCACGGCTGGCAGTTGCAGAAATCCGGAGTGCGCTCGGTTGAGGCCGAGCTGCAGAAAGCGGTCTCAAAAGTTGCCAACCATCCTGTCGAGCTGGTCTGTGCGGGGCGCACCGATGCCGGAGTGCACTCCAGTTACCAGATTGCCCACTTCGAAACCGCTTCGGTCCGGCCAGTCAGATCCTGGGTGATGGGGATCAACACCGCCTTGCCCTACGACGTCAGTGTCCACTGGGCTGGAAACGCGGTTGGGGATTTTCACGCCCGGTTTTCCGCCATCTACCGCCGCTATCGTTACGTCATCTATAATTATCCGGTCCGTCCGGGCATTCAGCGAGGTCAGGTCAGTTGGATCTATCGCCCGCTGGACGCCGCTCAAATGCACTCGGCGGCCCAGGCTCTGGTCGGTGAGCACGATTTTTCGTCGTTTCGGGCGGCAGGCTGTCAGTCTCGAACGCCGGTCCGGTTTCTGGAGCAGATCACAGTAAGCCGGAAGGGCGACTTTGTCGTAATAGACGTCCAGGCCAATGCCTTTGTTCACCATATGGTCCGCAACATTGCCGGCGCCTTGATTGCCGTCGGCGCCGGGGAGCAGCCGCCGGGCTGGATTGCCGAGGTTTTGGCGGCAAAAGACCGGACCCTGGCCGGCGTTACCGCGCCGCCCCACGGTCTTTACCTGGTGGATGTTGGCTACCCAGACGGGTTCGGGATACCGGGCGCAGAGGTTGGCCCGGGCTTTTTGAGGCCCTGGTTTGACCCTCTGGACAACCGTCCGATTCCGCCAACCCATGTGCACGTGAAGCAACCGGTACAGCCGAAATGAGTACACGAGTGAAAATCTGCGGGCTGACCCGAGCCGAGGATGTCGCAGATGCGGTGCAGGCCGGTGCGGACGCCCTGGGCTTTGTGTTTTATCAGCCCAGTCCCCGCGCCGTCACCATTGCCCAGGCGGCGGAATTGGTGCGCCAGGTCCCTGCCTTTGTCACCACCGTTGGGTTATTTGTGAACCCCTCGGCCGATGAGGTGCGGGCAACGCTGGATCAGGTGCCCCTGGATTTGCTGCAGTTCCATGGCGACGAGACGCCGGAATTCTGCGCGCAATTCCAACGCCGCTGGATCAAGGCCGTTCGGGTTCAGAACGCCGAACAGATCGAGCGCGCGTTCCAGGACTACGACCAGGCGTCTGGCCTGCTGGTCGATGCCTACGATCCACAGCGGTATGGTGGCACGGGTCAATCCTTCAACTGGTCGCTCATTCCCGCATCGCGCCCGCTCCCGCTCATATTGGCCGGTGGGTTGTCTTCTGCTAACGTATCCGGCGCTGTCGAGCAGGTGCGCCCGTGGGCTGTGGATGTCAGTGGTGGTGTCGAGCGCAGCAAAGGCATCAAGGACATCGATAAAATTTCCGATTTCATTAAAGAGGTTCGCCGTGTCTGTAAAACTGACTGAAGAAATGCTGAGCGCACTGCCGGACGCCCGGGGGCACTTCGGCGCCTTTGGTGGCCGGTTTGTGTCCGAAACACTGTTTGACTCACTGCTGACGCTGGAAACACAGTACAAGGAGCTCAAGCAGGACCCTGAATTCCAGGCCCGCTTTGATAAGGAGCTGGCCGATTACGTTGGGCGGCCGACGCCACTGTATTTTGCCGAGCGGCTGAGCCGCGAAACCGGCGGGGCGCAGATCTGGCTGAAGCGGGAAGACCTCTGCCACACCGGCGCCCACAAGGTGAACAACACCATCGGTCAGGCGCTGTTGGCCAGCTTCCTGGGCAAGAAACGCATCATCGCCGAGACCGGCGCCGGCCAGCATGGCGTCGCAACCGCCACGGTGTGCGCCCGTCTGGGGCTGGAGTGCCATGTCTTCATGGGCGCCGAAGACGTCCAGCGTCAGTCCCTGAACGTGTTCCGTATGAAGCTGCTGGGTGCCGAGGTGCACGCGGTTGAAAGCGGTACTCGCACGCTCAAGGACGCCATGAACGACGCCATGCGTGACTGGGTCGCCAACGTGGACGATACCTTCTACATCATCGGCACCGTCGCAGGCCCCCATCCTTACCCGCTGTTGGTTCGTGATTTCCAGTCCGTGATCGGGCGCGAAACCCGTCGTCAGGCCCTGGAAAAGACCGGCAAGCTGCCGGATGCGCTGGTTGCCTGTGTGGGCGGCGGTTCCAACGCCATTGGCATGTTCTATCCGTTCCTGGGCGATGAGTCGGTCGAGCTGTACGGCGTTGAGGCCGGCGGCCTCGGCATCGAGACCGGCCAGCATGCCGCGCCGCTCTGCGCCGGTCGCCCCGGGGTGTTGCACGGCAACCGGACCTACCTGATGGAAGATGAAAACGGGCAGATTGCTGGAACCCATTCCGTCAGTGCCGGCCTGGACTACCCGGGCGTCGGTCCCGAGCACAGCTGGTTGAAGGACATCGGTCGTGCCAATTACGTCTCGGTCACCGACGACGAGGCGATGGAAGGTTTCCGCAAGCTGACCCGGGTCGAGGGCATCATGCCAGCGCTGGAAACCGCGCACGCCGTCGCCTACGGCATGAAGCTCGCTGCCACCATGGACAAGGATCAGACCGTCGTTATTAACGTCTCCGGCCGCGGCGACAAAGACATCAACACCGTTGCCAAGCTCGAAGGCATTGGAATCTGAACAAGGAGCAGGCATGAGCCGAATTGAAGGGGCCCTGAAAGCCCTCAAGGGGCAGGGGCGCAAGGCGCTGATTCCCTACATCACCGCAGGTGACCCGCACCCGGACACCACCGTCGAGCTGATGCACACGTTGGTCGAGGCGGGCTCCGACATCATTGAGTTGGGGGTGCCGTTTTCCGATCCGATGGCGGATGGTCCGGTGATCCAGCGCGCCTGTGAGCGGTCGCTGAAGCATGGAACCTCCCTGCGCCAGGTGCTGGCCATGGTCAAGGAATTCCGCACCAAGGATGCTGACACCCCTGTGGTGCTGATGGGCTACCTCAACCCGATGGAAGCCATGGGCTACGAGGCCTTTGCCGACGCCGCCGCCGATGCGGGCGTAGACGGCATTCTGACCGTCGACCTGCCGCCGGAAGAGGCGGACGAAGTGGCGCCGCTGTTTACCCAGCGCAAACTGGACGCCATCTTCCTGCTCGCCCCCACCACCACCGACGACCGGATTCGCGCCATCAGCGAGCACTCCTCCGGTTATGTGTACTATGTTTCATTCAAGGGCGTGACCGGCGCCGGCAAGATCGATGTGGATGAGGTGGCCGCCAAAGTCGAGCACATCCACCATCTGACGGCGCTGCCGGTGGGTGTTGGTTTTGGCATTCGCGACGCGGAAACCGCCGCAGCGGTTGGCCGGGTATCCGATGGTGTAATTGTTGGCAGCGTCCTGGTCGATACAATAGCCAGAAATCAGGCAGATACCGACAAGCTGAAACAGGCTCTGAAGGATCTGCTCCACCCGATGCGCGAAGCACTGGATGGTCTGACCTCCTGATTGAACGGACAGGCCGACAGGCATCAAAGGACAGGATGAAACCATGAGTAACTGGCTGGACAAGATCATGCCGAGCAAAATTCGCTCGGAATCCAAGCAGAGAACCGGTGTACCCGAGGGTTTGTGGAAGAAGTGCCCGAAATGCGGTGCCTTCCTGTACAAGCCCGAGCTTGAGAAGAATCTGGATGTTTGTCCCAAGTGCAATCACCACCTGCGTGTCCATGCCCGCCGCCGGCTTGACGTGTTCCTGGATCCGGACGGTCGTCAGGAGATCGCGGCTGAACTCGAGCCCTGGGATCGTCTGAAGTTCAAGGACAGCAAGCGGTATAAGGACCGTCTGAGCCACGCCCAGAAGGTGACGGGCGAGAAAGACGCTCTGGTGGCCATGAAGGGCACCACCCTCGGTGTGCCTCTGGTGGCCTGCGCCTTTGAGTTCAATTTCCTCGGTGGTTCCATGGGGCAGGTGGTCGGTGAGAAGTTCGTCCAGGCCGCCAACGTCGCCCTGGAGGAGCGCATTCCGCTGGTGTGCTTCTCGGCCAGTGGTGGTGCCCGTATGCAGGAGGCGATTCTGTCGCTGATGCAGATGTCCAAGACTTCCGCGGTCCTGGAGCGGATGAAGCAGGAAGGCATCCCCTACATCTCGGTGATGACCGATCCGGTGTTCGGTGGCGTTTCTGCCAGTCTGGCCATGCTGGGCGACCTCAATATTGCCGAACCGAACGCCCTGATTGGCTTCGCCGGCCCCCGGGTCATCGAGCAGACCGTGCGTGAAAAACTGCCGGAAGGGTTCCAGCGCAGTGAATTCCTGCTGGAACACGGTGCCATCGACATGATCGCCCATCGCCACCAGATGCGTGAACGGATCGCCCACGTACTGGCGAAGTTCACTGGCCAGGAGCGGCCGGGAACGGAAGATCCCATTGAATTTGAAGTAACGGAAAAGCCCGAAACAGATGCTCCCGCCCAGTAACACCTCTGGCCAGTCCCCGGCAGCGCCGGGGACTGGTGCCACCGTCTCCCGGTGGCTGTCCTACCTTGAAGCCATACATCCGACCGAAATCGACCTTGGCCTGGACCGCGTGCTGATTGTCATGCGCCGGTTGTTCCCCCGCAAGCCGGTGGCCAGGATCATTACCATAGGTGGCACCAACGGCAAGGGCAGTGCCGTGGCCTCACTGGAAGCCCTGTTGCAAGCCGCGGGCCGGACCACCGGCGCCTACACCTCGCCCCATTTGCAAGCCTACAACGAACGCATTCGCCTGAACGGTCGGGATATCGACGACGCGTCCCTGGTCGCGGCGTTCGAACGGGTCGAGGCGGCCCGACGCAATATCTCGCTGACCTACTTTGAGTTCGGCACCCTGGCTGCGTTCGTTGCGCTCGCCGAGGCGGGGGTCCAGGACTGGTTGCTGGAGGTGGGCCTTGGCGGCCGGCTGGATGCCGTCAACGTCCTTGATCCGGATTTTGCCATGATCACGTCCGTGGACATCGATCACGTGGCTTTTCTCGGGGACAACCGGGAAGTCATCGGCTTCGAGAAGGCCGGGATTCTGCGGCCGGGGATTCCGGCGGTGTTTGCTGATACCGATCCACCCCAGTCGGTGCTCCAGCAGGTTTCGGCGCAGGGGGTTGCCCTGGCCCTGGCGGGCCGTGATTACCAGTTGCAAGAACACGAATCTGCGGACGGCGAGCCCAGCACCAGCGTGCTGCTGCATTATCGCGACGAAGAAATCAGGTTGCCGGCCGGGCCCTTGCCGGTGCCGAGCGTGGCCGGGGCGGTCGTTGCCGTGCGCAGTCTGGCGCCCGAGCTCGGGATTGCGCAGATTGAGGCAGCGCTGGCCAGGCTACGGGTGCCAGGCCGGTTTGAGCGCATGGCCACTTACCCGGACCTGTACGTCGATGTTGGCCACAATCCCCACGCCGCGACCTGGCTTGCCGGTCGCCTGTCTGCCCTGAAAGGGACGGAGCGCCGGGTGATTGCGGTCTACGCCGCACTGGCGGACAAAGACGTTGCCGGGGTGTTCCAGGCCATGGAGCCCGTGGTTGACCACTGGTGGCTGGCTGGCCTGAGTGTGCCCCGGGGGCTGGACTCCGAAACCATGCTGGGCAAGGCCAAAGGGCAGGGCATCGCAGCCTGCGCGCGTGTTGATACCGTTGCTGAGGCCATCAATGGCGCCCGGGCCCAGGCCCGCCCCCAGGATTTGATCATCGTGTTTGGCTCCTTTTTCACGGTGGCCGAGGCCCGCGAATTCCTGGCCCCGGTCAGGGCGCGCCAACGTCTGGAGTGGTTTCTTGACGCCGACGGCCGGGAGGAGATCTGCCCGGGGCTGCTGCTTGACGACCGGGGCGGCGGCGAGCCACCGGTCAGTTATTCCGAGCAGTTGGCGGGCGCACGCCGGGCGAGCGGCGAAAGTGAAGCCCTGGTGGCCATGTATGGGGCCACACTGGGAGTGCCGGTGGTCGCCTGCGCGTTCGAATACAGTTTCCTCGACGGGCGTCTTGGCGAGGTAGTGGGCGAGAAGTTCGTCCAGGCTGCCAACGCGGCCATCCAGCGCCGGGTCCCGCTGGTGTGTTTTTCCGCGAGCGGCGGTGCTCGGGTGCAGGAAGGTTTACTGGCCCTGCTGCAGATGGCAAAAACCGCTGCGGTCCTGGAGCGCATGAAGCAGGAAGGCATTCCCTACATCTCGGTCATGACCGAGCAGGTCTACGGCGAAGTGGCGGCCAGTCTGGCGATGCTGGGGGATCTGAACATCGCCGAGTCCGGCTGTCGTGCCGGGTACCAGTCGCCGTCGGATATGAGCCAGGTCGAACTGAAGGGGCTGCCCGCCGGTTTTCAGGGCAGTCAGTTCCTGCTTGAGCATGGCGCCGTCGACATGATTCTGGAGCGCCACCAGATGCGGGAGCGTATCGCTCACATCCTGGCGAAATTCTCCGGGCGAGGGCAGCCTCCGGGTTGAGCGTAGAGGCGCCCCGGTTCGCCTTAAACTTTGTCCATGGCCGGGGTGGCGGCTTTGAGTTCTATTAGCATGGCGGTTAGTATCAGCAGCGTAAGCCCAGTAGGGAACGGCATTTTCAACGGGAGCCAGCAATCGTGGATGGACTGAAGCAAAGAATAATCGGCGCACTGGTGCTGGTGTCTTTGGCGGTGATATTCGTTCCCATGGTGTTCGACGAGCCGCATTCCGAGCGAACCTCCACCCAGATCAAAATTCCTGAAGAGCCCCCGTTTCCCGAGGTGAATGCGCCCGAAGCCGACAGCCCGATGCCGCCGGCGTACGACGAGTCGGCGCAGGCGCCGCAGCCAGATCTGTCAGAGTCTGCGTCCGAGGCCGGGCAAGAGCAGCCTGGTTACCGCCTGGTAGAAGAAGACTCCGAGCCCTTCTCCGGGGCGCCTGAACAGGACGCCGGTTCCCAGCCGGAAACCCAGAGCCAGCCGAAGGCCGTTGAAAAGCCAGTCGAAAATTCTCAGTCCAGCCCGGTTGCCACGACCAGCGAGCCCGAAGCCGATGCCGGTAGCGCGGAGTTTACCCGATCCCTCGAAGGCGCCTGGGTGGTGCAGCTGGGGAGCTTCGGCAACACCGACAACGCCCGCCGTCTGCGTGACAAGGTCCGGGAAAAGGGCTATGGCTCGCATCTCCAGCAGGTCGAGCGCGGTGACACCACGCTGACCCGGGTGTTCAGCGGCCCGTTTGCCAACAAGGCCGACGCCGAAGCGGCCAAGAAGGTGCTCGACGAGGCCTTCAGTCTGAACAGTCTGGTGACCTCTGGCGACCGGTAGCCCTTTTCTCGCGGATTGTGCGCCCCAGACAGTTTGGTGGCGGCCCGTTTCCTGATAGAATTCGCCGTTCCTTTTTTGCATCGGGTTCCTCATGGAAGCGCTGATCTGGATTGACTGGGTCATCATCACCCTCATAGCGGTTTCGACGCTTTTCAGCCTGAAACGGGGCTTCGTCAGGGAAGCTCTGTCTCTGGTGACCTGGGTGGGCGCATTCATACTCGCGCGCACCTTCCACCCGCAGATGCAAACCCTTCTGGAAGGCACCGTGGAAACGCCGTTGGTGCGTTTGATTGCGGCCTTCGCGATACTCTTCTTTGGTACCCTGATTGTAGGTGCGATCATCAACAACATGATCGGTCACCTGATTCGGGCGACGGGGCTGTCGGCGACCGATCGTGTCCTGGGTATGGGCTTTGGCCTGTTGCGGGGCGTCGTGGTGGTTGTCGTTGCCATTGCCTTCACCCGATACACGCCCTTGGCGCAGGATACCTGGTGGCGTGAATCGGTGATGATCACGAAACTTGCGGTGGTCGAGGATTGGTCCCGGCGCACCCTGGGCGATGAATTCGCCCGCTTCCTGGGTCCGGCAACGGACGCCCGGGACAAAGCAGAGAGCAGTCTCCAGCCACTTGACGGGTCGCCCCTGTCAGCCGCTGGCTAACATTCGTTTTAACACTCGGAGAATACCGGATCCATGTGTGGCATTGTCGGCATCGTCAGTACTTCCAACGTCAATCAGTCGCTCTATGATGCGCTGACTGTACTTCAGCACCGAGGCCAGGACGCGGCGGGCATTGTTACTTTCCAGGATGAACGGTTTTACCTCCGCAAGGACAATGGCCTGGTCCGGGACGTGTTCCATACCCGGCACATGCGCCGTTTGGTGGGCAACGTCGGGATTGGCCACGTGCGCTACCCCACCGCGGGCAGCTCGAGCTCCGCGGAAGCCCAACCGTTTTACGTGAACAGCCCCTACGGCATCACCCTGGCTCACAACGGCAACCTCACCAATGCCGATGAGCTCAGCCAGGACCTGTTCCGTACCGACCTTCGCCACATCAACACCAATTCCGATTCCGAAGTTCTGCTGAACGTGTTCGCCCACGAGCTGCAGAAGCTGGGCAAACTCAATCCCACCAAGGATGAGATCTTTGCCGCGGTCAAGGCCGTGCACAAGCGCTGCCGGGGCGCCTACGGGGTCATCGCCATGATCACCGGCTACGGCATCGTCGGTTTCCGGGATCCCAACGGCATCCGTCCGGCCTGTTACGGTGTCCGCGAAGACGAAGAGGGCCGCAAGGAGTACATGATCGCGTCGGAAAGTGTGGCCCTGAGTGCCGCCGGTTTCAGTCTGGTTCGGGACATTGCCCCGGGCGAGGCGGTGTACATCGAAACGGACGGCACCCTCTACACCCAGCAGTGCGCGGAGCAGCCGCACCTGTACCCGTGCATCTTCGAGCACGTCTATTTCGCCCGCCCGGATTCGATCATCGACAAGGTCTCGGTGTACAAGGCGCGTCTGCGCATGGGCGAGACCCTGGCGGACAAGGTCCTGCGGGAACGTCCCGAGCACGACATCGATGTGGTGATGCCGATCCCCGATACCAGTCGGACCTCGGCCATGCAGATGGCCCACCGGCTGGGGGTGAAGTTCCGTGAAGGGTTCATCAAGAACCGCTACATCGGCCGGACTTTCATCATGCCCGGACAGAAAATGCGGAAGAAGTCCGTGCGTCAAAAACTCAACCCGATTGATCTGGAATTCCGGGGCAAGAACGTGATGTTGGTGGATGACTCCATCGTCCGCGGCACCACCTGCAAGGAGATCGTCCAGATGGCCCGGGACGCGGGCGCCCGCAATGTGTACTTTGCCTCCGCGGCGCCGCCGGTGCGGTACCCGAACGTCTATGGCATCGACATGCCCTCGGCGAGCGAGCTGATTGCCCATGACCGGTCGGTGGAGGAGATCCGTGACCTGATTGGCGCCGACTGGCTGCTGTACCAGGATCTGGACGACCTGATCACCTGCGTCAATGACGTCAACGAGGACATCGAAGGCTGGGAGTGCTCGGTATTCACCGGCAACTACGTCACCGGGGATGTCGACCAGGCTTACCTGGACCGGCTTGAGGAAGCGCGCAACGACGACAATCGGTCGAAGCAGGGCAGTGAGTCGGGTGGCAATGCCATCATCGATTTGCACAATGACGAAGATTAATCACGCACCCCGTGCGATCAGGAGCAGTTGATGACTTTGCGCCGTGAAGAAAACGTCTGGATTCCCGAATCCGACCTTGAGGGAATGTCCGTCGACACCTTGGCAGTGCGGGCCGGACAGATCCGCACCGGCGAGCTGGAGCACAGTGACCCGATTTTCCCGACCTCCAGCTTCGTTTACGGCAGTGCTGCCCAGGCGGCGGCCCGTTTCGGGGGCGACGAGCCCGGCAACATCTATTCCCGGTTCACCAATCCCACGGTCCAGGCCTTCGAGGGCCGGATGGCGGCGATGGAAGGCGGTGAGCGGGCGGTAGCGACGGCATCCGGCATGGCTGCCATCCTCAGCACCTGCATGGCCTTGCTGAAGAGCGGTGACCACGTGGTCTGTTCCCGCGGGGTGTTCGGAACCACCAATGTGCTGTTCCAGAAGTACATGGCCAAGTTCGGGGTCGAGACCTCCTTTGTCAGCCTGACCGATATGGACGAGTGGACCCGTGCCGTGAGCCCGGAAACCCGCATGCTGTTCATTGAAACCCCGTCCAACCCGCTGTGCGAGGTTGCCGACATGGCGGCGCTGGCCAAGTTGGCCCGCGCCCATGACGCGCTGTTTGTGGTCGACAACTGTTTCTGTACGCCGGTGCTGCAGCGCCCGCTCGAGCACGGCGCCGATATCGTGATTCATTCCGCCACCAAGTACCTGGATGGCCAGGGTCGGTGCGTCGGCGGCGTGGTGGTCGGCCCCAACAACCTGATGGAAGAGGTCTACGGCTTCCTGCGGTCGGCCGGGCCGACCATGAGTCCGTTCAATGCCTGGGTCTTCCATAAGGGTCTGGAAACCTTACCAATCCGTATGCGTGCCCATTGCGACAATGCGTTACAGTTGGCGCTGTGGCTGGAGCAGCAGCCGGCGGTGGATCAGGTGTTCTACGCCGGGCTGGAGAGTCATCCCCAGCACGAGCTGGCGCGCAAGCAGCAATCGGGTTTTGGCGGCGTGCTGTCGTTCCGGTTGACCGGGGGTAGGGCAGAGGCCTGGCGCTTTATCGACGCCACCCGGATGATTTCGATCACGGCCAACCTGGGGGATGTGAAAACCACCATCACCCATCCGGCCACCACCACCCACGGGCGCCTGTCTGACGAGGACAAGGACGCCGCGGGCATCACCGAGAACCTGGTGCGGATTTCGGTGGGCATTGAAGCAGTCGAAGACCTGAAAACCGACCTGGCGCGTGGCTTTCAGGCACTTCAGAACCCAAGCAAAGGAAACGTTTGAGTATTCATGGCCGAGTCCGCTAAAGCGAAGAAAGCTCCCGAGGAACTGACGGAAAAGCAGCAGCGTTTTCGCCGCCTGATGGCGCAGGGCGCCCGCGAGGGTGCGGTCATCGCCCTGATCGCGCTGTGCATCTACTTCGCGATGGCGCTGGTGACGTTTAGTCCGTCCGATCCAGGCTGGGCGAGCATCGGCCATGACACCAGTGTCCAGAACTACGCCGGACGCACGGGCGCCTGGCTGGCCAGCCTGTTCATGGACTTCTTTGGCCAGGTGGCCTACCTCTTCCCGGTCATGATCGCCGGCTACGCCATCATGCTGATTCGGCGACGCAACGATTCCATGGATCTGCACTGGCCGCTGTTCATGATGCGCTTTGGCGGGTTTCTGCTGATCTTGCTGTCGGCAACCAGCCTGTTGTCCCTGTACTCGGTGTTCGGGCTCGGGGTGTCCTCCGGCGGCGTCCTGGGCACCGCGGTGTCCGAGGCCATGGTCCGGTTTTTCAATCTGCCTGCCACCACCCTGTTACTGATCGCCATTTTCCTGTTCGCCCTCACGGTCACCACCGGTTTGTCCTGGTTCTGGCTGATGGATCAGATCGGCGGCTGGACTTTGCGCAGTGCTCTGGCCACCAAGGATCTGTTCACTCCCGATCCCGACAAAAAGGCCGCCAAACCGGAGCCCGCCCGGCCGGAGCCCAAGGCCAAGCCGGAGCCGCCGGTGGTTCGTGATCGGGTGGAGAAGTCCGCCGATGGTGACCAATCGGGCCCCAAAGGCGCGCGCTGGTGGCATCGGATTCCCGGCCTGGGGGCCAAGGGCAAAACCAAGGGCAACGGCAAACTGCCGGCCAGTGAGGCGCCCGTGCGCAAGGAACCGGGGCTCGAGGGCATGGCCCCGGAACCTGAGCCGGACTCCATGCCGCTGGAAAGCTTCAGTTCCCGGGATGACGCCCAGCCGGCGCCGGCAAAGCCCAAACCGGCTCCGGACAAAAACGGCGCGGCCCCAGCCAACCGGTCGTTCAAGATCTCGCCCTTCAAAAAGGACGAGGAAGCCTCCGGGGGCAAAAACGGCAAGTCCAGGCAGGCGTCACTGCTTGAGGATGTCGAAAGCCCGATTCCGCCCATTTCGCTGCTCGATCCCCCCGAGGAACATCAGGAAAAGGGCTATTCCGAGGAGTCCCTGGAGCACATGTCCCGGCTGCTCGAAGAGAAACTGGCGGATTTCGGGGTCTCCGTGGAGGTGGTCGAGGTCAATCCCGGCCCGGTCATTACCCGATTTGAAATCAAGCCGGCTCCGGGGGTGAAGGTCAGCAAGATCTCCAATCTGGCCAAGGACCTGGCCCGCTCCCTGGCCGTGCTGAGTGTGCGGGTGGTGGAAGTCATTCCCGGCAAGTCCGTGGTGGGCATCGAGATCCCCAACGAGGAGCGGGAGATCGTGCGCCTGAGCGAGGTCCTCGGGGCCCGGGTATTCGAAGACTCCGCCTCCCCGCTGACCATGGCCCTGGGTAACGACATCGGTGGTAATCCGATGGTCGCCAACCTGGCCAAGATGCCACACCTGCTGGTGGCCGGTACCACCGGCTCGGGCAAGTCGGTCGGCGTCAACGCCATGCTGCTGAGCATGCTGCTCAAGGCCTCGCCGGAAGAAGTGCGCTTCATCATGGTGGACCCGAAAATGCTGGAACTCAGCATTTACGACGGTATTCCCCATCTGCTGGCACCGGTGGTCACCGACATGAAGGAAGCCGCCAACGCCCTGCGCTGGTGTGTGGCGGAAATGGAACGCCGGTACCGGCTGATGGCCAACCTGGGCGTGCGTAACATTGCCGGTTACAACCGCAAGGTTAAAGACGCCATCGCCGCCGGCGAGCCATTGCTGGATCCGCTGTGGAAGCCGGATGAGTACCTCGCCAACGACGAGCAGGAGCGCCCAGAGCTGGAGACCCTGCCGTTCATCGTGGTGGTCATCGATGAGTTCGCCGACATGATGATGATCGTCGGCAAAAAGGTAGAAGAACTGATCGCCCGCATCGCCCAGAAGGCGAGGGCGGCCGGTATCCATCTGGTGCTGGCCACCCAGCGCCCGTCGGTGGACGTGATCACCGGCCTGATCAAAGCCAACATCCCCACCCGGATGTCGTTCCAGGTGTCGTCCAAGATCGATTCGCGGACCGTGCTTGACCAGGGCGGCGCCGAACAGCTGCTGGGGCATGGTGACATGCTTTACCTGCCGCCCGGTTCGGGCTTGCCGGTGCGGGTCCACGGCGCCTTCGTCGACGACGACGAAGTGCACCGCGTGGTCAGTGCCTGGAAGGCCAGGGGCGAGCCGGTGTACGTGGACGATGTGTTGAGTGGTGCCGAGGGTGAAAACCTGCCCGGGGTCCCCACCCTGAATGAAGGTGGCGGTGACAGCGAGGGCGATGCCCTGTACGACGAGGCCGTGGCCTTTGTCACCGAGGGCCGCCGGGTTTCCATCTCGTCCGTGCAGCGCAAGTTCAAGATTGGCTACAACCGGGCCGCGAACCTGGTGGATGCCATGGAAGCTTCGGGCGTGGTCAGTGCCGCCGGGCACAATGGCGCCCGGGAAGTACTGGCGCCGCCACCCCCCAGAGACTAGGAGTCGTTCGAATGCAACAGCACCCGTTTTTCAAGGTCGTCGCGCTTGCCATCGTCACCGTCTTTGTCCTGTCCGCCAAGGCGGCCGAGGCCGCGTCCAGTTCCCAGGATGCGGCGGGCAAGCTGGCCGCCATGCTGGGCAGCTACCAGACCTATCAGGCCGACTTCATCCAGATCGTGGTCAATGAAAACGGCAGCCGGGTCCAGGAGACCCGGGGTAGCCTGAAGGCCAAGCGCCCCGGCCTGTTCTACTGGGAGACCAGCGCCCCCCTGTCCCAGTTCATCGTCAGCAACGGCGAGACCGTGGAAGTCTATGACCCGGACCTGGAGCAGGTCACCGTCCATCAGTTGGACCAGCGGGTGCAAACCACGCCGGCGCTGCTGTTGAGCGGCGAGGTGGATAACCTGGACGAAACCTACAAGGTGTCCCTGCGCGCCATCGGTGACAACACCCGCGAATTCACCCTGGAACCGCGCAGCCCGGATTCTCTGTTCGTTTCCCTGCGCCTCAGTTTCTTCAAGGGTGAATTGCAGGAGATGCGGATGCAGGACTCCCTCTCCCAGCTCAGCATCCTGAGTTTCGACAATATCCGGCTGAACGCCGAGGTGGCCAACAGCGCCTTCACCCTGGATTACCCGGAGGGTGTCGACATCATCCGGGACGAGGCCTGATGCAGGACAGCCTGTTCGCGGACCAGCCTGGGTTCCGTCCGCTCGCGGCCCGAATGAGGCCGTCGAGCCTGGACGAGTACGTTGGCCAGCAGCATCTGGTGGGCCCGGGCAAGCCCTTGCGCCGGGCGGTGGAACAGGGCCAGCTGCATTCCATGATCCTGTGGGGGCCGCCTGGGGTCGGTAAGACCACCTTTGCCCAACTGCTGGCCAACCTGAGCGATCTCAGCTTTGAAACCATCTCGGCCGTGCTGAGTGGCGTCAAGGAAATCCGCGCGGTGGTCGACCGGGCCCGCAACCGGAAACAGTCCGAAGGCCGTGACACCCTGTTGTTCGTGGACGAAGTGCACCGCTTCAACAAGAGCCAGCAGGACGCCTTTCTGCCCCACATCGAAGACGGCACCTTCATTTTCGTGGGTGCCACCACCGAAAACCCGTCGTTCGAGCTGAACAGCGCACTGTTGTCCCGAACCCGTGTCTATGTCCTGAAGAACCTCGAGGATGCGGACATTCGTCGCTTGCTGGACCGGGCCTTGGTATCGGAGCAGGGCTTTGCCGGCCGGCTGTCGGTGCCGGATGACGTGCTCGAGGTCATGGCATCGGCGGCCGGCGGTGATGGCCGTCGGGCACTGAATATCCTTGAGGTCGCTGCCGACCTGGCCGAGCCGGACGCCAATGGCACGGACTGCATCAGCCAGGATCAGCTGGAGCAGGTGATGCAGACCAGTCTGCGCCGCTTCGACAAGGGCGGGGATGTCTTTTACGACCAGATTTCGGCGCTGCACAAATCCGTGCGCGGCTCCGACCCCGATGGCGCCCTCTACTGGCTGTGCCGGATGCTGGACGGCGGTTGTGACCCGCTGTACGTGGCGCGCCGGCTGGTGCGGATTGCCAGCGAAGACATCGGCAACGCCGATCCCCGGGCGTTGCAGCTGAGCATGGATGCCTGGGACGCGCAGGAGCGCCTGGGCACACCGGAGGGCGAGCTGGCGCTGGCCCAGGCGGTGACCTACCTGGCGCTTTCGCCCAAAAGCAACGCCGTCTACAACGCCTTCAACCGATGCATGGCGGACATCCGTCAGGACCCGGACTACGACGTACCGGTGCACCTGCGGAACGCCCCCACCAAGCTGCTGAAATCCATGGGCCACGGCGAGTCCTACCGATACGCCCACGACGAACCGGAGGCCTTCGCCGCTGGCGAATCCTATCTGCCGGAGCCGATCCACCAGCGTCGCTACTATCAGCCGGTCAATCGCGGACTGGAGATCAAGCTGGCGGAGAAGCGGGATCGTCTGGATCAGCGCAACGCCCAGAGCCCCCGCAAACGTTATTCCTGAGCCGGTGCAGCGGTAGCCAGCAGCGCCAGTGCAGGTATAATGGCCAATCACTTTCCATACACCGCAAATCGGAATAGTCAGGATAACCATGCTCGACCCAAAACGTGTCCGCACTCAGACCGAAGAGATTGCCCGCCGTCTGGCCATCAAAAACTTTACCTTTGATATCGCCAGTTTCGAGCAGCTCGAGGAACGCCGCCGCGCCTTGCAGGTGCGCACAGAGACACTGCAAAGCGAGCAGAACAAGCGATCCAAGTCCATCGGTAAGGCCAAGGCCGCCGGCGAGGACATCCAGCCCTTGCTGGACGAGGTCGAAGACCTGAAGAAGCAGCGTTCCGAAGCGGAGGACGAGCTGCGGACCCTGCAGGAAGAACTGAGCGCCTTCCTGTCCGGTATTCCCAACCTTCCGGACGAGGATGTGCCTGCCGGGGACACCGAGGACGACAACGTGGAAGTGCGGACCTGGGGCACGCCGCGGGACCTCGACTTCGAACCGCTCGACCACGTTGCCCTGGGCGAGAACCTGAAGGGCCTGGATTTCGAGACCGCGAGCCGACTGGCCCATTCCCGGTTCGCCGTCATGCGCGGTCCGGTGGCCCGTCTGCACCGCGCCCTGGCGCAGTTTATGCTCGACCTGCACACCAGCGAGCACGGCTATACCGAAGCCTATCTGCCTTACCTGGTGAACGCCGAAACCCTGTACGGCACAGGTCAGTTGCCCAAGTTCGAGGAAGACCTGTTCAAGATGGAGGGGGATAACCCGCTCTATCTCATCCCGACGGCCGAAGTGCCGGCCACCAACCTGGTGTCCGACACCATTCTGGACGTCGGTGAGCTGCCCATGCAGCTGGTCTGCCACACCCCCTGTTTCCGTAGTGAGGCGGGTTCCTACGGCCGCGATACCCGCGGCATGATCCGTCAGCACCAGTTCGACAAGGTCGAGCTGATTCACGTGGTGCGCCCGGAAGACTCCGAGGCTGCACTGGAAACCCTGACCGGCAACGCCGAGCGGGTGCTGCAGCTGTTGGAGCTTCCTTACCGCGTGGTGACCCTGTGCGGCGGCGACATGGGCTTCTCGGCGGCCAAGACCTACGATCTCGAAGTCTGGCTGCCGGGCCAGCAGAAATTCCGCGAGATTTCGTCCTGTTCCAACACCCGGGACTTTCAGGCACGGCGCATGCATGCTCGTTGGCGTAACCCGGAAACCGGAAAGCCGGAGCCAGTCCATACCCTGAACGGGTCAGGCCTGGCGGTCGGTCGCGCCCTGATTGCCGTGATGGAGAACTACCAGCAGGCGGATGGCAGCATCCTGGTTCCCGACGCACTCAAGCCGTACATGGGAGGCCTCGACCGAATCCAATGAGTGATCCGTCTGACAACGCACCAGGGAAGGGCATTGGTGCAACGCCTGCACCAATTCGGTACCGGGTTAACCCGGTTACCGATAACCCGAACAGCTCGGCCGGCGAAGTCGCCCTTGTGGGCGCCGGCCCCGGCGACCCGGAGCTGCTAACCCTCAAGGCCTGGCGCCTGATTACCTCGGCGGAGGTGGTGCTGTACGACCGCCTGGTGTCGCCCGAAATCCTGGCCCTGATCCCTGAAACCGCGGAAAAGATCCACGTCGGCAAACAGCGCGCCAATCACGTGCTGCCCCAGGACCAGATCAACGACCGTTTGGTGGAATTGGCCCGGGCAGGCCGCAAGGTCGTCCGGCTCAAAGGCGGAGACCCCTTCATCTTTGGCCGCGGCGGCGAAGAGATCGAAACCCTGGCGGCGGCGGGCGTGCGGTTCCAGGTGGTGCCGGGCATCACCGCGGCCTCGGGTTGCGCCGCTTACGCCGGTATTCCGCTGACCCATCGGGATCATGCCCAATCGGTGCGGTTTGTTACCGGCCACCTGAAAAACGACACCTGCGATCTGCCTTGGGAGGACTTTGTCCAGAACAACCAGACCCTGGTGTTCTACATGGGCCTGGTGGGGCTGCCGATCATTGCCCGCCAGCTGATGCACCACGGCATGGCACCGGATATGCCGGTTGCCCTGGTGTCCAAGGGTACGACGCCGGACCAGCGGGTGATCCGGGGGACACTGGCGGACATCGTCGAGCGGGTCGGCGCCGAAAAGGTGCAGCCACCAACCCTGGTGATCATCGGTCATGTGGTGGCGCTGCGGGAACGCCTGGATTGGGTGGGCGGTCTGCCGGAGCGCTGATCTTCGTTGGCCCGGGATAGCGTCGCCGGATCGAAACACAAAAAAAGGGAGCCTCTGGCTCCCTTTTTTATGTCTGCCGGTGTTAGCCGATTTTACGGCCGGGCAGCACATCCTTGAGTTTGTCGCGCATTTCCCGAATGGCTTTTTCCGTGGCCGGCCAGTCGATGCAGGCGTCCGTCACTGATACGCCGTACTTGAGATCGTCCAGGTTGTCCGGGATCGACTGGTTGCCCCAGTTGATGTTGCTCTCGACCATCAGGCTCTGGATCGAGTTGTTGCCTTCCAGAATCTGGTGGGTGACATCCTGCATGACCAGGGGCTGGAGCGCCGGATCCTTGTTGGAGTTGGCGTGGCTGCAATCCACCATGATCGATTTGCGCAGCTTGGCTTTCTCCAGTGCCTGTTCGCACAGGGCCACGCTGACCGAATCGTAGTTGGGCTTGCCGCCGCCACCGCGCAGTACCACGTGGCCGTAGTTGTTGCCCTTGGTGCGCACGATCGAGGCCTTGCCCTGCTGGTCGATGCCCAGGAAGCTGTGCGGGTGGGACACCGACTTCATGGCGTTGACCGCCACATCCAGGCTGCCGTCAGTGCCGTTCTTGAAGCCGATGGCCATGGACAAGCCGCTGCTCATTTCCCGGTGCGTCTGGGATTCGGTGGTGCGGGCACCAATGGCCGACCAGGCGATGGTGTCCTGCAGGTACTGGGGTGAAATGGGGTCCAGTGCCTCGGTGGCCGCCGGCAGGCCGAGTTCGTTGATGTCCAGGAGCAGGCGCCGACCGATGTGCAGGCCCTGTTCAATGTCGAACGTGTCGTTCAGGTGCGGATCGTTGATCAGCCCCTTCCAGCCAACGGTGGTGCGGGGCTTCTCAAAATAGACCCGCATGACGATCAGCAGCGTATCGCTGACTTCGTCGGCCAGGGTCTTCAGGCGCTTGGCGTAATCGCGGGCGGCTTCCACGTCGTGAATCGAGCAGGGGCCAACCACCACGAACAGGCGGTGATCGGTGCCGTCCATGATGTCATAGATGGCCTGACGGCCTTTGGCGACGGTTTCGGCGGCGGTGTCGGAGAGCGGCATCTCCTGTTTGAGCGCTTCAGGAGTGATCAGTGGTTCCTGGCTGGCCACGTTCAGGTTCTCTAGTTTTTTGCCCGACATGTTGTTCTGTATCCCCGATTCAGGTCTTTGCATCTGCGTTGGACGAACAAATGCCAACGAAGTTGCAGATTGGCGCGAATGTCTCCGGTATCAAGTTGCGATTTACCCCGGCGAGGTGGTTATACTGCGTCATTTGGTAGGCCTTTTCAACGCTTCTTAGGTACGGGGAACGGATGTCACAAAACAGGCAGAAACCGCGACAGCTGCCGACTGGCAAGGCGGTTTCCGGGAAGATTGGCGATGTCCTCGCCGGCATTCGGGTGCCGGATCTGCCGTACCCCGCAGGCAAGCTTGAAGCGGACGCCGTTAGCGACTGGCGACCGTTGTTGTTGTCGTGCTGGAACGAGCAGCGGGACGAGCGGGTCACCCACGTACTGCGGTCCGTGCACCTGATCTGGTCTTCCAAGCAGGTGAATGCCGCGTACATCGCCGACCGCATCATGGACGTGTTCCTGAAAACCAGTGGTCTGCACCCAGACCTGTCCCAGCGCATTGCCCGATTGCGCTTTTTCTTTGCCTGGCGAATGAACCTGGACGGCGCCCAAACCTTCAGCGACACCATCATCAGCTGGCTCGACAGCCTGCAGGAGTGGCGGGGCTGGAGTAACACCGGCGGCCGCTCAGCCAGGGTCCTGCTGGATCAGCTTGATGCCCTGATCATCGCGGTTTCCGGCAGCTTCGAGACCGGCACCATCGAGCCCGTTGAGCAGTTCTGTCAGCAGTGGCAGGACGATCTGGCGCGGCGCAACGCCCAGGTCGGCAAGCTCCGCGCCCGCCTGTTGGAGACCGAGCAGGGGGCGGCCCGTCAACGTCGGGCGGATCAGACCGCCCGCGCCCTGATTGGCCGGGCCTTGCAAGGCCGAAAACTCCCACCCGCCATCAGCAAGTTTATTCTGGATCACTGGTACCGATTGCTGAAACAGGCGATCTGGCAGGATGGGGTCGATGGCGAGGCCTGTCGCCACGGGTCCAAACTGCTCGAGTGGCTGGTCTGGGTGGGGGATCCGAGCTTGTCCGATCAGGATCGCAATCGGCTCTATCACGTGGGCGAGCAGATCGGCGATCGCATTCTCGATGTGTGGCAGCGAACCTTTCGCCTGCCGTTGGCGGCCGGCACCCTGGACGGCATTGAAGAGGTGATGGTGGCTCGGCTGCGGGGCGAGCCGGCGGAATTGCACGACGCCCTGGCGTCCAGCCAAGCGTTTGCCTGGGATGGCGCCTGGCTGGGTTTTACCGGTGCCGATGTCGGTGCCGTCAAAGAGGTGGAGGGGGAATGGTTTGTCGAGGGGGAAGGGCGCAGCGAACAGCGACGCTATTTCTTTGCCCTGCTCGAGGACACCGCCGAAATACTCTGGACCAACGGCGCCGGGGTCAAGCAGGGGGTGCAGCCCTGGGCCGAGTTTAAGGCGGCCTGCGACAAGGGCAGCCTGCGGCCGCTGCCGCGGTTAACCCCATTCGGCCAGGTGTTGTCGGAAACGGTCGAACTCCTGGCCAAGGTATCCGGCAAGCAGCGCCGGCAACGGGAGTTGGCTGCCGAGCAGGCACGAATTCGGGCCGAGGCCCTGCGTCAGGAACGGGCACAGGCGGAGGCGGCGCGCCGTGCCGAAGAAGAGGCCCGGGAGGCGGAACTGGCCCGGCAGCGTGCAGTGGCGGAACAGCAACGCCTGGAAGACGAGCGCCTGGAGCAGGAACGCCTGTTGCGGGAACAGACCTTGATTGCCCAAAAACAGGTGGACGGTATCCAGCTGGGGGGCTGGATCGTGGTGGCGCCGGACCAGGATGGGGACGAGCCGGTCCGATTGAAACTGGCGGTCCGAATCAACGCCTCACGCAAACTCGTGTTCGTTGATCGCTTGGGGCTCAATCGGCGTGAGTACCGGGACGAGGCCTTGGTGGAGGGGGTTCTCCGTGGTCAGGTCCGGGTGCTCGATAGCAGCGCGGAGTTTGACGACGCCCTGAGCCGGGTCGTCGGTCGAATTCGGGTCGGACGGAATTAGCAGCAGAGGACGGTATAACAAGAATGACGGAAGCAGATTACAGTTTTGGCAATCCCGACGAGGGCCGGCCTGGCCCGGACAATCGATCAGACTACCGGCTGACGGCAACGGCCCGGGTAGTGCTGGAGTTGGAGTCGAAGGCACCCGACGCCAGTGGCAGTGAACGGGCCAGGGACCTGGCTTGCCGACTCCGTGATATCTCGGCCCGGGGCATGTCGCTGTTTTCCCGGGAACCACTGTCCATCGGAGCGCTGCTGCCGGCCCAGGTGTCCCTGGGGCAACGTTCCGAGAGCTTTACCCTGATGGTCGAGGTGGTCTGGTGCCGGCCCAGCCAGTCCCAGTTCCTGGTGGGGTGTCAGGTGCTGGATTCCGCCGGCACCGCCTACGTGGAATGGGTTGAGGCGGTGGCCCAGGCGTTGGCGGCCGAATAACGGCCATAAAAAAAGCCGGCGATGCGCCGGCTTTTTTGTTGCTGCCCGAACCGCGGTTGGGGTCAGTCTTCCATTTCCGCCATGCCGGTGATGTTGAAACCGGCGTCGACGTACATGATTTCCCCGGTGATACCGCTGGCCAGGTCGGAACTCAGGAAGCTGGCGGCATTGCCCACTTCCTCGATGGTGACGTTCCGGCGCAGGGGCGCACGCTTGGCGTTCTCGGCCAGCATCTTGCGGAAGCTCTTGATGCCGGAGGCCGCCAGGGTCTTGATTGGACCCGCGGAGATACCGTTAACCCGAATGCCGTCCTTGCCCAGGCTTGCCGCCATGTACCGGACGTTGGACTCCAGGGACGCCTTGGCCAGGCCCATCACGTTGTAGTTCTGCAGGACGCGTTCGGCGCCCAGATAGCTCAGGGTCAGCAGCGAGCTGCCCTCGTGCATCATTGAGCGGGCACCCTTGGCCAGTGCGACAAAGCTGTAGGAGCTGATGTCGTGGGCAATCCGGAACCCTTCACGGGTGGTGACGTCCACGTAGTTGCCATCCAGTTCGTGACCCGGCGCGAAACCGACCGCGTGCACAATGATGTCGATGTGATCCCAGTGCTTGTTCAGCTCGGTGAAGACGTTCTGGATTTCCTCGTCGCTGGCGACGTCACAGGGGAAGGTCAGTTTGCTGCCCCACTGCTCGGCAAACTTCTCGACGCGAGGCTGAAGCTTCTCATTCTGGTAGGTGAAGGCCAGCTCCGCGCCCTCGCGGGCAAAGGCCTCGGCGATGCCGTAGGCAATCGACAGTTTACTGGCAACGCCAACGATGAGTGCTTTCTTGCCACTGAGTATTCCCATGGGTCAATCTCCCTGTGTTCCTGATTTCGGAGCATTATCCCCGAACTGTTTCGATCCGGGTAACACTCAATTGGTCGTAGACGGCGTCTGGTAGAAGAACGCCGCATTCAGCAATTCCTGGGTGTAGGCCTGTTCCGGGGCCTCGAAGATGTCCTCGGCGTTACCGTACTCAACCACCTGTCCGTGATGCAGCACCAGGAGTTTGTGGCTGAGCGCCCGAACCACCGCCAGGTCGTGGCTGATGAAGATATAGCTTAGACCATAGCGGCTCTGGATCTGCTGGAGCAGCTCGATGACCTGCTTTTGCACGGTGCGGTCCAGCGCCGAGGTGGGCTCGTCCAGAATGATCAGGTCCGGTTGCAGCACCAGGGCGCGGGCGATGGCGATGCGTTGGCGCTGGCCGCCGGAGAATTCGTGCGGGTAGCGGTGCCGTGCCTCCGGATCCAGGCCGACGTCCTGGAGGGCGCGAATGACCCGCTGCTCGTGGGAGGCGTCGTTGTCTGGATCGTGGATCTCCAGTCCTTCGCGCACGATGTCGCCAATCGACATCCGCGGGCTCAGGCTGCCAAACGGGTCCTGAAAGACAATCTGGATCCGTCGGCGCCAGGGCCGGAACTGCCGCTGGTTCAGCGCGCCCAGATCCTCACCGGCCAAGCGGATGCGGCCGGTGCTTCCAATCAGCTTGAGCAGGGCGTGGCCGATGGTGGTCTTGCCACTGCCACTCTCGCCGACGATGCCCAGGGTTTCGCCCCGATTCAGCGTGAAATTGGTGTCCCGGACCGCGTGAAAGCTTTCCTTGACCTTACCCAGCAAAGACTTGCGGGTGGGAAAGCGCACGTCCAGACCCTTGACCTCCAGCAGCGGTGCTGCCGCCGCGCTGATCGCCGGTGGCGCCTCGGGAGGCTCGGCATCCAGCAGCATGCGGGTGTAGGGGTGCTGTGGCTGCTCAAACAGGGTTTCGGTGTCGGCGTGTTCCACCAGTTTGCCGCGCTCCATCACGGCGACCCGGTCGGCGTAGCGATGGACAATGCTCAGGTCGTGGGTAATCAGCAGGATTGCCATGCCGAGTTTGGCCTGAAGCTCCCGCAGCAGCTCCAGCACCTGTTTCTGCACGGTGACATCCAGCGCCGTCGTGGGTTCGTCGGCGATCAGCAGGTCTGGCTCGTTGGCCAGGGCCATGGCAATCATCACCCGTTGTTTCTGCCCCCCGGACAGCTGGTGCGGATAGCTGTCGAGCCGGCTCTCGGGATCCCGGATGCCAACCAGGTCGAGCAGCTCCAGGCAGCGCTTGCGGGCCGCGGAATTGCGCAGGCCCTTGTGCAGCGCCAGGGTCTCGCTGATCTGCTTTTCCACGGTGTGCAGCGGGTTCAGGGACGTCATCGGTTCCTGGAAGATCATGCTGATCTGGCGGCCGCGAATCTGGCGCAGGCGCCGGTCGTTGGCCTGCAGCATATCCTCGCCGCGGAACCGGATCTCGCCGCTGGGGTAGCTGGCGTGGCGCTCGTCCAGCAGGCGCAGGATAGACAACGCCGAGATGGATTTGCCCGAGCCGCTTTCTCCGACCAGCGCCAGGGTCTGGCCCTCGCGAATGCCGAAGGACAGGTTGTCCACCACCCGCGGGCCGCCGTTGAAGCAGATGGACAGGTTGGAAATCTGCAGCAGTTCGGTCATATCAGCTCTTTCTCGGATCGAAGGCATCGCGCACGGCCTCGCCCACGAACACCAGCAGGGTCAGCATCACCGACAGGGACACGAACGCGGATATGCCGAGCCAGGGTGCGTGCAGGTTGGCCTTGCCCTGGGCGATCAGCTCGCCCAGCGAGGGTGAGCCGGAGGGCAGGCCGAAGCCCAGGAAATCCAGTGAGGTCAGGCCGGTGATGGCGCCGGTAAGGATGAACGGCAGAAAGGTCAGGGTTGCGACCATGGCGTTGGGCAATATGTGCCGGAACATGATCTTGCGGTTGTCCAGACCCAGGGCCCGGGCGGCTTTCACGTATTCGAAGTTGCGGGCCCTAAGGAATTCCGCGCGCACCACGTCCACCAGCCCCATCCAGCTGAACAGCAGCATGATGCCCAGCAGCCACCAGAAGTTGGGCTGCACGATGCTGGACAGGATGATCAGCAGGTACAGCACCGGCAAACCGGACCAGACCTCGATGAAGCGCTGGCCCAGCAGGTCGATCTTGCCGCCGTAGTACCCCTGGATGGCCCCGACCGCTACCCCGACGAGGCAGCTGGCGAAGGTCAGAGTCAGGCCGAACAGCACGGAAATTCGGAAGCCGTAGATCACCCGGGCGGCCACGTCGCGGCCCTGATCGTCGGTGCCGAGCCAGTTTTCGGCGCTGGGAGGCGCCGGTGAGGGCACGTCGAGATCGTAGTTGATGGTGTCGTAACTGAAGCGGATGGGCGGCCACAGCAACCAGCCGTTGGCCCGGATCTCATCGGCAATGAACGGGTCCCGGTAATCCGCTTCGGTGGGCAGGAAGCCACCAAAGGTTTCCTCCGGCACCGCCTCGACCACCGGGAAATAGAGGTCGCCCTGGTAGGACACCATCAGCGGGGCGTCGTTGGCGATCAGCTCCGCCGCCAGGGACAGGCCGAACAGGGCCAGAAAGACCCACAGCGACCAGAAGCCACGGCGGTTGGCCCGGAAATTTCGCAGCCGGCGTTGCTGGATCGGGGTCAGAGGCTTCACGGTCAGGCGCCCTCCCGGCTTTCGAAGTCGATGCGGGGGTCCACCAGAACGTAGGTGATGTCGCTGATCAGCTTCAGGATCAGCCCCATCAGGGTAAAGATGTAGAGGGTGCCGAAGATCACCGGGTAATCCCGATTCAGGGCTGCTTCAAAACCCAACAGGCCCAGGCCGTCCAGGGAGAAAATCACTTCGATCAGCAGCGAGCCGGTGAAAAACAGTGCCACCAGAACCCCGGGCAGACTGGCGATGACGATCAACATGGCGTTGCGGAACACATGGCCGTAGAGCACGCGCTTCTCGTCTAGCCCCTTGGCCCTGGCGGTCACCACATACTGTTTACTGATTTCGTCCAGGAACGAGTTCTTGGTGAGCAGGGTGAGGGTGGCAAAGCCACCGATCACATTGGCCGTCACCGGCAGCGCCAGGTGCCAGAAATAGTCGCCGACCTTCTGGTACCAGGTAAGTTCGTCGAAATTGGACGAGGTCAGTCCCCGCAGCGGGAACCAGTCAAAGTAGCTGCCGCCGGCGAACAGAACGATCAGCAGGATCGCGAACAGGAAGCCGGGAATGGCGTAGCCCACCACGATGGCGGAGCTGCTCCAGACGTCAAAGCGGGAGCCGTCCGTGACCGCCTTGCGGATGCCCAGGGGGATGGAAATGAGATAGATGATCAGGGTAGACCACAGGCCCAGGGAGATGGACACCGGCATCTTTTCCAGGATCAGGTCGGTCACGCTCTTTTCCCGGAAAAAGGAATCGCCGAAATTGAAGGTGGCGTAGTCGCCGAGCATTTTCAGGAAGCGTTCGTGAGGCGGCTTGTCGAAGCCGTACATGACTTCGATCTCCCGCAGCAGCTCTTCCGGTATGCCGCGCGAGCCCCGGCTGTCCCCCGAGGCGCTGGACACTTCGCCCCCGGCATCGCCGCCGGAGGCGCGGGCCAGGGCGCTGCCGCCGTGACCTTCCATCTCGGCAATCAGCTGCTCGACCGGGCCCCCGGGGGCGGCCTGGACGATCACGAAGTTGAGCAGCATTATCCCGATCAGGGTCGGGATAATGAGCGCCAGCCTTCGGATAATATAGATGCCCATTTAGCGGGGAGTTCCTTCCGTTACAGCGAGGGTCAGAATCAACGGCTCAGGGCTTTACCCACCAGTTGTCCAGGTCGACCCCGTTCTTGGGTGTCATCTGCGGGCGTTGCAGGTGCCGCCAGTAGGCCACCCGATCCTTGGCCAGGTGCCAATGGGGAACGACGTAATGGCCGTGCAACAGCACCCGGTCCAGCGCCCGTACCCGTTGCACCAGCTCGTCCCGATCCGGCGCCTGGATTACCTGGCGCACCAGATCGTCGATCACCGGGCTGTTCACGCCCATGTAATTGCGGGAGCCGATGGCGTCTACGTTGGCCGAGTGCCAGTACTCGCGCTGTTCGTTGCCGGGGGAATCGGACTGGGGCATCACCTGGGTGATCATGTCGAAGTCGAACTCGCGCACCCGTTGCACGTACTGGTTGGAATCCACCAGGCGAACCGAAACCTCGATGCCGAGTTTGGCCAGGTTGTTCTTGAACGGCAGAACCACCCGTTCGAAGCTCTTCTGGAACAGCAGGATTTCGAACGCCAGCGGCGTCCCGGTTTCGGTGTGGGTCAGTTTGCCGTCCTTGATGGCGTACCCGGCCGAGCGGAGCAGTTCCAGTGCGCGCCGCAGATTTTGCCGGACTCCTTGCTGGCCATCGGTTACCGGTGGCTGGTAGGTCTCGCTGAACACTTCGGGGGGCAGCTGGTCCCGGTAGGCCTCCAGCAGTTCCAGTTCACGGCCCTCGGGTAGCCCGGAGGAGGCCAGTTCGCTGTTCTCGAAATAGCTGTCGGTGCGGGTGTACTGACCGTAAAACAGGTTGCGGTTGGCCCATTCGAAGTCGAAGGCGTAGGCAAGGGCCTGCCGTACCCGAGGATCGCTGAACTTGTCCCGGCGGGTGTTGAATACAAACCCCTGCATCCCGGTTGGGCGCTGGTGGTCGATGGCTTCGGTCACAATCTTGCCACTGTCGAATTTCGGGCCGGCGTAGGCGGTGGCCCAGTTTTTGGCGGATGTTTCCACCCGGAAGTCGAAATTGCCGGCCTTAAAGGCTTCCAATGCCACCGTGTCGTCGGTGTAGTAGTCGTAGCGGATCTGGTCGAAGTTGAACCGGCCCTTGCGAACGCCCAGGTCCTTGGCCCAGTAGTCTTCCACCCGCTGGTAGACAATGGAACGACCGGCCTCAAAATCACCAATCCGGTAGGGGCCGCTGCCCAGGGGTGGGGTCAAGCCGTTCCCGCCAAAGTCCCGGTCGGCCCAGTAGTGCGCGGGCAACACCGGCATCTGTCCCAGGATCAGCGGCAGTTCCCGGTTGGTGGTGGGTTTGAAGTCGAAGCGCACCCGCTGTGGCGTCACGGCCGTGACCGAGGCGACATCGGCGTAGTAGTTGCGGAAGAACGGATGCCCTTTGGTGGTCAGGGTCTCGAACGAGAATTTCACATCTTCCGCGGTAATCGGTTCGCCGTCGTGGAACCGGGCCTGCTCGCGCAGATTGAAGACCACGTAGCTGCGATCCTCCGGGGTCTCCATGGATTCCGCGATCAGGCCGTAGGCCGAAAACGGCTCATCGTCGGACGACTCCATCAGGGTGTCGTACAGGTAGGTGTTGATGCCAGCGGCGGCGACACCCCGGATGTCGAACGGGTTGAACGAATCGAAGCCATTGGCAACCACGGCCATCTTCAGGGTTCCGCCCTTGGGCGCGTCCGCGTTTACGTAGTCGAAGTGCGAGAAGCCTTCGGGGTATTTGGGCTCACCGTGCATGGCCATGCCGTGACGGGGTTCGGCCGGGCCGGTGTTGTGGTCATCGGCGAGGACCGGCGGCATCAGAGCCAGGGAGGCGAGAAAGGGGAGAATCGGTTTCAGGTATGAGGCTGTCCGTTTGCTTGTCATAGGTCTCGCACGTTCCGGGGTGTCAGGCCGGCGCCCCGAATCCCGTCGGGGCGCCTCAGGTTCCATTATGAACCCTTATGATTCTTGTAGTTAGGGAAAGTTCCTGCACCGGCATACTGGCGATCAGGGACTGTTCCGTATATCCACGTAGAGTACCAGACTTTGTCCGGGTTGCAGATAACGTGAGGTGTTCAGGTCGTTCCAGCTTGCGATGTCCTGCACATTCACGGAAAACCGGTTGGCGATTGACGACAGGTTGTCGCCCTTGCGGACCCGGTACCCGACCTTGCGGACCATGGCCTTGCCACGGCTGCTGCTAGCCGCCGCCACACTTGGTTGCGCGGTCTTGGACCAGATCACCAGTTCCTTGCCGGGAATCAGTGGGTCGCCGGGCGCCATGCCATTCCAGGCGGCCACCTCGCGGACCGAGACCCGGTGGTCCCGGGCAATGTCCCAGAAGGTGTCGCCCCGGCGCACGGTGTAGCGGACCTTGTTGCCATCCCGTTTGCGCTCCTGTTTGCGTTCGAGGCGCTGGGAGGCACTGAGCGCGTAGGTGTCGGAGCCCTTACTGGCCGACGGAATCATCAGGCGCTGGCCGACGCGGATCAGGTCGGTGTTCAGCTTGTTCACCTGCTGGATCACCGACGGCGTGGTGGAGAATTTGCGGGCAATGGTGATCAGGCTGTCCCCGGATTGCACCTTGTAGTTGCGCCAGGACACCCGCTGGTTGGCCGGTATCTTTGCCAGCGCGGCGCGGAAGGTGTCGGCGTTTTCCCGCGGCACCAGCAGCCGGTGCGGGCCGTCCGGATTGGTCGCCCAGCGATTGTAGGTCGGGTTCAGCAGATAGATCTCATCCACGTCGACGTCCGCCAGTTCCGCCGCCTGGGCGAGGTCCAGCTGGGAGCCGGTCTTCACGATCTCGAAATACGGCTTGTTCTCCAGCGGCGGCAACTCAATACCATAGGCTTCTGGCTGGTCAAAGATCTTGGCCAGGGCGATCAGCTTGGGCACATAGTGGCGGGTTTCCCGGGGCAGCTCGAGCGACCAGAAATCCTGGGGCCGGTTCAGCTTCCGATTGCGGCGCATGGCGCTGGACACGGTACCACCGCCGCTGTTGTAGGCAGCCAGCGCCAGGGTGTAGTCGCCGTCGAACCGTTTGGCCAGGCGGTCGAGGTAGGTCAGGGCGGCATCGGTGGCTGCGACCACGTCCCGGCGATCGTCATGCCACCAGCTCTGGGTCAGACCGAAGTACTTGCCGGTAGAGGGAATGAACTGCCACAGCCCGGCCGCGCGACCGTGGGAGTAGGCAAACGGATCGAAGGCGCTCTCAACCACGGGCAACAGCGCAAACTCTGTCGGCAGATCGCGTTTCTCAATCTCACCGATGATGTAGTGCAGGTAACGACTGCCCCGGTCCACCACCCGGTTGATGTAGCCGGGGTGACTGGCGTACCAGTTCAGCTGGTCGCGCACCCGCTCATTGTCGACGTCATGGTTGAGGGCGAAGCCGGCCCGCAGTCGGGTCCAGAGATCTTCCTGTGCGGCGTCGGTCTCGGTCGGCTGCTGCTCGGGGTCGTCCAGTTTGGCCCGGGCGTCCCGTGCGGTGGTGCGCAACTCCGGCGCGATGGCGTCATCCAGGGGGCTGTCGGCGGTGGCGTCTTCGCCGTCACCGGCGACCACCGATTGCTTCAGTTCCTCATCCCCGGTGGCGACCGTCACTTCTTCGGATTCCAGCGGGTTGGTTTCGCCCTCGTCGGTATCGTCGTCACTGAACCAGGCCGTGGGGCTGTCCCAGTCCTCCACGGGCTGATTCAGGAGACTACAGCCGGTGGCCAACGCCCCGGCGAACACGAGTAAAGACCATCTTTTGACGGACATAGAATACTTCCGGCTTACAGTTGAAGCCGGAAGATCTGTCGCGAAATCCGGCCTGTCTAATGGGTGACTGTCACAAAATTGGAACGATTCTATGGGAGCCCTTTTCGGAGGGTCAAGAATCCGCTCGTTACGTCCTTGAGAGGATTTGTTAACCGCCTAAAAGTTATCCTTGCCGTGGCGAATGGCGGCGAAGATGGCGTTGTCCGAATCGGCCGGCAGTCCGTGAGTGGCGCAGTAATTCCGGGCGGCATCAACCACGGCGGGGTCGTCCCAGCGCAGGAACGGGTTCAGTCTTTTTTCCTCGGCCAGCACCGACGGTACCGTCGCTTCACCACGCTCGCGCCGCTCCTGACACCGTGCTTCAAAGTCCTTGAGGCCCTGGTCGTTGGGCAGCCAACTGCGGGCGAACTTCAGATTCGCCAGGGTGTACTCGTGCGCACAGTACACCGCGGTTTTTTCCGGAAGCGCCCGCAGGGTCTGCAGCGACTGGCGCATCTGCGCGGGTTTGCCTTCGAACAGCCGGCCGCAGCCGCACACAAACAGGGTGTCGCCGCAAAACAGCACCGGTCGCCCGTTGATCTCGGTGTCGGAGAAATAGGCGATGTGGTCCAGGGTGTGGCCGGGCACGCCCAGTACCTGGAAGGTCATGCCTTCCCAGCTCACTTCGTCACCGGGGCGAACGGTACTGGTGCAGCCCTTGAATGGGGAGTCTGCAGGACCGGTTACCTGGCACTCGGGGAAGGCCTTCATCAGCTGGCTCACGCCACCGACATGGTCGGGGTGGTGGTGAGTGATCAGGATGGTGTCGAGGACCAGCCCCTGCTCGGCCAGGCGATCAACCACCGGATCGGCCTGGCCGGGGTCAACGACCAGCGCCTTGCCATTGTCAGGGTTGGACAGGCACCAGATGTAATTGTCGCTAAAGGCCGGAATGGCGGAGATGGTCAACATAAAACCCCACATGTGCAAAACGAGTGTGCCTGATATGATAGATCATTACAGACATGGCCCCAACAGCGGGCCCTGGTTGCTGGAGCGGACGGTGTGAAAGAGCCTGGCGTCATCAATTACCCGGTACGACACGAAAGTTTCGAGCGGTGGTTCGGCACCCCGCTTGGTCGGGCATTGCTGGCCGATCAACGGGCCATGCTCGACCACGAGCTGGCGCGACTCACCGGCGCGCGCCAGATCCAGGTCGGGGTCAGCCACCGCCTGCCGCTGGCGACCGGAACGGATTTCGTCCAGCGGATCATGACCACGCCCCGGTGGCACCCACACATCCCGGATGGAGTGACGGTCTGTGCCGCCCACGAACTGCCGTTTCCCGGTGATTCCATGGACCTGGTGATCCTGCATCACAGCGCCGATTTCAGTCAGTACCCCCATGAAGTGATCCGGGAAGCCGCCAGGGTGTTGAGAGGCGAGGGCACCATTGCGTTGATGGGCTTCAACCCGATGAGCCTGTGGGGACTGCGTCGGCTCGTTTCCCGGCATCGGGAAGGTCCGTGGGGTGGTCGGTTCCTGCTGCGTGGGCGCATGGAGGACTGGCTGCATCTGCTGGGCTTCAATGTCGAGGCGTCGGTCACCCGGTTCTTCCGGTTGCCTATGCAGCGCAGTGGCCGGCGGCCCCTGGACGGGCTCGATGCCCGCCTCGCGGGAAACCGAATCCTGCCTGTTGGCGCCTATTACTGTATCCTTGCGAAAAAACGCGTATACGCGGGTCTGCCCCGCCGACCGCCGTGGCGACAGGCCAAGGTGATCTCCTTGTCCGGCACCCGCACCGTTGGCGCCTCCCGGGGCTGTGCGCAACGGCAGTTCCTGCCTGGAAAATCCGATTAAATACGACCGATAGGAGTAACCATGTCCGGCAAGGTGATTCTGTACACCGACGGCGCCTGTAAAGGGAACCCTGGCCCCGGTGGCTGGGGCGTGGTCTTGCGCTACGGCGATGTGCGCAAGACCCTGCACGGTGGTGAGCGCAACACCACCAACAACCGAATGGAGCTGATGGCGGCCATCCGCGGCCTGGCGGCGCTGAAACGCCCGTGCGACGTGGAGCTGTACACCGACTCCCAGTACGTTCGCAAAGGCATCACCGAATGGTTGTCGGGCTGGAAGCGCAACGGCTGGAAAACCGCCGCCAAGAAGCCGGTCAAGAACGACGATCTGTGGCGCGAGCTGGACGCCGAGACGGCCAGGCACCGGGTCAACTGGCACTGGGTCAAGGGCCACGCCGGTATTCCCGACAATGAACTGGCCGATGAACTGGCAAATCAGGGCGTGGCCGAGCTGGCCAGCGCCTGACACCGAAGACACCGGGCAAGACTGAGTTATGAGACAAATAGTACTGGATACAGAAACCACCGGTATCGACCCTAACGAGGGCCACCGGATCATCGAGATCGGGTGCGTGGAAGTGGTCGAACGCCAGCTCACCGGGCGCAACTACCACGTGTACATCAACCCTGAGCGGGAGGTGGAGGCGGAAGCCATCACCGTGCACGGGATCACCAACGAGTTTCTCGCGGACAAACCCAAGTTCGCTGAGATCGCCAACGACTTCTTCGAGTTCATCAAGGGCGCGGAGCTGGTCATCCATAACGCGGCGTTCGACGTCGGCTTCATGGATGCGGAATTCGCGCGCTTGAAGCCGGTGCGCAAAACTGCGGACCACTGTGGCATCGTTGACTCCCTGGCCATTGCCCGGAAGAAGCACCCGGGCCAGAAGAACAGCCTGGACGCCCTCTGTAAGCGGTACGGTGTCGACAACAGCAATCGTGAGCTGCACGGCGCCTTGCTGGACGCCGAGATCCTGGCCGATGTCTATCTGCTGCTGACCGGCGGTCAGACCGCCCTGTCCCTGGACGCCGGAGCCGAAGGGGGAAGCGGTACCGGAGGGATTCGCCGATTGCCCAGCGACCGTTCGCCGTTAACGGTGATTCAGGCGTCGGACGATGAGAGCGAAGCCCATGAGGAGTTCATGGCCATGCTGGAAAAGCAGGCTGGCGGTACGGTCTGGGGCAAGCTTCAGCAGGGCGATTGAGGGTCGGGCCGGTGTGTACCAAATGTTACATTCCGGCTTTCTTGAGCTACATGAGTTTTATGTTATAAGTAATGACAAGTTCGCCAGTTTTAGCGGACGTTCGCCCCGTTTTTTACGGGCAGGCCGGAAAGGGTTGAACCGGCTCACAACAATAAACGCCTGTCAGTTTACCGGACGGGCTGCAGTCACGGTTTAGGACGCGGTAGTCTCCGCACAATAACAGGAAGCGTTTATGGTTCAATCGTCTCTGGCGACGAAATCGCAGTCGTTTGATTTGGTGAAGAGCGAAATAGAGCAAACCATCAAACAGGCCGAATCCAGTCTCGAGCGCTTCCAGGAAAACCGTGAGAGCGGTGAAGACCTCCAGAATTGCGTGGACTTCCTGAATCAGTTGCGCGGCATCTTCATCCTGGTGGAGCTGCGGGGCGGCACCCTGCTGTGTCAGGAAGCGGTCAGCATGGCCAACGACGTCCCCGTCGGCGCCAACGACGACAAAAACATCCTCCTGACCACCCTCAACAGCGCGCTCTTCATCCTGCGGCGCTACGTGGAGTATTACCACCAACAGCGTGAGGACCATCCGGAACTGTTGTTGCCGGTGATCAATGACCTGCGCGAAGCCCGCCGGGAAAAACCCTATCCCGAATCCTGTTTCTTTGACGTCGATGTGAAAGAGCGGCCGGACTTCTGCGCCGGGCTGAGTCTGCAGCCATTCGATGGCGACGACGCGGAATACGAGGTGATGGCCCGGCGCATGCGACTGACCCTGCAGGTGGCGTTGCTGAGTATCCTGCGCGATCGTAACGATGTGGTCAGCAAGAAGCTGGTGGGGCGGGCAGCCCGAGGCCTGGCGCGGTTGTGCCAGGGCGCACCCATGGGACAGCTGTGGTGCCTGGTGTCGATCGTCGCCGACACCATGCTCGACCGGGCCATGGGGTTCACCAAGGCGCGCAAGCGCATGCTCATGCGTATTGAAAAATATGCCCGGGAGGTGGTCTACGTTGGCAAGGTGGCCACCGCCAAGGACGCCCCGGACTCCCTGGTTCGGGATCTGGTCTACCTGCTGTATCGCAGTGGCTCCGCCAACCCCGAGGTCACCGCGGTGCTGTCGGCCTACCAGTTGGCGCCGACGGACTTCCCGGACGCAATACTCGAGGCCCATGCCCGGCGCCTCTACGGCCCAGGGACCGATGTGCTCAAGTCGTTGTCGGACGCCCTGCAGGACGAACTGAATCAGCTGAAGGACAAGCTGGACATCATCGAACGCGGCATCGAACCGGACCTGGCCGAGCTGTCGTCCATCGCCGACGCTCTGGACCGCCTGGCCAACACCCTGGTGATGCTGGACCTCAGCAAGCTCGCGGGCGTGTCCCGGGATGAGGCCAAGCGCCTGCGCACCTGGGAAGCAGAGTCCCGGCTGCCCGGCGATGAGGAGCTGTACCGGCTGGCGGATTCGGTGCTGGGCATCGAAGACGCCATCGTCCAGATTGTGACCCGGGGCATCACCTCGGAGACCGACGCGCTGGCCAACAGCCAGCTGGGTCGGGACGAGTCGGTGTACCTGCGCGAAGCTCTGTTTGTGGTAGCCGACGAGGCACGCGGCGCGCTGACCCTGGCGAAACGGGCCATCACCGCGTTCATGGAATCGGATTACGACAAACTGCACCTGGCCAATCTGCCTAGCACCCTGCACAGCATCTGGGGCGGATTGCAGATGGTCAACGACCCCTCGGCGGCGACCGTGCTCGAGCGGGTGGCCGGGTCGATCCAGGAACGATTGCTGGACGCCCGGGAGGCGCCGCCGATGCAGGTGCTGGAAGCGCTGGCGGACGCGCTTACCTCCCTCGAGTACTACATTGAAAGCATTGGTCAGCGGGAGGAGCGGAATGCCGACCTGCTCAAGCTGGCTGAAACCTCCCTGGACGACGTAGGCCTTTAACTCCCATGTCCCACGATCTTGCAACCATGGTGCTGGGCGCGTTCGGAGCGCTGCTGGTGATCCTGGGACTGCTGTTCTTCCTCCGGCCCCGATGGCTGCTGGGCTGGCTCAAGGGCATGGCGGTTTTTGCCATTATTGTGTTTGGTCTGTACAGCCTGGTGATTGCGGTCAACGTTGCCGGCTATCAGTCGTTGGCGGGTATGCAGACGGTGGCGACCATTTCCATCCAGCGTCAGGGCGAGCAGGTCTGGCTGGTGACCATGAAGCCGCGCGATGACAAGAACCTGACGGAAACCCTGCGTGGCGATCAGTGGCAACTGGATGCCCGCATTATCCGGTTTTCCGGGCCATTGCGGTGGCTGGGCATAGCGCCGGGTTATCGGCTCGAGCGGCTGGGTGGGCGGTACACGTCGCTGGAGCAGGAACGGACCGCGCCGCGGACGATAATTGGCCTGGGCGACCGGTTCTGGCTGGATTTGTGGGAGCTGGATCGCGAGTTCAATATGCCGTTCGTAGAGGGTGTGTATGGCAACGCCACGTTCATGCCCATGCGGGACGGTGCGGTGTTTGACGTGCGGCTGTCGGCCTCCGGGCTGGTGGCCGTGCCGATGAACGAGCAGGCGAGGGAAGCGGTCGAACGCTGGGACGAGTAATGGTGAGGGTTCAGGCAAAAAAAACCTGCGCAGTGCGCAGGTTTTTTTGTTCGTCTGAGCAATCAGCCCATCTTGAACAGTTCGCCCAGCTTGGTAGCCAGCATCATGTCGCCTTCAGCACGCAGCTGACCGGCCATGAACGCCTGCATGCCGTCAGTCTCGCCGGATACGATACCCTGCAGAGTCTCAGAGTTCATGATCAGGGTGACAGAAGGATCGTCGTGGGCGCCTTCGTGCAGTTTGCAGGTGCCATCGTTGATGACCAGGTGATAGGTCTTGTCGTCTTCGATGTCGAACTGGAAAACCAGATCCAGGCCCTGTGCGGCGTCTGCGTTGAAGTTCTGTTCGAGCTGTTCGAATACCTGAGCTACAGACATTGTTCTACCCTTTTGATGGTTGTCTTGTCATGGTGACGGCTTCAATGTCCCTGGCTCTTGGAGCCTGATCGGGGCTGTGGGTCTGGAGCCGACTCGCCATCCGACTTTATGGTTAGAGTCTGCAAGTGTCAAGCTCGGTCGAACGCTTGTTTTAATTTTTTCGTTCTGCTTATCACCCTAAATTCGGTAAGTTACACTCTGTTGTTTTCAATACCATCTGGAGAAGCACTTTGGAGTTCCTGACAGAATACGGTTTGTTCCTCGCCAAGGTTGTCACCTTCGCCGTGGCCGTCATCGTGGTCGTGGCGGTCATCGTCGCCTCGGCCCAGAAAGATCGCGAGGACCACGGCAGCGACGGCGAACTGAAAATTCGCAAGCTGAATGAGAAGTACACCAAGCTGCGGGAGGCCATTCAGGCCAGATTGATGTCGGGTTCCGAACGCAAGGCCTTTGCCAAGGCCCGCAAGAAGGAAGAGAAAGCCAGGAAGAAGGCAGAGAAGGCCCAGCACAAAGACGGCGCGGAGGCCCGGGAGCCAACCGCCCGAGTGTTCGTGCTGGATTTCGATGGCGATATCAAAGCCAGCGACACCGACCCTCTGCGCCGTGCCATCACCGCGGTACTCAGCGTGGCTGATGCCGAGCGCGACGAAGTGGTCATTCGCCTGGAAAGCGGCGGCGGGCTGGTGCACTCCTATGGTTTGGCGGCCGCCCAGCTCGACCGCGTCCGGAGCAAGGGCATTAAATTGACCGCGTGCGTCGACAAGGTCGCCGCCAGTGGCGGCTACATGATGGCCTGTGTTGCCGACCGGATCGTGGCCTCGCCGTTCGCCATCCTGGGGTCGATTGGCGTGGTCGCCCAACTGCCGAATTTCCATCGCCTGCTCAAGAAAAACGACGTCGATTTCGAGGTGCTGACCGCCGGCGAGCATAAGCGGACCATGACGGTGTTTGGTGAAAACACCGACAAGGGGCGTCAGAAATTCCTCGAAGACCTTGAGGACACCCATGTGCTGTTCAAGGAATACGTCAGTGAACGTCGGCCCAGTGTCGACATCGGTGCCGTGGCCAACGGCGACATCTGGTTCGGCAAGCGGGCGCTGGATGTGAACCTGATCGACGAGATCAAGACCTCAGACGAATATCTGATTGAGGCCTGTGATCGCGCCGACGTAGTCTCGGTGGCGTACCAGCGCAAGCGCTCGCTGCCCGAGAAGCTTGGCCTGGCAACCAGCGCTGCGCTTGAGCATACCGTGTGGCGGGTGTTGAGCGCATTTAGGAACCAGAACATTCACTAGCACAACAAGGGTGGGGAACAACGATGACAGCGAACACCGAGTACAAAGCCTGGCGGGTTGAAGAGCAGGACGGCGCCTACGTCGGCCGCGAGCAGACCCTGAACACCGCGGACCTGCCGGATGGCGAGGTACTGATTCGGGTTTCCCACTCCTCCCTGAATTACAAGGACGCGCTGTCGGCGTCCGGTAACAAGGGGGTGACCCGCAGCTATCCCCATACCCCGGGCGTCGATGCCGCCGGAGAGGTGGTCGAGTCAGCGGTGGCCAACTTCACCCCGGGTAGCCAGGTGATCGTGACCGGTTTTGACCTGGGGATGAACACCGATGGCGGGTTCGGCGAATTCATCCGGGTGCCGGCGGCCTGGTGCGTGCCCATGCCGGCGGGCTGGAATGCCCGGACCGCCATGATCTATGGCACGGCGGGCCTGACCGCCGGTCTTTGCGTCCAGAAGCTGTTGACCATGGGCGCCGCCCCCGAGCAAGGGCCGGTGGCGGTTTCCGGTGCCAGCGGTGCGGTTGGCAGTGTCGCGGTGGAGCTGCTGGCCAAGCTGGGCTTCGACGTCGTGGCCATCAGCGGCAAAGCCGAGCACGAAGCCGAACTCAAGCGGCTGGGCGCGAACGAGGTGGTCGGTCGCGACGCCCTGGCGGAATCCAAGAAGCCGCTGGTGAAACCGGTCTTTGCCAATGCCGTGGATACCGTGGGTGGTAATCCGCTGGCAGAGCTGCTGAAGCAGATCCAGCCCGGTGGTTCGGTGGCCTGCTGTGGCCTGGTTGCCGGCCCGCAGCTGCCAACCACGGTCTTGCCGTTCATTCTGCGCGGGGTCAATCTGCTCGGCGTCGACTCGGTGGAAATCCCCCTGGCGGACAAGCGCCAGGTCTGGGGCAAGCTGTCTCAGGATTGGGCCTGCACGGCCACCGAGGCATCGGCCCGGGACATCGGTCGGGGTGAGCTGGACTCGGCCCTGAAAGCGTTTCTCGAGGGGGCCTCGGCCGGTAAGATCGTACTCGATCACCAGCGCTGAGGGCGGGGCCGCGTTATTGGCCACCCGAAACGAAAAAAGCCTGCCGTCATGGCAGGCTTTTTTTGTGTCTGACGGTGCGTCCTATCAGGACGCGCGACGCCGGAACAGGGGTTGATCCGTGTCGGTCGCCGCCTGGTAGCCCTGGCTGAAGAAGTTCAGGCAGCGGGCCGCCTTGTTGATGTCCTTGTCCGGACGCAGGGCGTAGCTGTCGAAACCGCAACGCTTCATGAACTGAAGCTGGTCCAGCAGCACGTCGCCAATGGCGCGCAGCTCGTTGCTGTAACCAAAACGTTCGCGCAGCAGCCGGGCGATGCTGTAGCCGCGTCCGTCGCTGAACTTGGGGAAATTGACGGCGATCACCGGCAGCTCGTTGACCTTGTCGGCCAGGATCTCGGGCTCGTCGTGGCTGTCGAACCAGACGCCGATGTCGGCGCGACCGGCAAAGTGCTCGTAACCGGCAACCCAGAGGTCGGCCGGGATCAGGGCGTTCTGCTGGGCCGGAATGTCCAGCGACTCGCCTTCCGCCGGCCGGGCAACAACCAGCCAGTCATCCTGACGGATGCTGCCATCGTGGGAAATTACTTCAGGCATAGACCCGCTCCTTGAAAGGATCAATTCCAACGCGACGGTAGGTGTCGAGGAAGGTTTCTTCCTCGGTCCGCTTGTCGACGTACACATCAATGATTTTGGCGATGACGTCCGGCATGTCCTCGCGGGCGAACGACGGCCCGAGAATCTTGCCAATGGTGGCGTCGTGGTGGGACGAACCGCCCAGGCTGATCTGGTAGAACTCCTCGCCTTTCTTGTCGACCCCCAGCACGCCAATGTTGCCTACGTGGTGGTGGCCACAGGCGTTCATGCAACCGGAGATGTTCAGGTCGATGTTGCCCAGGTCGTACAGGAAGTCCAGGTCGTCAAAGCGGCGCTGGATGGCTTCCGCCACCGGAATCGATTTGGCGTTGGCCAGGGCGCAGTAGTCGCCACCGGGGCAGCAGATCACGTCGGTCAGAGTGTTCAGGTTGGCGGTGCCAAACCCTTTGGGCACCAGGGCCTGCCAGAGTTCAAACAGCTGATCCTGACGCACGTCGGCCAGCACGACGTTCTGCTGGTGGGTAACCCGCACCTCGCCGAAGCTGTACTGGTCCGCCAGATCGGCAATCTGTTCCAGCTGGCGATCGGTGACGTCGCCCGGCGGTGTGCCGGTTTCCTTGATGGTCAGGGTTACGATGGCGTACCCGGGCTTTTTGTGGGTATCGACGTTGTGGCTCAGCCACTGGTCAAAGTCCCGGTTCTCGAAGCGCTGCTTGGCCAGCAGGTCGGTGGCATTATCCAGAGCGGCGTAGGCCGGCTCGGTGAAGAAGCCCTGGATTCGGTCAATGGCGTCCGGGGTCAGCCGGGTCGGGGAGTCCTTTATATGCTCCCACTCAGCCTCGACCTTCTCGGCGAAGCCTTCCGGGGTCAGGGCCTTGACCAGGATCTTGATCCGGGCCTTGAACTTGTTGTCGCGACGGCCGTAGCGGTTGTACACCCGCAGTACCGCTTCCAGATAGGTCAGCAGGTCCAGTTCCGGCAGGAACTCCCGGATTACCGGCCCAACCATCGGGGTACGGCCCAGGCCGCCGCCCACGTGCACCCGGAAACCGAGTTCGCCGGCGTCGTTGCGAACCATCTGCAGGCCGATGTCGTGGACCTGAATGGCGGCGCGGTCGGTTTTCTCGGACGCGTTCACCGCGACCTTGAACTTCCGTGGCAGAAACGCGAATTCCGGATGGAAGGTCGACCACTGGCGGATGATCTCGCAGTAGGGCCGAGGATCGGCGATTTCATCCGACTGAACGCCGGAAAACTGATCGGTGGTGGTGTTACGGATGCAATTGCCGCTGGTCTGGTTGGCGTGCATTTCCACTTCCGCCAGTTCCGACAGAATGTCAGGCACATCTTCCAGTTCCGGCCAGTTCAGCTGAACGTTCTGCCGGGTGGTGAAATGGGCGTAGCCCTTGTCGTAATCCCGGCTGATGCGGGCCAGGCGGCGCAACTGATCAGAGCGCAGCATGCCGTAAGGCACGGCAATCCGCAGCATGGGCGCCAGACGCTGAACGTAGAGCCCGTTCTGCAGGCGCAGCGGGAGAAATTCTTCCTCGGCAAGCTCACCGGCCAGGGCTCGCTCGGTTTGATCCCGGAATTGGGCAACCCGTTCGGCGGCAATTTGCCGATCGTGTTCATCGTATACGTACATAGGGAACGTCCTGATTCAAAGCGTCGTGACGGCCGGCCAGGGGCGGGCCTTATATCTGCCCGGCAGGATATCACCGCGCTATTATTCTTAAAATGATTATTTCTAAATATGTTTATCGATTGAGGCGATATACAGCCCGGGCGGGAAACTGGACGAATCGGGGGTTTGGGGCTTTACTGAAAGGAGGCTCGGGCCGTGCGTCCGGCGCCTCCCTTAATAACAATAATTTGACGAGTACAGCATCCAACGAGGAAGCACGATGAAAAAATCCGCGCATTCAGACAGCCAGGTTGACGCTGTAGCAGCTGTATTGCTGGTACTGCTTGTGGTCGCGTTCGCTGTGGTCTGGGTTTCCGGCCAGTAGCTTACTGGTTCGCCAGCACCATCTGCACGATCAGAATCAGCCCCACCACAAAGCCTGCGGTGAACAGCACCCCGGCGATGATATAGGGCCAGGGGCTGTGGCTTGAGAAATCCTCTTCCCGGCGCTTGTCCGACTGGACGCCGAACGCGCCGGCGAGAATACTCTGCATGACTTTCAGAACCCCGGGACTGGTCCGGTGTTGCTTGTCGTCGGTCTTGGATTGGCCGGTCATTGCTGCACTCGCTTCAGGTGACGGCGCCGCCCCGAGTGTCACTCCGCAGGATCGTAGGCCAGGCTCGGTGCCAGCCAGCGTTCCGCTTCCGCTTTGGTGACGCCTTTGCGTTCAGCATAGTCTTCCACCTGGTCTGCGCCAATTTTCCCGACCGCAAAGTATTTTGCCTGGGGGTGGGCGAAGTACCAGCCGGATACAGCCGCGGCCGGGAACATCGCGAAATGCTCGGTCAACTCAATGCCGGTCGTGGCGGTCGCTTCCAGCAATTCGAACAGGGTTCCCTTTTCGGTGTGCTCAGGACAGGCCGGATAGCCCGGCGCCGGACGAATGCCCCGGTAGCGTTCCTTGATCAGATCCTCGTTGCTCAGGCCTTCTTCGGAAGCATAACCCCAGAATTCCTTCCGGACCCGCTCGTGCATGCGCTCGGCGAAGGCCTCCGCGAGCCGGTCGGCCAGGGCCTTGACCATGATCGCGTTGTAGTCGTCGTTGCGATCCTTGAATTCCAGGGAAAACTCCTCGGCGCCAATGCCGGTGGTCACCGCGAAACCGCCCACGTAATCGATCTGCTCCGAACCCTCCGGGGCGACAAAGTCGGACAATGCCATCATCGGCTTGCCCGGTGCTTTCTCGTCCTGCTGGCGCAGGTGGTGCAGGGTGGTGAGTTCCTCGCTCAGGCTGTCGTCCCGGTACACAACGATGTCGTCGCCACGCCGATGGGCCGGCCAGAAGCCGATCACGCCGCGGGCCTTGACCCGTTTCTGGTCGATCATCTGTCGCAGGATCTTCTGAGCGTCGTCAAACAGCGTGCGCGCGGCTTCGCCACGCTTGGGGTCGTCGAAAATACCGGGGTACTTGCCGGACATGTCCCAGGAGATGAAGAAGGGAGTCCAGTCGATGTAGTCCACCAGCTCGTTCAGGTCATAGTCGTCAAAGACCTTGATCCCGGTGAACGCGGGCTTGGGCGGTGTGTAGTCGGTAAAGTCGATGCTCGGGGCACGTTCGCGGGCCTGGTCCAGGGACACCAGCTTGGTGCGCTCGCCCCGGTTCTTGCGGCGCTCGCGAATTTCATCGTACTCAGTGCGGGCGGCATCCACCAAATTGGGCTTGCCGGTGGAACTCAGCAGCTGGGAGGCCACGTTGACGCAGCGGGAGGCATCGGACACGTACAGTGCAATGTCGTTCTTGTACTGAGGTTCAATCTTGACGGCAGTGTGCGCCTTGGAGGTGGTGGCGCCACCGATCATCAGCGGAATATTGAAGTCGAGCCGCTGCATTTCCCGGGCCACGTGGACCATCTCGTCCAGGGATGGGGTAATCAGGCCGCTGAGCCCGATGATGTCGACGTTCTCCGCTTTCGCAGTCTCCAGGATCTTGTCGCAGGGCACCATCACGCCCAGGTCGATGACCTCGTAGTTGTTACACTGCAGGACCACGCCGACGATGTTCTTGCCGATATCGTGTACGTCGCCTTTAACGGTGGCCATGAGAATCTTGCCCTTGGCCTTCTGGTCCTCGGTCTTTTCCGCCTCAATGAACGGAATCAGGTGGGCCACCGCCTGTTTCATGACCCGGGCGCTCTTGACGACCTGGGGCAGGAACATCTTGCCGTCGCCAAACAGGTCGCCAACCACGTTCATGCCGGCCATCAGCGGGCCTTCGATGACCTCGATGGGACGGCTGGCATTCAGCCGGCAGGCCTCGGTGTCCTCGACGATGTAGGTGGTGATGCCCTTGACCAGCGCATGCTCGAGCCGCTTTTTCACCGGCCACTCGCGCCAGGCCAGGTCCTCTTCCTGGGTCTTGCCACCTTTGCCCTTGAAGCGCTCGGCAATCTCCAGCAGCCGGTCGGTGGCGTCGTCCCGACGGTTGAGGACCACGTCCTCGACCCGCTCCTTAAGCTCGGGGTCAATCTCATCGTAGATCACCAGCTGGCCCGGGTTCACGATCCCCATGTTCATGCCGGCCTTGATGGCGTGGTAGAGGAACACCGAGTGGATGGCCTCGCGCACCACGTCGTTGCCCCGGAACGAGAAAGACACGTTACTGACGCCACCGGAAATGGAGGCGTGGGGCAGGTTGGTCTTGATCCAGCGGGTCGCCTCGATGAAATCGACGGCGTAGTTGTTGTGCTCCTCGATCCCGGTGGCGATGGCGAAGATGTTGGGGTCAAAAATGATGTCGGCCGGGTTGAAGCCAATGCCAGTCAACACCTCGTAGGAGCGCTGGCAGATCTCGGTCTTGCGCTCGTAAGTGTCGGCCTGGCCCTGCTCGTCAAAGGCCATGACCACCACGGCGGCACCATAGCGCATGCAGTCCCGGGCACGCTTGATGAACTCGTCCTCGCCTTCCTTCAGGCTGATGGAGTTCACCACGGCTTTGCCCTGAATGCAGCGCAGGCCGGCTTCGATCACCTCCCACTTGGAGGAGTCGATCATGATCGGTACCCGGGAGATGTCCGGCTCCGAGGCCACCAGGTTCAGGAAGGTCACCATGACATCTTTGGACTCGAGCATGCCCTCGTCCATGTTGATGTCGATGATCTGGGCGCCGTTTTCCACCTGGTCCCGGGCCACGCTCAGGGCTTCCTCGTACTGCTCTTCCTTGATCAGGCGCAGGAAGCGCTTGGAGCCGGTGACGTTGGTGCGCTCACCCACGTTGATGAACAGGGTGTTCTCGTCGCCGGTGAAGGGCTCCAGCCCGGACAGGCGCAGGGCCTTTTTGCGGTCGGGGATCGCGCGCGGTGGGTATTTGGCAACGGCGTTGGCGATGGCTTCGATGTGGTCGGGGCGAGAGCCGCAGCAGCCCCCGATGATGTTAAGGAAGCCGTCCCGGGCGAAGCCCTCGATGATCTCGGCCATCTCCTCGGGCGTCTGGTCGTATTCGCCAAATTCGTTGGGCAGACCGGCGTTGGGGTGCGCGCTGACGAAGGTTTCGGCCTTGGCCGACAGCTCTTCTACATAAGGACGCAGGGCGTCGGCACCCAGGGCGCAGTTCAGGCCGACCGAAATTGGCTTGGCGTGGGCGACCGAGTTCCAGAATGCTTCTGTGGTCTGACCGGAGAGGGTGCGACCGGAGGCATCGGTGATGGTGCCGGAAATCATGATCGGCAGCTCGACGCCGGCGTCTTCGAAGTACTGCTGGGTCGCGTAGATGGCGGCTTTGGCGTTCAGGGTGTCAAAAATGGTCTCGATCAGGATCAGGTCACAGCCGCCCTCGACCAGGCCTTCCACCGCCTCGTAGTAGTTGTCCACCAGAGTCTGGAAATCCACATTGCGGTAGCCCGGGTTGTTGACGTCCGGCGAGATGGAGGCGGTGCGTGACGTCGGCCCAACCGCGCCGGCCACGAAGCGCGGCTTGTCCGGATTGCGGGCGGTGAACTCGTCGGCAACGTCGCGGGCCAGTTGCGCCGCCGCCACGTTCAATTCCTTGGCAATCGACTCCAGGCCGTAATCCGCCTGGGACAACTGGGTGGAGTTGAAGGTGTTGGTCTCGATGATGTCGGCGCCGGCGTCCAGGTAATCGGCGTGAATGGTGCGGAGCAGGGCGGGTTGGGTCAGGTTGAGCAGGTCGTTGTTGCCCTGGACTTCCCGATCGTAGTCGGCAAACCGATCGCCGCGGAACGCCTGTTCGTCCAGCTTCAGGTTCTGGATCATGGTGCCCATACCGCCATCAAGGACCACGATGCGCTCTTGCAAGGCCTTGTGGAGTTGTTCCAGACGGGTGTTGCGATCGGTCATATCAATACTTCCGGGTGTCGTTTGTAACGTCGTATTTGTGCCAATGGCGCGGGATCATAGCAAAAATGCCGGGGCCCGTCTTAGTACGAATCACGATTATCTTGGACTGTTCCGGCAGCCCATTGCGTCACCCCGTCGTAGGTAAAAGTCTGTACCTGCAGAAAGACCTAGTATTTTACTTGGTCTTTCATGTTCTGACGAAGTCCCTTAAAATAAATTCAAACTTTCAAATGGGTTGAAAACATGGCACTGGTTACTGTGACAGATCCCGCACGGGATTATCTTGCGCAACTGATCGACAAGCAGGATGTAGAAGGCATGGGCGTTCGTATCTTCGTGACCCAGCCCGGCACCAAGAACGCCGAGACCTGTCTGGCCTACTGCCCGCCCAACGAAGTGGTTCCCACCGACGAGCAGCTGGACCTGGGCAAGTTCACCCTGTACCTGGACCACAACTCGGTTCCGTTCCTTGAGGAAGCCTTCGTTGACTACTCCAAGGACCAGATGGGCGGTCAATTGACCATCAAGGCGCCCAACGCCAAGGTTCCCAAGGTGGACGACGACGCGCCTCTACCGGACCGGGTCAACTACGTCCTGGCTTCGGAAATCAATCCCAACCTGGCGGCCCACGGCGGTGACGTGTCGCTGGTGGAAATCGTGGATGAGTCGGTCGCGGTACTGCGCTTCGGTGGCGGTTGCCAGGGCTGCTCCGCAGTCAGTCTGACCCTGAAGCAGGGTGTCGAGACCACCCTCAAGGAGCGGGTGCCGGAGATCACCGCGGTTCGGGATGTGACCGACCACTCCAACACCGAGAACGCCTACTACCAGTAATCCCCCCGGTGGCCGGCCGCCGTGGTACTGGAAAACGCGGTGGGAGGGACGCGCACGGCGTGCGCATTCCTTACTGCCGCATCAGCGCCCCCGTCGAGGCGGTGCGGCCAATGTTGAATCCTTTCAAATATCCCAGAATCAGTCACATACACTGAGCAACGCCGTTGTTACCATGGTGCAACCGGTCGTCGGTATGGTGCTTTTTGCTCGCTGGCTGTTCGTTCCTGATTTCGGGGTTTCATTTGCTCGACCTTGCGCTTTTATCATTGCCCGCCATGGCGGCGGTCGTTGGCTGGTTTACCAACTGGCTGGCGATACAGATGTCGTTCTACCCGGTCCAGTTCATGGGCGTGGGTGTCATCGGCTGGCAGGGTGTTATTCCGCGCAAGGCGGAGAAAATGGCCCACATCTGCATTGATCGCACCCTGCAGCAGTTTGGCGATCTCAATTCGGTCTACCGCAAGCTTGAACCCCAACGCATCGTTGAACAGATTATCTCCCAAGTAACGCCCCGCCTCGATGAGTACATCGACGAGGTCATGTATGAGATCCAGCCGGTGCTCTGGGACAACCTCCCGTTATTCCTGCGCCGCCGGATCTACCAGTGGGCGCGTGAGCAATTGCCATCCCGGGTCGAGGAGCTGGTTGAGGACTTCGGCGACGACCTGGACGATCTCGTGGATCTCAAGGCCCTGCTCAGTCGGGAGCTGGTCAAGCACCCGGATCTGATGAACCGGATATTCAAGCAGGCCGGTGCCGTGGAGTTGCAGTCGGTGATCAACCGCGGTGCGGTGATCGGTGGTCTGCTCGGCGCCGCGCTGGTGCCACTCTGGACCCGCTATCCCGAGCCCTGGCTGCTGCCCCTGGGCGGTTTCGCGGTGGGCTTTGTGACCAACTGGATCGCGATCAATCTTATCTTTGCCCCAGTGCGACCCCGACGCATCCTGTTCTGGCGTATCCAGGGGCTGTTTTTGCGCCGTCAGCCGGAAATCAGCGAGGTTTGGGCGCGACTGGTGGCGGAAGAGCTGATCACGGTCGAGAAGGTCGCTGACGCCATGCTCAATGGTCGCCACGGCGATCGCACCCGGGCCATCATCCAGAAGCATCTGCGGCCGCTGCTCGACAACTCGGCGGTGATGAAGCTGACGGCCCAGGTCACTGTGGGCATGACCGGCTACACCGAGCTGAAAAAAGCGATGAACCAGAAGGCCGTGCTGGCGACAAGGGATGTGTTCAGCGATCCGGGCTTCAATCGAGAGCGGGCGCCGGTAGTGGCCGAGGTGCTGTCCAGTCAGATGAAGGCGCTGCGGCCCAGCGAATTCCAGGACATTCTCCGTCCGGCATTCCGGGAGGAAGAGGTTCGGCTGATGTTTGTCGGCGGCGTGTTCGGCGCGCTGGCGGGTTTTGCGCAGTTCTTTGCCCTGATGTATTGGGGCGGCTAATTTATCGGAGCCCCTGGGGCGAGGAGCGTCGGGATGCCGGCATGGGAATGGTTGTTGGGCCAGGTTCTGGCGACGGCAGCGACCGTTGGTTTGGTGCTGTTCGGTTTTTGGCGGTGGGTGATTCGTCCGCACCTTGACCGCAAAGTTGCGGAGCTGATTGCCGCCACGGAGACGGTCGAAGCCCGAGTCGCCACGGGTGTTAAGCGGGGCGCCGCCGAGGCCCTGCGGGAATTGCCAGAGAACGCCCTGGACGGCGCCACGGTCAAGGAATCGACCCGACAATTTCTGAAATTCGGGTCCGGCTTGTTCGAAAATGGCCTGAGCAGTTTTCTGGGCAGTGCCGCCGACCTGGAGCGAAAGGCATCAGGTCGGCCGCGGGGCGAGTCCCCCGCGGACTAACTCGGCGCTACAAGCAGTTGGTGGGGCGGGGCAATCCCGCAATCCGGCAGGCTGTTTTCGCCGGCGTTCCTGGAAACAGTTGCATCAGGTAGATGCTGTTGCCTTTCTCCTCGCCAAACGCCTCTTTCACCGCTTTGACAAACAGCCGATTGGAGGGCGGCGACATTTCATGCTCTTCATAAAAATCACGCAGGAAGTAAATGATTTCCCAGTGATTTTCATCGAGAGTCAAGCTGTCCTCCGCGGCGATCTCCAAGGCCACGTCCGGCCGCCAGGCGTCGGCATCTTCCAGAAACCCTTCGTTATTCCGTATCGGTTGCGTCGGTTTGGTCATTGCTCACCAGCTGATTACGCGTTTGGCTTCGAGGGTCAGTTCCACTAAATCAGGATAGTCGATTGGCTGCACGGTCGCGCCCGTGGCCGACAAGCCCCGGGCAGACAGGTCCGTACGCAGGGCGTAGACCCGCTCCAGGCCAAAAGGCTGGCCGCCGGCCAGGGCCAGCACGCCGTTCTCGGTCAGGGCCAGCGCATCGTCGGGCCCGAGCATGCCCAGGCATTCACGAAAACGGGGGTGCTCCGGGGTCTTGTTCAGGATGTGCAGGGTATGGATCACGTTCATTCCTATGGGTTGGGGCGCAGCGGTCAGGTCAGGCTGAAAAGGCGGTTTGATCGAACTGGGACAAAAGTTGCGCATCGGCGTCGACCAGGGTGACACCCGCTGCCATGTCTCCGGCGTCCAAGCCGAGCCGCTGGCAGGAGGCCCGATCGGCCATCACCGCCTCAATCCCGAACACCGGCGCGGCCGCCAGGTTCTTGGCCACGGATTTCTGGTCAATGCCCGCCGGATCCTGATCCTTGCGCAGCCAGCTGACGCCAGCACCGGTGAACAGCAGGGAGACCGGCTGGTCGAAGGCCGCCAGGGAAAAGGCCATGTCCAGCGCCTCACGGCCGGCCCAGGTGCCGTAGGCAGGTTGGTCTATCACGATGAGCATGCCCATGCCTCGTTACCCCCCGTGGAAGTAGAGCGTTCTGGTGGACTTGACGGTGCCTTCCACCCATTCGCCGAGTCCAGCAATGCTGAATGGTGATAGCAGGTTGCTGGCGGTCAGTTCGTAACGTTTCTGTTCGCCTTCGTCCACCAGCCCGCGCCGGAGCGCTGAGGCGATGCAGGCGATGCCCGCGACCTTGTGGTCCGTCAGAAACCGGGCCCAGGCGTTCGGCCAGTGGGTCTCGTCCGATGGCGGTGTGACGAGCGCCGAGGCGAGGTGGACGCCGTCACCGTAGAGAAACACCCGGTCGATGCGATGGCGCGCGGCTACCGCCGCCCTGGCGAAACTGAGTGCCGTCTGCGGCGCCTGGGACGAATAGGGCGCGCCGGTGATTACCAGGGTAAAGGAATGCTGGTCGGTATCGGTCATGGTGTCGTGGTCGGGTGAAAATTTAAGTGTACTGAAAGCAAAAGCCCCGGCAAGGGCCGGGGCTTATTGCAACGGTGCGGAGCCGGGCTCAGTCTTCGCCGCTAAAGGCGGAGAGCAGGTGCAGCAGGCTCACGAACAGGTTGTAGATCGAGACGTACAGACCGACGGTCGCGATGATGTAGTTACGCTCGCCGCCTTTGATGATCTGACTGGTCTCGAACAGAATCATGATCGAGGCAAAGATGGTGAAGCCAGCAGACACCGCCAGGTGCAGAACCGAGCTTTCCATGAAGAAGGCCAGCAGCATCGCGCCAATCAGCACGAACGCGCCTGCGGTCAGGAAGCTGGACAGGAAGCTGAAGTCCTTCTTGGTGATGATCGCGGTGGCGGACAGGCCGACGAAGGCAACCGCGGTCAAGGTCAGGGCCTGGGCGACAATCTGGGACGCGCCTGCGGCCACGAATGCGCCGATGATTGGCCCCAGGGTGTATCCCATGAAGCCGGTCAGAGCGAAGGTGGTCACGATACCCCAGGGGCTATTCTTGAGCTTGTAGGTCGCGAACAGCAGGCCGATGTACCCGACAATGGTGATCAGAAAGCCGGGGTGAGTGCCGTTCATGTTGAAGAACGCGGTCACGGCCGAGAAGGCCAGGGTCATGCCCAGCAGCATGTAGGTGTTACGCAGCACCTTCATTGCATCAGCGCTGATACCCGTGGTCGCACGCTCTGTCTGAGGGGCAGAATAGGCACTCTGGGTGTTCTGAACGCCGAATCGTCTGTCTTCCATTGTGATCTCCGTTAAAAACGTCTGGATACTGTTTCCCATCATAGTGTCAGAAACGCAACTTTCAATCGTTTACGACAAGAATCTGTGCCGCGGATTCCATTAAAAGCCCGTAATGTTGGAAAGTCCGGTCGGTTTTATGCAGGGCGTTGACAGCGCAGGCAATTCCGGTATCATGCACACCGCTGTCGAGACGGCGGCAATGGAAAATTGGTGGGCTGGCAGAGTGGCTGAATGCAGCGGTCTTGAAAACCGCCGAAGGTTAATAGCCTTCCCGGGGTTCGAATCCCTGGCCCACCGCCATTTTCCCTTCTAAATCAGTTTCTTACCCTCCAAAATCAGCTCTGGCCCCCAACGCGGCCCACATCCTCATTGCGCTTCATTCCTAACCGAAAAACGGAGGCGTACATGATGATTTCAGCAGCATCCCCAATCAATTCCAACTGCGAAAAATACTTCGGCAAGTGCAAAGAAACCGGCGCGATTGTTTACCGATTTCGCGGCCACGACTTTGGCAATGGTTGTGTCGATTCAGACGAGTCGCCAATCTGGATTAGGGATGATAGCGCTCCAATGAATAGACCATTTGAGTCTGAGCTATTGCTTCTGCCGGAGATTGACCGGACCCAAAGTCATGATCCCAGCCGTAATAGGGAAACTGTGCTCGAGCAGATCCGAGAGCGGATGCTGGAAGCGGAGGTTTTGATGATTGCGCTGGCAAATCCTCGCACCTACCAGCACTCCGATTCTGAGGACGTTTTGATTACTGCAATGGCGGAGAAGGCCAGGGAGTACCAGAGTGCCGCGGCTGGGGCTATGGAGCTCCTAACAAACGATCCAGAGCCCTGGAAGGGGTAAGGCCAGCCAGCATAGGGCCCCGGTCTCCCGGGGCTTTGCCTTCTCTTATTTCACTGTCACCAATCTGTATAGATGGCGATGGTCACTCTGGGGTGGTCTAGCGGGAGATAGAGGCTTTTCACTTCCGCTGCCAAAATCTGCCCGCCCTCGGCCAGTCTCTTGGTTAAGCTCGCTGCCAGTCTCTTCTTGATGTAGCCGATCTGCACTTCGACTTTCATAAACAAGCTGTACCAGCCCCGGACTTTTAGATAGACCGCGATGGCGTTGGGATCATAGGGGTTGTTGGGCTCAGGAGAGAGAACAATCTCAGTTCCAGGTTTTGCACACAGCCTGATCTTATTGGCCCTTCCTTCAAAGCCGGTTCCGGCAACGATCGCATCGTATCGCATGAGTATCCTCCTTGAATGGCTCACGCAAAAGTGTAGCTGCCTATCTCTGTGTTTCCAGATAGTAAAAGGTAAGTCCGGAATGTGAATTTTGTGGGGAGATAAATATTCCTGGTTGCACGGTCTAGGTTCGGGGGCTCACCGTTAGCGATGCCACCCCCTGCCCATTGGGCCCTAAATCAGCGGCCCTGCCGTCTCATTCCGTAAACCGATTCGTACGTTTTCGACGCTCTGCCACCATTAAGCGCATCAGCAACCACCACATCGATTACCCATTGCCCGTTATCGTTCTGCCTGGCCTGCACTGAGCCGGCCTTGTCCGGGTTCTCGGTGATGTTCACGATCGGGGCGTCAGTGGAGGCACCACGCATCCTCTCCGATGCCAAGAACGCATCCAGGTTATCCGCCTGTGGTGCAGTTAACACGCGCTCGTCCTTGTCCAGCAACCATGTCCCTTCGCGTGGTACTCGGTCGATGCCGTCGTGAGCCATGCCAGTGAGGGACAGGCCCTTAGCAAGTGTTGTCGTGGTAAGGAGCGCCGCGGACGCGGGGCCAACGTTCGCGCCACCCGTCGCCAGTGCTGCCATGGCGGCAGGGCCGGCCCATGCCGCGCCTACGGTTTCGGCCTGAGCAATCGATGCCGTGGTGGCACTGGATCCCATGACCGCTTGTACCGCTTGCAGCGCCAGCCATTGGGCCGCCATCTGACCGATGGAGTTAACGACAGAGCGTAGGATAGTTTCGCCAATCCCCTCGAGCGCATCATCCAGGGTCTGGGCATCAAAGATGACCGACTCAAACGCATTCCCGAAACCGGTGGTGAAGTTGTCGACAACGGTTTTGCTCAGCTCGTCGAAGTTCTGCAAGTTCTCCTCGGCTGAGTCCATCCACTTGTCCCAGTAGGACAGCTCGATATCTTCCCCGCCGGTGTCAGAGCCGACCGATCCGCCAGCGCCCTCAGAATCGTCTGTGCCGGCCATCGGCCCTTTTGGGGTAACGGTAACGCCCATGGCTGACCGGATACGCTCGTTGGCCTCCTCAGTGAGCCTGGCGGCCTCGTCGGATTTCTCCCGGGCCTCGTCCACGAATTGCTCGAACATGGTGGAGGGCAGCGGGGCCATCAGTGTGTTGTGAATGTCGTTCCAGCCTTCCTCAATTGCGCCTTTGGTCAGGGCAATCTCCTGGCGGATATCGTCACCGGGTAGGGCAATCAGATCCAGGTCGATCCCGGGCAGGGCATTGAGGGCAGAAATAATCTGATTGGCGGCCTCCACGGGCAGCTCGACGGCATCCCGGTAGATGGTGAGCAGGATCTTTTTGACGTTGAGCCCCAGGATGGCCACGGCGCTCCCGGTTACGTCGATGACCCGATTCACCCCTTCCACGGCATCGGCCACAAAGCCGGCAGCCTCGATGATGGCGTTAAAGCCGTCCTCCACGGCTTCCTCCATGCCGCCCACATCCTTGGCGGACTGAAGGAACAGATCGGAGACGGCGGAGACAATCGGGGCGACCTGCACGGCCATCTGCTGGCCTACGGCGTCCATTAGCAGGCCGGTGCGGCCAAAGGCGTCATTCGCTTGCTCGACCTTGATGGCATCCACGGTGTCCAGGGCCAGGCCAAACGCTTCGACTTCCTGGCGGTAGGCCCGGATCGCATCCCCGCCTTGCATGAAGAATTGCGCGGCTTCCTTCTGTTCAAACCCGAGTTGCTGGGCATACCGGGCGGCTTCCTGAGCCGATGCGCCAGAGTCCCGGATCGCGTCGGCAATGCGGGCCACCCGTTCATCGGCATCCAGGCCGGAGAGTTCTTCCAGATTGAGGTTCAGCGCGTCCACGGTCTGGGCGGCCTCACCCGATCCCATCTCAGCGGCCCCCAGGCGACGGTTAAGCCGTGCCAAGGATTCCTCGTAGCCATTCACCCCGGATTCATCGAAGGCAAAGCCCAGGGCGGTCACAGAGTCGTAGGTGGTGTTAAGGGAGCGGGCCAGCTTGTTCTGAGCGTCGATGGACTTGAGACTGCTGACGGTGAGGGCGGTTAGGGCAGCGGCCCCAGTGGCAGTGGCGGCGGTTGTTGCCTTGCCTACGGCCATGAGCCCGTTGCTGACTTTCTCCATGTCGCGCTCGACTTGCTTGCGCCATTTTTTGGATTGGCGCTCGGCCTTGTCCATACCCTGAACAAAACCACCCGTGCGGGCTACGAGATCGATCGTAAGTTGGCCAAGTGACTTAGAAGCCATGGGTCTACCTCATGAAATTTGTGATACCTATTGATTGGTGATATCTCATAGAAAACGTTTTGAAGTGAGTTAGGAAACACACGAAAGTTTGGCGGCGGCATTCGCCGGGAAGGCCTGAGATCGTCGATACACCCCCGGGGAGTAGGGGTGCTGGTCGTGGGCCGCTCAGAGGTTCGGCCCCACCAGCTCTCGGGGTTTTGGGCTGCCTGAAGTGCCGGGCACTCGCCGAGTAATCCCAGCTGACACATTCCTTTACGCCGCCTCTAGCCGCGATGCCATGAAGCGTCGAAGCATTCTGTTCCGGGCGGCCTGGTTGTCATGGGTAGCGGTGCGGGCGGACACGGTGCTAGCGGGATAGGCCGGCAGTGCGACGGTGCTTATCTCCACCAAGCTCACATCGATCAATGTGCGCTCAATCTCACCGCTCGACGTTTCGCGCCACTTCTCGCCAGCTGCGCCATTGATGAAAAACGAGAAGGACATGCTGGCGAGGTCGCCACGCCTAACCAATTCATGGATGTCGCGCCCCAATGAGCTGTCAGGCAATGCCAGATCGAAGTGTAAGCCGCGGCTATCCTCGGACAGCTTCAGGGTGCCGCTACGGGTCGATCCGAGAACATCCGCCATGCTGTGGTGATGGACAGCAAACACGGGATGACCATCGCGCAAGGTACGGGCAAACGCTCCCGGCGCGATGATTTCGCGGAAGCCGCCCAGGTCTACAGAGCGGCTATTGAATACGGCAGCGTGCCCGGTGATCTTCATGTGCTGGCATCCATGTCCAGGCCGCAGCGGCGTAGCTCACCGGATACGCGCTCGACTTCAGCCGCCCACCGCATTCCCGCTTCCTCGGTCTCAGCTGCCTCCATCTTCTCCCTGGCCTCAATCAGTCGGGCCAACATCCACTTCCGGGCCAAAGGGTGGCGAGCCAGCCCCGTGTATTGAGCCTTATCGGAGGCGGTCATACATGAGCGGGTGCCCGCTTCTGCTCGTTCGATCTTCATTACGCAGCCTCCATAGCTTCCCGGATGCCGAGTTCGATCATTAGTTGTTTGCTCTGATTGCCCTCGGGGTAGGTCATGGAGGCCAGAGCGCGGATGGTGTCGGGGTTAAACGTGATGCGCTGTCCGATTTGCGCTGCGTACTGGCGAGCCTGGATCACCTCACGGGCCATCTGCCTGGATTCCTCTAGCATGGCCTGGGCCTTCGCTGCCTGGTCGAGTGCTTTATCCAGGGTCTTGCGGTGCTTGCTGGTGGCCTTTACCGCTTCCTCGCCCTGGGCAATCTTAATCGCCCGGTGTAGTTCGCTCTGTTGGCGGTGAAGCATCATGCTCTCGTCCTCGAGGTCCGACTCCGCCTGACGTACGGCGCGTAGTTCCTCAAGGTCGCCCGTGCCCATGGCGTTCTCCACATCGGTCTTTTTGGCCTTGAGCTCGGTCTCAACTTCCTGGATCCGTTGGCTCACCTCTCGCTTAAGCTCCAGCAGATCCACCGCTGAGGCATTTTCCTTGATTGCCTCGGCAGCCCGTTGGGTCACGCTTTTACGCTTCATAATCATTGCGTTGATTCCTTTTGGTTGAGGAGGTCTAGCTGTGCCAGCCAGCCGGCGGCCATGGTGTCGCCCTGTTCTGCCTTCTCGCGAAGGAGTTGGTAGTAGCCACGGACGGCCTTGCGGCTCGGCTTGATGTTACGGCTGCCACGTGGGCGGCCACGGGTGCTTGCCATGATGTAGTCCTCTCTGTTCAATATGTGCTCAATTATACCAAAATACTGGTTATAAACACAGTATAGATTGCTTTTTATCCAATAAATGAGCAATAAAAAACCCCGGTTCTTGGCCGGGGCTTCGGATTATTGCTGAAACAGGATCAATTGATTTCGTTTGGCTTGGGTTTTCGTGGTCGGGTGGACTCCCAGGGCTTGAGGTCGTCCATCAGGCTGTCGCACACAGAGTCCGGAAACAGCTTTTCATGTTTGGCCAGCATGACCATTCCAACGGCTGCGCCTTTGAGCAACACGAAGTCTTGATGGCCAGGGATGTACATCGTTTTCAGGATCCCCGCCAAGGGATGATCCGGATAGGTGAGAATGAACTGGTCAACGGTCATTGTGAGCCCCCTATGGATTGCGAAGGTTTCGACCCGCGTGTGCCTTCCTGGCGGTCATGATTCCAACAGCCAAGCCTAAAGAATGAAGATAAGGTGTGGCTTAAGTAGGTGTGGTGTAAAAACGACACCTCTGGATTCCCGAAAACCCGCTTACAGGTGTCAAAAACGACACCTCTGACTCTCGAAATCATGCCCAATGGTGTAAAAACGACACCTCTGGAGGTGCTACAGGTGTCGAAATTCCACCGGATGATTTTTTTATGCTGCCTTGCTTTGGTCATCTGAGATTTCCTCCCAATCATTGGTTGGTTCTCGGTGTCGCCAACACGGCATCCAGGTGAGACGCCAGGTCCGGGTTTTAGAATGCGTCCGGGAGCTGAAAAGGCTTTCGTCGATCTTCACGATGAAGCCTGCCTCCTCGAGCTCCTTGAAGGCCCGCATTGCTGTTTTCCGCGAACATGGGATCTTGGCTTCGGCCTCTCTCACTCCATAGTCCACCGGCCCTCTGGGGGACCAATGCGTTTGCAATAACATCATCAGTGCTTTCGCTTGGGGCGACAGATTGAGATAGGCTTCCGACGCCAGTAATCGGCGCTGGATGGCGACTACACCCCCCTTCTTATCGAAGGGGAGTCTTGGTTTGTTTTTCGCCATAGGGCGTCACCCCTGCGGCTCTGAGAGGTATGTAGGGATCATCCGGCGGCCCTCCTTGCCTCATAGGCATCGAGCAATGCCTGGGCTCTCTCCCGAGACTCCGGCTTCAGGTGGTAAACGCCGGGGCGTGTCTTGAAGCCGTCGCGGTCGATCACTTCAATCCGCTGGGTTTTAATCTGAATCAGGAAATCGTGCCGCAATTGGCCGACATACTCCGGGCCGTTGGTAGTGCCTGCCACGCGATCGGCTTCGAGCCGGGGCAGGGGGCCAGCCAAGAGCCGCTGAAGCAATCGGACGTGCCGAGGGCTCAATTGCACGGCGAGGATTAACAGGCTGCTGTGGTTGTGGTTATACTGCGCGTGAGTACCAAGTGCTTTTTCTGAGCTCTCGACCAGGTTGCCGCCGGCGGGAGCTTTCTTTTCCTCAGTCATTACTTTCCCTCCCTCTCTTCGATCCAGCTAAACAGCTCCTCGAGTGCGACGACTTTGCAGCCGCTAACACGCTCGATTCTGAGCTCGCCCAGAGAAACAGCATCGGTTACTTCCGATGCGGTCAGGTTCATCGTGCGGGGTACTTCGGATAGGGCTAGGTATTGCTGGCGGCCTCGGAAGAACCAGCCGGGCTGAACGGATTGGTTGGTTTTCATGCCGCTGCCTCCTTGCTGGCTTCCCAGGCTTCGATCTCTGAGAGCTTCCAGCGGGTGCAGTTCGGGCCAAGCTTTATAGGGGAGGGGAACGTACCTTTCTTTGCCCAGCGCCAGGGTGTGACACGGGAGACTTGGTAGCGAAGGGCTAAGTCCAAGTCCGAAACATACTTCTCTGCCAAATCACGGTTCATCGTTGTGCCTCATGTGATTTCGTTTAACACATGGGCAGTTAGCCAGCGGAATGAACGGCTTGAGACGCCTCTCCAGTGGACTAAGAGCAGTTTCCAATGGATAAAGAACAGTCTCCTGTGGAGACTGCTATCTCAGCTTAATACCATTGTCCTTGGCGTACTTCCGAATCCAGTTTGTGATTGTTCGGGGCTCGTATTCATGGCCTCTAGCTTCGAGCCAGTCAGCATAATAGACACCGGCTTTTTCGGCGCTTCGGAATTCGCTTTTTCTCTTGCTCCAATCTTGCGTAACAAGTTGCACCGCCTCGTTTCGTTTGGCATGTCTCCCAGAATTCATCGACTGGGATTTCCTCCTTTTTTGGCATTCGTCTCTTAGTTCTATATTTCTTTTAGTGCGGTTATAAGCGTCGATCTTTTCAAACCAGTGGGTTACCCAGTCATAATCGAGCCCTCCAGCATCACCGAAAGAAACGCCGATGAGAGTAGTGTCTAGGTGTGAGAGGGTAAAATAGGCCGCTAGAAGTTCCCGATCGTATGGGAAACACTCAATATCCATCTGTAAACACTGTTGTTCGCATATGTCGTCAAGCATCACCAGGCTGGGCTCGATTGCGGAATGCGCCCAGAACCCCCTAGGGTCAACGGTTATAGGTGGAAGCTCCGTAATGGGCTCGGCTGCTTCTGACAAGAGTATTAAACGGCCATCGGTAATCAGCTTATCGAACATCTCCTTCATACTGTTGAAAACCTTAACCATCTCCGAGGGATAGCGCTCCCTTAACTCCTTAAACGATTCGGTAGTAATCTCCCCGTCTTCCACCTTTGATCTCACAACATCGAAGGCTCTTTTGCCCGCTTCCCAAAGAATAGGATCGGAAATCGGTTTTTCATCAAACCCGGTCATGATGAACGTCTTATTCTGCTCTCCCTCTTCTCCTTCGCGAAAGGACTTGATCGGGTCGAACGACCAGTCGTAGGTTCTTTGAGCTGGCAGTTTCAATTCTTTATTGCTCATGCTTTGCTCTCCCCAATGGCTACCACCTTGCCGGATTCTTTCTTGGTCTCGCCGTGCAAACAGAACTGCGCCCAATCCGCCATCAGTAGCCGACGCTTGTCTATCAGCTCTGAGCGGGCGTAGGCGGCCCTTGTGGCGTCACTGTTGACGTGGGCTAGGGCGAGCTCCGAAACCTCGTCAGCATACGCCGTGTGCTCCCGGGCCCAATCCTTGAACGTGGATCGGAAGCCGTGGGCGGTTACTTTCTGATCCATTCGCTTGAGCAAGGCGGAAAGGAAATTGTTTGAGGGAATATCCCCCTTTGGCCCCGGAAAAATCAGGGCTTCAGGCTTGCCGAGTTCCATGGATTCCAGGAGCTTCACAGCTGCATCGGTCAGCGGGACGCGGTGTTCCTTTCCTGATTTCATGCGATCCGCTGGCACGGTCCACAGCTTTCGCTTGAGGTCTACTTCCTGCCAGGTCACACCGGGCTTTCCAATGCGCTTGTCGCCAATCACCTCGTTGGTTCGGGCAGCAGTGAGAATCAGGAACTCGAGAGCGCGGGCCGCTGTGCCGGTGCGCTTTTGCAAATCAGTCATAAACTCCGGCATCTGTTCGACCGGCAGGGCAGAGTGGTGATTCTTCTTTTTGATTTTCTCGGGCGATGGATAGACTTCATCCAGATAGCCCTGCCACCGAGCAGGGTTGTCGTTGGACCGATAGCCGTGAATTGCGCACCATCCGAGAATGTTCTCGATCCTGGCCCTGACGCGGTTGGCCGTCTCGGTTTTCGTTTCCCAGATCGGATCCAGCACCAACTTAATGTGTGACAGCTCAATCTCTCGAACTGGCACCTTGCCAATGTGCGGGACGGCGTAGGTATTGAGGCTATTCTTCCACTGCTGCGCCTGCCTCGGGTTTTTGAATTCCTTCTCTTTCATCTTGATGTATTCATCCATGGCGGCGACAAAGGTTAGGGTGCTGATTTGTTCCGCCAGCAGAGCCCGCTTTAACGCTCGTTTCTCTTCCAGTGGGTCTACCCCTTCCCGGATCTTTTCTTTCACCTCACGGGCTTTCTCTCGCGCCTGTGCGAGTGAAATCTCTGGGTACGGGCCAAGGCCAACGTCTCGGCGCTTAATTCCGATTTTGGTTCTCAGTATCCAGAGCTTGGAGCCGGAGGGCGTGACTTTAAGAAGCAGGCCGGAAACTCCGCCAACCGGATAGCGGACCTCAATAGCTTTTCCGGATTTCGGGTCTACCCTGTGGGAGAGGCGCTTTACCTCAATTGGCGTAAGTTCCTTGGCAATCTTTGGCATCGAAAAAGCCCACTATTTGGCCCACAAAAAATGTTGTCATTCGATGCTACATGGTGCTACGCTGCGTTACAAGTGCTTGAGGATGAAATTCGTTAAGGCGCTGTTTTTGATAGGTAATTTGCTTTTTATAGGCGGGAAAAACAAGTGCTTAGGTGGTGAGTTAGTATTCCTGGCCCACCGCCATTTTCCTCCCCTTCTAGTATTTGCACCCCGTTTTTTCGATCGTCGTTGAATCCCCGACAACCCGGTTAATACCGTTGCTTGCATCTGATCCGAATCGGTGTGGCGATGAGTTGTGGCTAAGCGTGACCGCCAGCCTGCGGGCGAGGTTCAGGTGGCCGGGGTTTTCAGTGCTTCCCGAATGGCTCGAACGGCTTCGAGTGCGCTTTCGTTGTCCCCGTGCACGCAAAGGCTGTGCGCCGGCAGGTCCAGCCAACGGCCGTTGATGCTGAAGACGCCGCCTTTCTCGGCGAACGACAGGGCCTGATCGACAATGATCTTGGTGTCGGTGTGGACCGCGCCTTGTTGGGCTCGGGGCACCAACAGGCCTTCATCGGTGTAGGCGCGATCGGCAAAGGCTTCCAGCAATACTGGCACGCCGGCCTGCTCGACAATCGCGATCTGCTCCCGGTATCGACAGCTGACCGGCATCATCAGGGGCAGGTCGTGGCGGTAGTCGTGCACCGCCTCGGCCACGGCCCGCAGCAGGGCGTCGTCGCGCATCATGTCGTTGTTCAGGGCGCCGTGGGGTTTCACGTAGCTGATGTGGGTTTTTTCCGCCCGGCACATGCCGTCCAGTGCGCCCATCTGGTACAGCATCAGGGCGTGAATCTCTTCCGCGGAGTGGGCGATGGAGCGGCGGCCAAACCCCGCCAGGTCGTGATAGGAGGGGTGGGCGCCGATCTCCACCTCGTGCTGGGCCGCCAGGGCGACCGTACGCCGGATGACCATCGGGTCGGCAGCGTGGAAGCCACAGGCCACGTTGGCCATGTCGATCAGGGGCATTACCGCGTCGTCCTGGCCCATCTGCCAGGCGCCGTAACTCTCACCAAGATCGCAGTTCAGCTTCATGACTCACACATCCCGGCCCGGAAACGTGGCCTCCTTTCGGTGATCCGCCAGCTGCTGGCGCTCGGCCAGCTGGTCCGGATCGTTACGCGGAACGGTCCAGCCCTGTAGGTTGTCTTCGATGAGCTGCACCAGCGCCTCAATGTGTCCAGGCGTGGCGTTCAGCGCCGGAATGTAGCTGAAGCGCTGGCCGCCGGCCTCCATGAAGTAGTCACGGTTTTCCTCGTCGATTTCCTCGACCGTTTCCAGGCAGTCGGAGGAAAAGCCGGGGCAGAACACATCAATAGATTTTACACCTTTTTCCGGCAGGGACTTCAGTGTTTCGTCGGTGTAGGGCTTCAGCCACTCCTCCCGACCGAAACGGGACTGGAAGGTGGTGAGGTAGTCCTCCTCCGACAGGCCCAGGCGCTGGGCCAGGAGCCGTGAGGTCTTATGGCACTCGCAATGGTAGGGATCACCCTTGAGCAGGTATTTCAGGGGCACCCCGTGGTACGACAACACCAACTTGTCGTTCCGGCCATGGTTGGCCCAATGCGCTTCGATGTGCCGGGCCATGGCTTCGATGTAGGGCGGGTAATCCGGGTAGTGGGACACGAACCGCAGGTCGGGTAGCCAGCGGCGTTGCCGGAAGTCATTGGAAATGGCATCGAAGGTGGACGCCGAGGTCGATGCCGAATACTGGGGGTACAGGGGCAGGACCAGCAGTTTGCGGACGCCCTGTTCCTGCATCTCGTCCAGCACCTTGGGGATCGACGGGTTGCCATAGCGCATGGCAAACCCGACCACCACGTTGGTGCCGTATTTCTTCTTGAGTGCCTCGCGAATACCGTCCGCCTGCCGGGCGGTGTGGATCAGCAGTGGTGATCCCTCGGGCTCCCAGATGCCGGCATAGGCTTTGGCGCTGCGGCGGGGCCGAATGCGCAGGATGACGCCGTGCAGGATCAGCCACCACAGGGGCCGGGGCACCTCCACCACGCGAGGATCAGACAGGAATTCAGCCAGGTAGCGACGCAGTGCCGACGGGGTCGGGGCGTCCGGAGTACCCAGATTGGTGACCAGCACCCCGAGGCGCTCCGGCTGTCCGTGACTGAAGTTGGCTGAACCTTTGAACTGCATAGATGTTACCCGTTGACTGGCGAGCTGATTGGACGTGCGCCCGTTATTGATGGGCGCTGGACTGCTGGGCCAGGCGAGGTGCCAGGCCGCTGATGTCATAACCTGCGTTCCGGGCCTTGGTGAAGATTTCCTGGGCGGAGGTGTCGCGCGCGGCGCTCAATGCCCAAAGAACGGTACACCGTGTTCCCGAACGGCAGAAGGCCAATACGGGTTTTTCAGCAGCGCGGATCATCGGCGCAAACCGGTCGATGTCGTCGTCGGTGATGTTGCCGGATTCCACCGGCATGTATACCCATTCGAGTCCGTGTTCCCGGGCCGCCGCTTCGATATCCGCCATGGCGGGTTGGCCGAACTCCTCCTGGTCAGGGCGGTTGGCCACGAGGGTCTTGAAGCCCAACCGAGCGGCTTCGGCCACGTCGGCGACGGAAAGTTGCGGGGCGACCGAGATCGAGTCGTCGATTTTTCTGAAATCCATGGGTCATCGTCTCCAAAATTCGGATGGCTCACCGCTATGATCGCACAGGCGACCGCGGCTGTCAGAACGTCGGCCGGTCAAGGTAGCAGAAAAGCTCAGGATTTTGCCCGCCGACGCTCAATCACCTCGAAAACGGCCATGCCGGCAACCATCGCAACGACGAACACCAGGGCCTTGAGCTCGCCCGCGCCCAAGGCCACCAGGCCGGGGCCGGGGCAAAACCCGGCCAGGCCCCAGCCCACCCCAAAGGTAAGGCCGCCAAACACCAGCCGCTTGTCAATCCGGGTGTTGGTGGGCAGGCTGATCGAGGCGCCCAGGAACGACAGGGTGCGCCGCCGGGCCACGGCAACGCCGATCACGCCGACCATAATTGCCCCGACCATGACCAGGGCCAGCGAGGGATCCCAGGGGCCGGCCAGATCAAGAAATCCGAGCACCTTGTCCGGGTTGGCCATTCCGGAAATCAGCAGGCCCAGACCGAACACCAGTCCAGCCAGCAGTGATGCGAACGCGTAGGCCATGGTTTCAGCCCTCCAGCAAATGACGAATGAGATAAACCGTGGCGAATCCGGCCGCCATGAAGGTGAGGGTGGCGGCCAGGGATCTCGGCGACAACCGGGACAGCCCGCAAACCCCGTGCCCGCTGGTGCAGCCGGATCCGTAGCGCGTGCCAAGGCCGACCAGCAGACCGGCAAGAACCAACGTTGGGTAGTCCGCATCGATCTGTATGGGGGGTAGGGTTGAGAACAGCAGCCACAGCGCTGGCGTTGCCATCAGCCCCACCAGGAACGCCAGCCGCCAGAGGGTATCGCCGCGGACCGGGCGCAGGCAGCCCGCCAGTATGCCGCTGATGCCGGCGATGCGGCCGTTAAGCAGTAGCAGGCCGGCGGCAGCAAGTCCGATCAGGCTGCCGCCAATCAGCGCGGTCCAGGGGGTGAATTCGGTCCAGGCAATGGTCATAGCAAGGGTCTCCAATTCCTCAAGGGAATATGCATATAAGTGGAGACGATCCTAGCAAAAAAAAGCCCGACACAGGGTGTCGGGCAGAGGCGTGCGAGTAGTATCCATGAAAGACTTCCAGACAAACCGGCGTCCGCAGAGACACCGGTAAAGGGAAGTATTGACTATAAAATGAACACTTCAAGCGATCGTCTCAAACCTTTGAAAACATTTTTTCATATTGAATGCCTGTTTATACTGCGGCCTGATAGGGCGCGGCTCACAGGCTGACTGAAATCGGCCGGTCACTGTAATACAATAGAGACTCATAGCATCATTCCATCCCCTGAGGTTCTTACATGTCTGACGAAAACGACAAAAAGCCGGAAAACGATCCGCAACTGGCCGCCAAGATCAAGGATTCCGCGCGCCAGATCTGGCTGGCCGGCCTCGGGGCGTACACCAAGGCGGAAGAAGACACCGGCCGGTTCTTCGAGCGCCTGGTTCAGGAAGGCGAACAGCTTGAGAACAAGACCCGGGGTGTGGTCGAGAAACAGATCAAGTCGGTCGAAGATCGGGTCGGGGATGTGCGCGAGCGGGCCACCGGCACCTGGGACAAGCTAGAATCCCTCTTTGATCAGCGCGTATCCGGTGCACTTCGCCGTTTGGGCATCCACCGCCGCGAGGAGATTGAAGCCCTGGAGCGTCGGATTGCCGTGCTCGAAAGTGAGTTGTCGCGCCTGCAGGGCAAGTCGGGCGACGACGAAGAGTAAGTCCCGCCGGGGCGGCTCTAGAGGTAGTCCCGGCTCATCAGCCGGGCCTGATCCTGGTCGTCGGCCGTGAGGTACGGGATGACCAGGTGCATCATCTGATAGACGCCCCGCCCGGGGTCCACGGCTTCCCGATCGTCCAGGTGGGAAAGCGTATCAAAACTACTCCAATAACAGGCAGTTAGCGTAAGCTGCTCACAAAGTGCCTGAAGTTGTTCTGAGCCAATTTCCATCATCTTCTGACGCCGGAAACTTTCACAGATCACCGAAAACGCCGTGGTTTTCCGGGCCCGCAGGCGCCGGAACCGGCCCTGCAGTTGCTCGTACCGGGACAGTACATTGACCAGGTCCTGGTAAATGAACCGGTAGCGAGCCACGGTTTCGAACAGCAGGTGCAGGAAAAAGCCCTGCTGGTCGAGGCTGATGTCGACGTCTTCCGGTACCGCCAGCAGATCCAGCATTTCCTCTTCGAACCGGCCAAACAGTTCGTCGACGATGTCGCCCTTGCTCTTGAAGTGGTAGTAGAGATTGCCCGGGCTGATATCGAGCTCGTCCGAGATCAGCAGGGTGGTGACGTTGGGTTCGCCGACGCTGTTGAACAGGGCAAGACTGGTATCGAGAATGCGGTCGCGGGTTTTGATTTTTTTCATGTCGCGGCCGGCCCGGGCTCAGAGTTCAAAGGTTGCCCACACGGGGCAGTGGTCCGAGGGCCGCTCCATGCCCCGGATGTCGTAGGAAACGCCCGCCGTTCGGGCCTTCGGCAGCAGGTCTTCGCTGGCCATGATCAGATCAATTCTCAGACCCCGCTTGGGCTCCCGCTCAAAGCCCTTGCTGCGATAGTCAAACCAGCTGAAGGTGTCGGCTTCGTTCGGGTGCAGATGGCGGAAAACGTCGGTAAAGCCCCGGGCTTCGACCTGACCCAGCCATTCGCGCTCCTCGGGCAGGAAGCTGCACTTGCCGGAACGAAGCCAGCGCTTGGCGTTGTCGGCGCCGATGCCAATGTCCTTGTCCGTGGGCGAGATGTTCATGTCGCCCATCACCACCACGTGACCGCCGTGCGCCTTCAACTCATCGAGGTAGGCCATGAGGTCGGCGTAGAACTTCTCTTTGGCGGGAAACTTCACCGGATGGTCGCGGCTTTCGCCCTGGGGAAAATAGCCGTTCACCACGGTCAGCGGCTCGCCATTCACCGTGAAGTGCCCGGTGATCAGCCGACGCTGCACATCGTCGTCGTCCCAGGGGTAGCCCTTGCGCACGCTCTCCGGGGCCATTCGGGAGAGCAGGGCGACGCCGTAGTGGGTTTTCTGACCATGAAAATGCACGTGGTAACCCAGCTCGCGAATATCCTCCTCCGGAAACTCCTCATCGCGGACCTTGGTTTCCTGCAACCCGATGAAATCCGGGTTCAGCGCTTCGATGACGGCCTCAAGCTGATGCAGGCGGGTGCGAATACTGTTTACGTTGAAGGACACGAACATCATTGGTGCAGTTTCTCCGGCGTTGGATCCGCCCGGAGTTTAACACAAGGAGCCCGGGGCGCCGCTTTGGCACCGGTGACGGATTCAGGGAGTCAGTTCACAATCCGGCCAGATCTCCACCGAATAGCGAATGTGGGCGGTGTGATTGGTGTCCTCATCCTTGCGGATGTTGGTGAGGCCATAGTAGTCGGTCAGCGCGCCGTTGCCGTCGTAACCCAGCACTATGGGGTCAACGAGAAAGCGCAGGACCATACCGGTCGGGCGGATCTGCAGCACCTGCTCGGCGGTGATTCGGGAACTGTCAGCCGGCTCGAGCACAAAGCCGTAGTGCTCGCCGCGTGTCGGTCCGAGAAAGCGGAAGGGAACAGCCTCGCCCGCCAGCACTGAATCCCAGTGCCGGCGCACGAAGTTGTCGAACCCGGCGTCCACCACCAGGTCCTGGCCGAACGCCACGTCGAAGCTGCGTTCCCGGCCTTCCGGTGTGCGCCAGTCAATCGTCAGATTCGAGACCGACGGGTAGGTGATGCGCAGGGTCTCGCCAAAATCCGGTTGGCGAAAATCCACCGCCGGCCGGATGACCGAATCTTGATAGGTCAGGTCCTTGGTGGCGAACTCCGCCTCACTCTCAGGTTTGACATAGCCAATCCGGTGGGATTGAGGCCGAAATACCCCTTCCTGGCAGGACCCGTTGACCTGGTGCTGTTCCAGGTAGATGAGGTCGCCCGCGTCGGTCCGGGCCGATCCGGTGAAACGCATCTCGGCAGCTGCTGCCAGGGCGGGGCCCGCGGCCAGAAGCAGGGTGGTGGTCCAGAATGTGGTCCGATGGCCCATCATGGCTGCAACTCCGGATACAGCGATTTGCGCAGAAACAACAGCAAGGGAAACACGACCAGCCAGCCCAGCGCCAATGCCAGCAACGACGGAATAAGCTCCGGCAGGGTGACCGCACCCAGTTTGCTGGCGGACCAGTAGGCAAAGGGGCCAGCCATGGGCGCCAGGACAAAGGCCAGCCACACCCGCCGGCTGATCCAGTTCAGGGAGTGGCTCAGGGTGGTCATGAAAATGGCCCAGATGGCGACCAGCCAGGGCGGCGTCAGAACGACCTCGCCCTGGGTGCTGGCCAGAATACCGGTTCGGAACCACAGCAGGTCCAGGGCCGCTCCCACCACTGTGCCCAGGCCAATAAACTGGAGCTCGCTGAACCGTTTCTGGCTGACCAGGACAAAATGCGCCACCAGAAACAGCAGCACCAGGCCCGCGGCCAGCAGGCCGGGGTACAGCACGCAGATCAGCCAACCGACCTGAAAGCAGGCGAAGTTCAGCACATTGCGGGCAGTTTCTGAACGGATCATTGGCTCAACAGATTCGCACGTTTGTTAAACGGCTTGGCCAGCAGAATCTGGGAGACGCCGATGGCGCGCTCACTGAAGCCGGCCTCGCAGTAGGCGAAGTAGAAATGCCAGAGCCGTCGGAACGCCTCGTCGTAGCCCTGGGCATCCAGTTCGCTGGCCTGGGCCATGAATCGCTGGCACCAGTCCCGCAGGGTACGGGCGTAGTGAAAGCCGATGTCCTCGGCATGAGTCAGCACCAGGTTGCTCTGGGAGCGCACGGACTCCAGGATGGCGCCAAACGAGGGAATGAAGCTACCGGGGAAGATGAATCGCTGGATGAAATCGACGTTGCGCAGGGCGCGCAGGTAGCGCTGTTCCGGCATGTTGATGGCCTGGATCAACGCCAGCCCGTCGGGCTTGAGCAGGGTGCTGATCTGGGCCAGGTAGCTGTCGAGGAACTGCGGACCCACGGCCTCGATCATCTCGATGGACACCAGCTTGTCAAACTGGCCCTGCAGATCCCGGTAATCATCAAACAGCAGGGTGATGCGGTCGTCCAGACCTTCTTCCTGCACGCGCGTCTTGGCCAGCTCGAGCTGTTCCCGGGATATAGTAGTGGTGGTGACGTGGCAGCCGTAATGCTTGGCGGCGTGGATCGCGAAACCACCCCAGCCGGTCCCGATTTCGATGACCCGGTCTCCGGGTTGGAGGTCAAGCTTGCGGCAGATGGTGTCCAGCTTGAACACCGCGGCTTCTTCCAGGCTGGCCTCGTCGGACGGGTAAATCGCCGAGGAGTACATCATGGTCGGGTCGAGAAAGCGCTCAAACAGGTCGTTGCCCAGGTCGTAGTGGGCGCTGATGTTTTTGCGGGAACCTTCACGGGTGTTGCGGTTGAGCCAGTGCAGGCCCTTGAGCGCCGGTTTGGTGACCCAGCTGTAGCGGTCCTCGAACTCGTTCATGCGGTCGACGTTGCGGGTGAAAAAACGCAACAGGGACACCAGATCCGGTGACGACCAGTCGCCGCTGACAAAGGCTTCGGCTGCGCCGACGCTGCCGCCGGTGAGCAGGTCACGCCAGGTACTGTGATGGTGGATGACCAGTTCAGCGGCCTGGAAGTCAGGGTCACCGTCGCCAAACACCAGGTCTTCCTGGCCGGACTCCCGAACCGTCAGCCGACCGTGCTCCAGACGGTTGAGCTGCTGCACCACCAAGGATTTGGCGATGCGGCTGGCCAACGGGGTGGTTTCCGATGCCCGGTTCGATTCGATCGAGGTATTCAGGTTCTCCATGAACTTACCCTTCCACGCTTCTGGTTATTGTCTCCGGCGCTGGTGATGTCCAGTCCCGAGTCGTCGATGCCCCGTCGATGGGCGGGATCGTCTGCGGCCAGCTTGTCCGGATGGGTGTAGAACGGCGCCCCCTTCAGCTTCAGCTTCAGGGCGTGCCAGTAGATCCCGGCGGTTACCTTGAGAGCTTCCAGCGGAAACTTCCGCAGACTTCTATGTACCTCTTTACGGGTGAGGGGGGTCCGCCGGACCACCAAGGTGGCATCAAAATGCTTCTTTTCCCCCTCCACCACGTTCATGTGGATGCGCAGCTCCGGGCCCCGGAAGCTGAAGGTCCACTGATAGTCCTGTTCCATGCCGTTGAACGGAGAAACGTGGAAGCGTTTCTGGAAACCGAACCGTTCACTGCGCCAGCCGGCCGACGTAGGCTCGGCGCCGGTGGTCTCCAGGCAGTACACGTGGCGCTCGTGCCACGGTGTGTTGGTGATCTGGGCGACGATCACCTTGGGCACCGCACCCTCGTGGGGCTCAGCGCCTGCCGCGTAGCAGAAATAGAAACTGACCGGGTTAAACACGTACCCGAAATACCGGGGATGGGTGATCAGCTCAATACGGCCGTCGGGACGCCAGCCGGTGGCCTTGGCGACGTGGCGGCGCAGGGCCGGGGACAGGTCGCCGGCCTCGGGTCGGAAGTAGTCGCGGCGGCGCAGGGACAGCCAGTTGAACCGTTCGAGAGAAAACCAGGGGCTGACCGAGGTCACTTGGTCCCACTCATCAACGTCCAGCGCCAGCATGCCGGTGCTGTACTCGAACTCGTGGCCGACCGGAATCTTGCGCCGGTGGCGTACGGACCCTTCCAGCCAGTGCGAGTTCATGGCTAGAGCCCCAGCCCGAAGGCCTCGGTCACCCGCAGCGCGCTGCGTACACCGTCTTCGTGGAAGCCGTTAAACCAGTAGGCCCCGCAGAAATGGGTGCGATTGCGGTTGCCGATCTCGTCGTACCGGTTCTGCGCGGCGACCGCCTCCATCGTGAATACCGGGTGGGCATAGCGGAACTGCTTGATGATGCGCTCCGGCGCGATGTCCCGGGTCCGGTTCAGGGTGACGCAAAAGGTTTCCGCGGCCTCGTCGAAGTTCTGCAGGATGTTCATGTTGTAGGTGACCGACACCGGCTCGGTGTTGTGGGCCGGGATGAAGTAGTTCCAGGCCGCCCAGGCGCGTTTGTTGGAGGGCAGTACCCGGCTGTCGGTGTGCAGGACCACTTCATTGTCCTGGTAGCCGATGGCTCCCAGGACGTCCGACTCCTGCGCAGTGGCATCCGCCAGCATGGCCAGGGCCTGGTCGCTGTGGCAGGCCAGCACCACCTGGTCGAAGCGGTGCTCCTGGCCGCCGACGGCCACGGTCACGCCGGAGTCGTCGCGTCGGACTGATTCCACCGGGCTGTTCAGGTGGGTGCGATCGCCCAGGCGCTCCATCATCTTGTCCACGTATTGGGACGAGCCGCCTGAGATGACCCGCCAGGTGGGACGGTCGTCGACCGAGAGCATGCCGTGGTTGTTGAAGAACTGGAGAAAGAACCGGATGGGGAACTGCTCGAGTACAATCTCCGGGGCCGACCAGATGGCCGCGCCCATGGGCACGATGTAGTAGTTCCGGAAGTAGCGGGAATAGCCGTTGCGGTTCAGGTACCCGCCCAGGGTTTCCTCGTTGGAAATGGAGCCCGCTTCCAGATCCGCCCGGGTTTCCCGGTTGAAGCGCAGGATTTCCTGAACCATTTTCAGGAATTTCAGATTGAAGACGTTCTTTCTCTGCGCGAACAGGGTGTTGAGACTGGTGCCATTGTACTGCAGGCCCGTGGCGCTGCTGTCGACGCTGAAACTCATGTCGCTGACTTCCGACGGCACCCCGAGTCGCTCCATCAGGCGAATAAAATTGGGGTAGGTCCAGTCGTTGAATACGATGAAACCGGTGTTCACCGGCCAGGTGCGGCCGCCGGCCTCGACCTGCTCGGTATTGGTGTGTCCGCCGGCGTAGTCACCGGCCTCAAACAACTGCACATCATGCTTTTCGGCCAGAAGCCAGGCTGCCGTGAGGCCGGACACGCCGGCGCCGATGACAGCAATACGCTGACGGTCGTTAGTCATCCACTATTTCCCTGTTGGTTGGTGCTCTTTCTTGCCATGCCTGCCGCCATTCGGTCTTTCAGTGCCTGCGGCAGGGCACCCAGGGTCCTGAGCATCCAGGTGAAGCGCTTGGGAAAGGCGATTTCATTTTTGCCTTTGGCCAGGCCACTGACGATGAGCTCGGCGGCGGCGTCTGCGGACACCAGAAACGGCATGGGAAAATCGTTGCGGTCGGTGAGCGGTGTTTTCACAAACCCGGGGGATACCACCACCACATCGATCCCCTCGGCCGCCAGGTCTGCGCGGAGGGCCTGGGCCATGTAGGTGAGGGCGGCCTTGGAAGCGCCATAGCCTTCGGCCCGCCCGAACGGAAACCACCAGGCCGAGGAGCTGACGATCACCAGGGTGGCGGGCAGGCCCTTGGCGCGGGTCCGGCGCAGTGCTGGCAATGCGATCTCCACGCTGCGGGCGGTCCCGATCACGTTGGTATGTATGTTCTTTTCAATGACGTCGCTGTCGTAGTTGGCGACATCGAGGTACTCGCAGGTGCCGGCGTTCAGAATGGCCATGTTCAGGTCGCCCTGGTCCTCGAGGACGTTGGCGATGGCCGCCAGATCGTCTTTGCTGGTGGTGTCGCCGACCGTCACCTGGATCCGTTCTGGCGCCAGGGCCTTCAACGCCTCCAGCGGCTGCTGCCGCCGGCCGGTGATGGTCAGGCGATGACCGCCGCGGGCCAACGCCTGGGTCACGGCCTCGCCGATGCCCGAGCTGGCGCCGGTGATCCAGATGTTGGAGTGACTCTGCAAACGCTCGCTCATCCGGCGTATCCTTTTACCATGCGAATCACGCGACCCACCAAGGGCAGGTGCTCGTACAGAAGCTGCCCCGCGTCGAAATAGTCCCGGTGGTAGTTAACCTTGCCGTCGGCGATGCCCAGATGGCTGACACCCTCGACCCGGATCTCGCGGCCTTTGTTGATGCGTTTATGGCGCAGGTGCATCACCCAGGGCACCATGGCGCGGTCACCGTTGACCACGGGTTCCGAGAAATCGAACCGGCAACTGATGGCGTTGGCGTAGGCACCGGCAAAATAGCGGGTCAGCTCATCCAGCCCCTGGGCCGAACCCAGGGGATCCTGGAATCGCACATCCTCACTGTACACATCTGGCAACTTGTTCAGATTGCCTTTGTCCAGCCGATTAAACAGAGTCTGGAAGCGCTCCAGGGTGGCTGGCACGGCGGCATTCTTGGAACCGACTTCAACGGCTGAGGCGGTGGTCATGATCGTGTCCTCCGCATGTTGTCCAGTTGGCGGGTTTCTTCCTGAATGTGCTTGGGAATCGGGTTGAGTTCCCAGATGATGCCGAGGCGGGACAGCAACCACAGGCCATACCACGTCACATCAATTTCATACCACCGGAAGCCCTGGCGCACGGACTGCGGCCAGCGATGGTGATTGTTGTGCCAACCCTCACCCAGGGTGAGCAGGGCCAGCCAGAAGTTGTTGCGGCTGCCGTCCGAGGTCTCGAAGCGCCGCGAGCCCCAGACGTGAGACAGCGAATTGATCGACACGGTGGCGTGGAACAGGGCCACGGTGGAGATAAAGAAGCCCCACACCAGCAGCTGCAGACCGTTGGTGCCAAGGCCCGGCGCCCACAGTGCCAGCGCCTCACCCAGCAGGTAGATGGCTACCGCTGCGATGGCGGGCACGACCGAATCGAAGCGGTTAATGAACTTGAGCTCCGGGTACTTCAGCCAGTCCCGCACCCGTCGCTCGTCCATGGCAAAGCCAGCATCGCAGGTGAACCAACCGACGTGAGACCACCAGAAGCCACCTTGGTGCGGCGAGTGCAGATCCTGCTCCTGGTCCGAATGCTGATGGTGATGCCGGTGGTGGGCGGCCCACCACAGCGGACCGCGCTGGGCGGCACTGGCCCCCAGCAGGGCAAAGACAAATTGCGCGGGCCGGCTGGTTTTGAAGGTCTTGTGGGCGAAGTAGCGGTGGTAGAAGCCGGTAATGGCGAACATTCGCACCAGAAAGAAACCGAACGCGAACAGCGCCGCGAAGGTACTGACGCCGGTAAACAATGCCAGCAGACACGCCAGATGGAGGGCAAGAAAAGGAATAACTCGAATAAAGTTAAAGGATCGGGAGCTCGTGTCCATGTGATCCGAACCAGCAGACGAGTCGAACCATCTCAGAATGTTTGTAAGCCAATTTTGCACTCGGGTCATACCCATTTAGCCTTTGTTAACAACGATAAATCCTTGCAGCGTTTCCTCAACTGCCGCCGAGAAAACGATTCGTGGGGTAGTACGATTTACCGAACCTGATTGGATGCACATAAACCATGATTAATCAGTCCTCTTTGCCTACCGATATACGCCGAATTGCCATCGTCGGTTCAGGCCTCGCCGGGTTGACCGCTGGAATCCAGCTCAAGCAACTGGGCCATGACGTAACCCTGTTCGAGAAGAGTCGGGGCCCGGGCGGCCGGCTGGCGGCCAAGCGGGTGACCGGCGGATCCGCCGATATTGGCGCCCAGTACTTTACCGCCCGCAACCCGGAATTCCTGCCATTCCTGTCGGCCTATGCCGGAGAGGCCAGTTTTTCGGTCTGGCATGGCCGGTTTGGCTACCGGGACGAGCAGGGCAACTGGGATCGATTCCCGGAGGAGTCCCGATACGTGGGGACCCCACGCATGACCGCCATCACCCGGGCATTGTCCGCGCATGTGCCGGTAGTGGCCGAAACCCGCATCGAACGCCTAGAGCGTGAGCGCAGCCAGTGGACGCTCGTCGACACCGTCGGCAACCGGCACGAGCCGTTTGACCAGGTGATCATTACCGCCCCGCCGGCCCAGGCCCGGGCGTTGATGGCAGAGAGTGATCTGGCGGACCTGGCCAGCCACCTGGACGACCCGGTACAACGGGTCCTGCCGTGCTGGGCGGTCGCGGCCCATTTTGTCCAGCCGCCCTGGACCCGGCATGAAGGAATGCGGGTCCAGCATCCGGTGCTCTATTGGATCGCCAACAATTCCAGCAAGCCTGGCCGCGAGGATACCGGGCAGTGGTGGGTGCTGCACGCCGGGCCGGAATGGACCGCGGACCACGTGGACACGCCGCCGGAGCAGGTCGCCACCCAGATGATTGAGGCCTTCCGGGAGCTGGCGGGGTTCCAGGCCGAGCCCGACGCCGTGGTCACCCATCGCTGGCTTTATGCCCGATCCGAGGACGGCGAACGGCCGGGCCATCTGTGGTTTGCTGATCACAACCTGGGCGTGGCCGGGGATTGGCTCGACGGCGGGCGGGTCGAAGGCGCATTCAACAGCGCCCGCAGCCTGGTTGCCGCCATGGTGGCGTCGGCCTGAGTTGGCTTACTCGGTCAGACCGTCGCCCGCCTGGGTGGTAACGGCCGGGCGGGCGTAGAAGTGGGTGATGGTGCCGTCACCGAATTTGCTGAAAAAGGCGCTGACGTCGGTAATCTTTTTCAGAGATCGGGTCCGATTGATGGGATCCCTCGACAACACCTTGATGCCGTTGAAATTGTCTTGGATGTTGGAGAACCGGGCGCGCATCGAGCAGGTCACCACGTCGGTCGGCGCCAGGCCGAGCTTGCTGGCCAGCCAGCGACTGTGGCGTTCGATCTGGGGCCCGGCCAGGTCTTCCCGGGTATCCAGGTGGTCGAGCTTGACCCGATTCACGATGCAGAAGGAAAAGCTCCGGGGATTGCCGCGGGCGACCTTTCGGAATGCCTCCCAGAAAAAGTTGTCGGTCAGTTCGGCGAAATACCGCATGTCGCTCAGGCAGGTATCCACCCAGTGGAAATTATCCGGGACCTCCAGCACCTCGTTGATGGCCTCGCGCAGGAGCCAGTCAAAGCCCAGCGCAGTTTTGTGGGCGTAGACCTTGCGGTACATCTGGTGCCGGCTGTAGACGAAATCCTCCAGGGCGCCCAGGCCCTTCTGGGTGATGGCCAACCCCAGCCAGGGCTCCGACACGTCCCAGCCAAAGCGCAGGTTGCTGACCAGGTGGTCCAGATTGAACCCGCCGATGGTCACCGAGGAATGGAATCCGTCCCGCAGCATGTAATCGGCCCGATCGGCATCGATTTCACCGGAGACAATGGATTTCAGCAGATCCATCACCATGCGCGGGATGTCGCTGTTGATCAGGGCGCCGGATTTGGCGTCTTCACCGGCGATGAACTGCCAGAAGGTGTGGGCGTGGCGCTGGAAGGTCGCACTCGGCAACACGTCGGTGGTCTCCATGATGCCGATGACGTCCTGGCTGAAGAGGCCGGCGCCATGGAGATCGACCTGGGACAGCACCTCGTGGGCGACCCGCACCGAATAATGTTCGTGCTCGAGCTCCTCCGGCTCTTCCCGGTGGTAGAGCGAATAGTCGACCCCGGCCCAGAGATCGGCAAAGCGCCCCGGGCGGGACATCAGGTCGCGAATCCGGCGGGCCTGGGTGAACTGGTGCGAGAAGCTGGAATGGCCGCTGTCGTGCAGCAGGCAGCCCAGGCGGATCACCTTGGCCAGGTAGTCGATGGCATCGAGCTGACTCAGGCTCAGATCGGTCTGTTCGCTGAGCTGGCGCTCCCGCAGGTAGGCGTCGATCATGGCTCGGAACATGCGGGTGCCAACGTGCATCACGCCAATGCTGTGCAGAAACCGGGAGTGGGTGGCGCCGGGAAACACCAGGCTCAGGATGTCGTTCTGGCAGATGTTGCGCAGTCGCTGGAACAGGGGGTGGTCGATGACCTGGATTTCGTGCCGATACAGCGGAATGCCGCCATGAACCGGATCCATGATCAGCTTGTCGTAGGCTCCCAGCAAGTCGTTTACGGCCCGTCGCATCGCTCACAATCCCCCAAATTCCTGAATCTGGCCTTGTTATATCACAGGGTCGTGCCAGAATAGGCGTATTGATCCGGATTTTTCTTTTATCGCTGGTAGTTTAGGGCAGCCGCCATGACCTCGCGCACTGAGCGCATACTGATTATTGATGCCGATGAACAGGCCCGAACGGATCTCGCCCGGTATCTGGAAGCCCGCGGCTTTTATGTGTCCGGTTACGCCGGCCTCTCATCCGCCAAGACCCTGTTCGATGAGAACATCCCCGACGTCATCTTCGCCGACCTGCCGCCGGAGGCCATCAAGGACCTGGCGCGTCGGCTGGAAGAGGCAGAAACCCTCACCCCCATTGTGTGCTGCTCAGACAGCGAGTCCAGCGCCGACGTGGTGCGCGCGCTCCGGGCCGGGGCGGCGGATTTCGTGCTCAAGCCCTGCAATGACGACAAGGGCGCCCTGGATGACGTCATCGAGAAGCTGTTCGACCGGGTGCGGGTGAATCGACTGAACCAGCTCTACCGGCACGAGCTGGAGGAAGCCAATCGGGACCTTCGCAACGGCATTTCCGAGCTGCGCGCCGACCAGCGCGCCGGCCGCAAGGTCCAGTTGCGAATGCTGCCGGAACGGGAACAGGACCTGGTGGGCCTGCACGTTGACCACCTGATCAAGCCCTCGCTGTACCTCAGTGGTGATTTCCTGGATTACTTCCGGATTTCCGAGGACCAGGTCCTGGTCTACATCGCTGACGTGTCCGGCCATGGCGCCAGCTCCGCGTTCGTGACCGTTTTGCTGAAGAACCTCACCAATCGTCTGCAGCGTAACCTGCGCCGGCATTCCAGCGACGATATCCTGTACCCGGATCGGTTCCTGGAGCGGATCAACTCGGAACTGCTGGACACGGGGCTCGGCAAACACGTAACCGTTTTCGTTGGCATCATTTCGGTCAAAGAGCGTACATTGAAGTATGCGGTCGGGGCGCATTTCCCCATGCCCATCTTGTCGTTCGAGGGCGGGGAAACCCGGTTCCTGGAAGGCAGCGGGTTACCGGTAGGGCTGTTTGAAACGCCCAAATGGGAGGTGTACGAGGTACCGCTGGCACAGCCTTTCCGTCTGACGCTGTTTTCGGATGGCATTTTGGAGGTGATTTCCGCCAAAAGCCTCGACGAAAAGGAGAGCACACTACTTGAACTCGTGTCGGGAGGTCGTCACACTATCGCTTCCTTGAGCGAGGCTCTGAATCTCGACGCGATCACGGAATTACCGGACGATATAGCTATCGTGTCGGTTACTGATTCCATACTCGGATCTGACAACACGTCGTCGAAATAGTGGCAGTGTGAAACATGGCTGGTTACAAGATCCTGCAAGCTGAAAAACAGGGCATTTATGTCCTGAAGTTTATTGGGGAAATCCGGCTGAACCTGTGTTCGACGCTGGACAATCTGGTTGAGTCCATCACCCAGGATCCGCATTTCAAGACCGTGGTGATCGATCTCACCGAAACTGAGATCATCGACAGCACCACGCTCGGCCTGCTGGCCAAGATCGCCATGGCGGCCCAGCAACAGAGCCATTTCCTGCCCACACTGATCTCCACCAATCCGGACGTTACCCGCATTATCACATCCATGGGGTTCGACAAGATTTTCATCATTGTCCGTGAACCCGCCTCCCGCATCGAAGAACTCGAAGAGATCCCGGTCCTGAAAGCGAGCGAACAGCAGGTTCGCGACAAGGTGCTGGACGCCCATAAGGTGCTTATGGGCATGAACAGCCGAAACCGGGAAGAGTTCAAGAACCTGGTGCGCGCACTGGAATGTGAAGAACCCGGCTGAAGCGGCGCCGCCCCCACGCAGGCGCCGGATGTCTCACCCGATCTGACAACATAATGGAATGACTATGCCAGAACAGAACGCGCCCCAAACCGATGGGGCCAAGGGCCCGACCCATGATGTGGCGGTCCTCGGCGGCGGCAGCTTTGGCACTGCCATGGCCAAGGTGCTGGGCGAGAATGGGCATCGCGTGCATTTCTGGATGCGCGACGCCGGCCAGGTCGATGAGATCAACCGGACCCGGATCAACAGCCGCTACATGCCGGATGTGGAGCTGACCGGGGACCTGCTGCCGACCACCGACCTCGCCGAAGCGGTCGGCAAGGCGGAAATCGTGTTCGTCGCCATTCCCAGCAAGGCGTTCCGCGCCGTGATTCGTGAGCACAGCGGCGAATTCCGGGACGGACAGATCGTCATCAGCCTGACCAAGGGCATTGAAGAGCACGGCTTCAAGCTGATGAGCGAGATCCTGCAGGAGGAAATTCCGCGCTGCCGCATTGGGGTGCTGAGCGGCCCGAATCTCGCCAGCGAAATTGTCAGCCGCGATCTGACCGCCACGGTCATTGCCGCCAAGGATCCGGATGTCCGCCGGACGGTTCAGGACCTGCTTGGCTGCGAGTATTTCCGGGTTTACGCCAACGTCGACATCTACGGCGTTGAACTCGCCGGTGCCCTGAAAAACATCTACGCCATTGTCGCCGGCCTGGCCTCGGCCCTGGAGATGGGGGAAAACGCCAAGGCCATGCTGATTACCCGTGGGCTGGCGGAAATGAGCCGATTCGCCGTCAGCCTGGGCGCCAACCCGATGACCTTCATGGGGCTGGCGGGCGTCGGCGACCTGATCGTGACCTGCACCTCGGCCAAGAGCCGGAACTTCCGGGTTGGCTACGCCGTCGGCAAGGGCCAGAATCTGGATGATGCCGTGAACGAGCTGGGCCAGGTGGCTGAGGGCATCTACACCCTGAAACTGGTCAAGGAAAAGTCCGAGGCCATTGGCATCTACATGCCCCTGGTTCGCGGCCTGTACGAGATCCTGTACGGGACGGCCTCCATCAAGGCGGTGATCAACAGTCTGATGCTGTCGGTGCAGAATTCGGATGTGGAATTCATCCTGCCGCGTACCATCAGCCAGTAACGGCCAGAAGGGGAGGATAAGTCGTGGAGTTGCTCATCATGCGTCACGGCGAGGCGGGGTGGCACACCCTGGATCAGGAACGCGAACTGACCGAGACCGGTCGTCTGCATGTGGCGGAAGCAGCCGCCCAGATCGCGGAATCACCCTGGCGGCCGAAACTGATCTGGAGCAGCCCCTTTGTCCGGGCCAGGGAAACAGCGGCCATCGTGTCTGAAATCCTGAATTGCCCGGTCGAGGAACGCCCGTTCCTGACCCCCGATGACGACCCAGGTCAATGCCTGGATGCGCTGCTGGACACGGACATCTCACCTCTGATGATTGTCTCCCACATGCCGCTGGTCGGCAGCCTGGCGACATTGCTGGTGGATGCGCACCGTAATGGCATTCCGTTCATGACGTCCCAGGCCGTGATGCTTGACATGCCGGTGGTCGGCCCGGGCTGCGCCGACTTGAAAGCCCAGTTTCTGCCCTGATGTCTCCGGTATCAGGCACCGTTCACCAACCGAAAAAACCTTATGTACAGTTTTCCCATCGATTACATCGAGCCGGTTTTCCGCCCGCCAAGCGAGGCGAAATCGCTGATTCTCCCGGTCACAAATGGCTGCTCCTGGAACAAGTGCAGCTTTTGCGAAATGTACACCCAGCCGCAGAAGAAGTTCCGGGCCCGCAAGCCGGAGGATGTACGCCAGGACATCGCCAAGGCGGCACAGAGCCTGGGTGGGGTGCGCCGGGTGTTCCTGGCCGATGGCGACGCCATGGTGCTGCCGACCCGGCGGCTGCTGGAGATCCTTGCCGACCTGAAAGCCGCGTTTCCGGATCTGCAGCGGGTATCTAGCTACTGCCTGCCGCGCAATCTGGCCCGCAAATCCGTGGAGGAGCTGGCGGAACTCAAGGCAGCGGGGCTGCAGATCCTGTATGTCGGTATGGAGTCCGGTGACGATGAGGTCCTGAGCCGGGTGAACAAGGGGGAAACCTGGGAGTCGACCCGCTCGGCCCTGTGCAAGATCAAGGAAGCGGGGCTGACCAGCTCGGTCATGGTGCTCAATGGCCTTGGCGGCGAGGCACTGTCTCGTCAGCACGCCATCAACACCGCGAAGCTGTGCAACGAAACCCAGCCGGATTACCTGTCCACCCTGGTGGTCAGCTTTCCGCAGGGCGAGGAACGCTTCCGCGCCGCCTTCGGGGAGGACTTTGCACCCCTGTCCCAGCAGGGATTGTTCGAGGAAATTCGTCTCTTCCTGGAGCATCTGGAACTGGATCGGACGGTGTTCCGCAGTGACCATGCGTCGAACTACCTGGTGCTGAAGGGCAACCTGGGCCGGGACAAGCAGAAGCTGCTGGACCAGGTCAATGTCGCCATCGCCAACCCGGGCGCTGCGCCGCTACGGGCGGAGTGGATGCGCGGTTTGTAAGTCAGAGTCGTGGAGTCGGTTTATGAAACAGAACCCGGAAAAGCTGGCGGAACAGGTGAAACAGGCGGTGAAGAATCCCGGCCGGCCCCCGCTTGAGACCTGGAACCCGGAACTGTCCGGCGATATGGACCTGCGCATCGCCCGGGACGGGCAATGGATTTATCAGGGTGAGCCGCTGGCGCGAGAGGCCATCGTCCGGTTGTTTGCCTCCATCCTTCGTCGGGAACAGGATGGCGAGCATTACCTGGTGACCCCGGTCGAGAAGTGGCGCATCCAGGTTGAGGACACACCGTTGCTGGCGCATTCCCTGGAGGTTACCAGTGTTGACGGCCAGCAGGCGCTGAGCCTGACCACCAACGTGGGCGAAACCCTGGCCGTGGGGCAGAGCCACCCGCTGGAGGTTGGGGTCTATCCGAACACGGACGAGCCCCGGCCGATCATCCACGTGCGCCACGGTGTCACCGCCCGGCTGGTGACGGCCGCCTTCTACGACCTGGTGGAGCACGTGGAAGAGCGTGAAACCGAAGCCGGCCGCGTTTTCGGCGTCGTCAGCCAAGGAAATTTCTACGAAATCGGGCAGGGTGGTTGAAAACCCGTACCCAGGCCCCATCCTTTACGGTAGAAAACGCACTCTCTCAGTTGTTAAACTGTGTTTTCTTACTTGTTATGAGCCTGGCTCTCTAACGAGGCCCGGTGGTCGTTAGTCCCTCTGTGCAGTCTGGCTGTCCAAGATCACTTTCGATTGCCCAAATTCAATTAAACAGTCATTGCGACACGCAAGGAGATCACATGGCCCAACCTCGTGTTGTCACCATCCATTACACGCTCACCAACGATCAGGGAGAGCAGCTTGACTCCTCCCGTGTAGAAGGTCGTGAGCCTCTGTCTTACCTGGAAGGTGCTCAGAACATCATCGGTGGACTGGAAAGTGCACTGAACGAAAAGAACGCTGGCGATCAGGTGAAAGTATCTGTTGAGCCGGCTGAAGGATACGGTGAAGTGAACGAAGAGCTGGTTCAGCCGGTACCGCGTTCTGCATTTGAAGGCGTCGATACCATCGAGCCGGGCATGCAGTTCCAAGCCCAGACTCCGGGCGGCCCCCAGGTGGTTCGCGTGGTTGAAGTTGGCGACGAAACCGTCACCATCGACGCCAACCACCCGCTGGCTGGCCAGACCCTGCACTTCGACGTGGAAGTTGTCGAAGCGCGCGAAGCGACTGACGAAGAGAAAGAGCACGGTCACGCTCACTAAGCTCTTTGCAGCGCTCGTAAAGAACGGCTCCTTCGGGAGCCGTTTTTTTGTGCCCGGAGAAACGGCGAGCACAACATTCGGGCAAAAAAAAGACGGCCCCGAGAGGCCGTCTTGTCCGGAATCCGAACTTACATGTTCGGGTAGTTGGGGCCGCCGCCGCCTTCCGGGGTCACCCAGTTGATGTTCTGGGCAGGATCCTTGATGTCGCAGGTCTTGCAGTGAACACAGTTCTGGGCGTTGATCTGGAACTTCTTGCCGCTGCCGTCGTCTTTTTCGACCACTTCGTAAACGCCGGCCGGGCAGTAGCGCTGCGCCGGTTCGTCGTATTTCGGAAGGTTTTCGTTCAGCGGAATGTCCGGGTCCGTCAGCTTCAGGTGAACCGGCTGATCTTCCTCATGGTTGGTGTTGGAAATGAACACCGAGGACAGGCGGTCGAAGGTCAGCTTGTTGTCCGGCTTCGGATAGCTGATCTTCTTGGACTCGGACGCCGGCTTCAGGGTGGCGTAATCCGGAACCGTGTCGTGGAAGGTGATCGGCAGGCTGCCACGCAGGATGTTCTGCTCGAAGAACGCGATGGCGCCGCCAACGACGTTGCCGAACTTGTGCATGGCCGGACCGAAGTTACGCTCGGCGTACAGCTCCTTGTACAGCCAGCTGTCCTCGAACCGCTGCTGGAAGCTGGTGATCTCTTCGCCGTTCTTGCCTTCCTTCAGCGCTTCAAACACCGCTTCCGCGCCCAGCAGGCCGGACTTCATGGCGGTGTGGGAACCCTTGATCTTGGAGCTGTTCAGGGTGCCGGCGTCACATCCCAGCAGCAGGCCGCCCGGGAAGCTCATCTTTGGCAGGGCGTTGTAGCCACCCTTGGAAATGGCACGGGCGCCGTAGGAGACGCGCTTGCCGCCTTCCAGGTATTTGCTGATTTCCGGGTGCAGCTTCAGGCGCTGGAATTCCTCGAACGGGCTCAGGTGCGGGTTGCTGTACGACAGGTCGGTGATCAGGCCGACGTACACCTGGCCGTTTTCCAGGTGGTACAGGAAGGAGCCGCCGGTGCTGCCACTTTCATTCAGCGGCCAGCCGGTGGTGTGGACCACGAGGCCTGGCTCGTGCTTGGCCGGGTCGATGTCCCACAGCTCCTTGATGCCGATGCCGTAGTGCTGCGGGTCCTTGCCTTCGTCCAGCTTGAAGTCGTTGATCAGGCGCTTGCCCAGGTGGCCGCGGCAACCCTCGGTGAACAGGGTGTACTTGGCGCGCAGCTCCATGCCCGGCATGTAGCCGTCTTTCTCGGAACCGTCACGGGCCACGCCCATGTCGCCGGTGATGATGCCTTTGACCTGACCGTCTTCAATGATGGTCTCGGACGCGGCAAAGCCCGGGTAGACTTCCACGCCCAGCTGCTCGGCCTGTTCGGCCAGCCAGCGGCACAGGTTGCCCAGGCTGATGATGTAGTTGCCGTGGTTGTGCATGTTCTTGGGCACAAACCCGTTCGGGATCTTGGTCGCCTTTTCCTGGTTCTTCAGCAGGAAAATGTCGTCGCGGGTGACCGGCGTGTTCAGCGGGGCACCTTTCTCTTTCCAGTCCGGGAAGAGTTCATTGAGGGCAGTGGGCTCGAATACGGTACCGGCCAGAATGTGCGCGCCGATTTCGGAACCTTTCTCTACCACACAGACGGTCAGTTCTTCGCCGGCTTCCTGCGCCAGTTGCATGACGCGACAGGCTGCCGAGAGGCCCGCAGGGCCGCCGCCGACGATCAGAACATCAAATTCCATCGATTCGCGTTCCACGTTGGTCTCCTCACACTTCTTTAATGGATATTATGTGCCCGCAGGCGAATTCAGAGGCGTCATCATACCGGTAATAGTGCCTATAGACGACTGCCCGAAGCCGGCCCGGCCGACTGTTTCAAGAAAGGATATCGTATTTGAAGAATCAAACAAACGTTTGTTTGAAATTCTCCCCATCCTTTGGCATTGTACGTGAACACCGAAACATCGTGTGTTTTGAGTCGTTTTTTAGTATCGTCTCATTTGCCGGGCCGAGTCAACTGCGGTCCATTGGCTTGAAAAACGCTCCTGGCGCGTCGGGCGGGGCTATTGACCCGTTCATCCTTTGCCTGCAGTATTAGTCCGCCGTGACAGCAGGCCCCGCGTGAGGAAGCTGTTTGTAACGTTCGGAGTGTCTTCCCATAATTCGGAACACGCCGAAACGAGAGGAATCAAGAATGCTCCGATATCCGCAGCTGCGGGGTCGCGAAGAGAGTGTTTCTGATTGCGAGTCTTTAAACCCATCGTAGAAGAACGAGGAATCTATGAAGGTTCTGGTCGCTGTAAAACGAGTAATCGACTACAACGTAAAGGTGCGCGTCAAGCCGGACAACACCGGCGTTGATCTCGCCAACGTCAAGATGGCAATGAACCCGTTCTGCGAAATCGCGGTTGAAGAAGCGGTTCGTCTGAAAGAGAAGGGTGTTGCCAGTGAAATCGTGGTGGTCTCCATCGGCCCGAAAGCTGCGCAGGAGCAAATCCGGACCGCCCTGGCACTGGGTGCCGACCGTGGTATCCACGTGGAAACCGACGAAGAGGTTCAGTCTCTCGAAGCGGCCAAGCTGCTGAAAAGCGTTGTCGAGAAGGAAGAGCCGAAGCTGGTTATCCTCGGCAAGCAATCCATCGATTCCGACAACAACCAGACCGGCCAGATGCTGGCCGCGCTGACCGGCATGGGTCAGGGCACCTTCGCCTCCGAAGTGGTTGTTGACGGCGAAAAGGTTAACGTTACCCGTGAGGTTGACGGTGGTCTGATGACTGTATCCCTCAACCTGCCGGCGGTAGTCACCACAGACCTGCGTCTGAACGAGCCGCGTTACGCTTCCCTGCCGAACATCATGAAGGCCAAGAAGAAGCCGCTCGAGTCTGTGAGCCCGGCCGATCTGGGTGTCGACCTGGCACCGCGCCTGTCCACCCTGAAGGTTGAAGCACCGGCTGCCCGTCAGGCGGGTGTGAAGGTGGCAGACGTTGCTGAGCTGGTCGATAAACTGAAGAACGAAGCGAAGGTGATCTAAATGAGCATCCTTGTAATTGCTGAACATGACAACAGCAGCCTGAAGCAGGCTACCCTGAATGTTGTAGCGGCGGCCAAGGCCATCGGCGGTGACATCGACGTCCTGGTGGCCGGCGAGAACTGCGGTGCCGTTGCTGAAGCAGCTGCCAAGGCTGAAGGCGTAAACAAGGTACTGGTTGCCGACAACGCCGCTTACGGTCACTTCCTGGCTGAAAACCTGGGCGAGCTGGTTGCCGAAGTGGGCAAGGGCTACAGCCACATCCTGGCCGCCGCCGGTACCACCGGTAAGGACTTCATGCCGCGCGTTGCTGCGCTGCTGGACGTGGCCCAGGTATCCGACATCATCCGTGTTGAGTCCGAAGACACCTTCGTACGCCCGATCTACGCGGGTAACGCCATCGCCACCGTCAAGGCCGGCGACAGCATCAAGGTCGTGACCGTACGTCCGACCGGCTTCGATCCGGTAGCCGCCGAAGGCGGTTCCGCTGCCGTTGAACAACTGGACGTGGTCAAGGACGCCGGTATCTCTGCCTTCGTCAGCGAGCAGAAAGCCGAGTCCGATCGTCCGGATCTGGCCAGCGCCGGTGTGGTTATCTCCGGTGGTCGTGGCATGCAGAACGGCGACAACTTCAAGATGCTGGAGAAGGTTGCCGACCTGCTGGGCGCAGCGGTAGGTGCCTCGCGCGCCGCGGTTGACGCCGGCTTCGTACCGAACGACATGCAGGTTGGTCAGACCGGTAAGATCGTTGCCCCGCAGCTGTACGTGGCCGTGGGCATCTCCGGCGCCATCCAGCACCTGGCCGGTATGTCTGACTCCAAGGTGATCGTCGCGATCAACAAGGACGAAGAAGCACCGATCTTCCAGGTGGCCGACTACGGTCTGGTCGCGGACCTGTTCGAAGCGGTTCCGCAGCTGGAAGAAGAGCTGAAGAAAGTCCTGTAAACTTTCCGACGCTTGAGAAAAGGCACCTCCGGGTGCCTTTTTTATTGGCCGGCTATAAACTGTGCCGGCGCCCTTGATTCATCTCACTTCCGGATTATCACCATGCCCCTTGCTGCGTTTGATCAACTGGCCTGTCCACTCGATGGCGTCCCCCTGGCCCAGGACGGACAAAGTTGGCGCTGCGCTTCCGGCCACAGCTTTGACATTGCCCGCCAGGGCTACGTGCACCTGCTGCCGGTTCAGAAAAAGCGCAGCCGCGAACCGGGTGACAGCAAGGAGATGGTGGCGGCGCGGCGCCGTTTCCTCGAAACCGGTGGCTATGAGCCGGTCTCGGATGCGGTGAACCGGGTGGTGACGGCTGGCTTGGCGGTGCAGCCGGTCTGGCGCATCCTCGACGCCGGAAGCGGGGAGGGCTACTACACCGGTCGGCTCGCCGAGGCGTTGTCGGGGCAGACGGAACTGCAGGTGTTGGGGCTGGATATTTCCAAGTGGGCGGTCCAGTCCGCGGCCAAACGTTACAAAGACCTCAGCTGGGTGGTTGCCAGCAACGCCAATCTGCCGGTGTTGCCGGAGGCGGTGGATGCCCTGCTGTCGCTCTTTGGTTTCCCGGTGTACGGAGAGTTCGCACGGGTGCTCAAGCCCGGTGGGCTGCTGCTCCAGGTGGACACCGGGCCGGACCACCTCCGGGAATTGCGGGAAATCATCTACCCCGAGCTGAAACCCGCGAAGGCCGAGCAGTCAACCTGCCCGGAAGGCTTCCGGAGCCTGGGTGCTGAGTCGGTGCGTTACCCGCTAACCGTCGAGGGCCAGGACCGTATCTCGGATCTCCTGGCGATGACGCCCCACGGTTACCGGGCGACGGAAGACGGCCGGCGGCGGGCGGCCGAATTGACGGGCTTGACCGTGACCGTAGACGTGACGATCAGAACCTTCGAAAAACACTGAGGCCCGACAGTCAGTCGGACCGGTCCTGGTTCGAACGGCCGGAAGGCTGCTGGGTCGCGATGCGTTTTTCGGCCTTGCCGATGATCAGGGTGTCGGCCAGGATGTGCAGCGCCTTATTGGTGGTGCGCACGGTCTTGTAGATGGTTTCGCTGGTCTGATCGTGGGTCTTACGGGCCTTGCGGGCGCTTTCCCGGAATTCCTCATCCCGGGAGAAGTGGTCGATCAGGCCGAAGGTGGTGTTGGAAATGGCCTTGTGGACCTTCTCCACCGCGCTGGCGCCGCCGGAGACCGTGTCTTCGAGCAGTCGGGCCCGGTTGCGCACTTCCAGCAGGTCCATCCGGCTTTTCTGGATGGCGCTGTGGGCCGCAATCCGGTGGGCGTTCAGGGCCCGGACATCACGCCGGGCTGCCAAGAGCAGCCGATAGCAGGCCACCGACAAAAACAGGGTGACGACCAGAAGCGTAGTGGGAATCAGCAGGGTTAGATTCATCGGGACGGACCCTCTTAGCGATACTCGATGTGCATTTCTACATCAATTTCGCGCTCAGCCAGTTCGGCCTCCAGCTCTCGCATGACCTCCTGGTAGACCATCTTGCGAACCATGACCGGCAAGCGGTCGGCCAGGACCCGCGCCGAACGGGATTCCCGTTTGGCAATGGCAATCGGGTCCAGCACCCGGAGCGTCAATACCAGTTCTGGATCCTGGTCCGAGTCGCCGAGGGCCTCGGCATCCATCATATGATTGATCATTTTACGCTGCTCGCGCACCTGCCAGAACAGGAAGCCGCTGACTAGGGCAAGGATCAGGCTTGCGATCACCAGGACAGTGGTCAACTCCAACCTCCAGGGTATTGTTATGAAATCCGCCCCAGTTTGCCTGACAAACCAGGACAAACGATTGGCCCTGACGACGAGTATTGCCGGGTCTGATGTGAACCCGGAATAGGCCCGCAAACTCAAGAATTACATTTGCAGACTGGTGACTGGCTATGCAGAATCAAGGAGTTAAGCGCCAAGGACTCTCACGCAAGGAATCGACTATGGTCTGGTTCAAGGCTTTCATCGCCGGTTTTCTCGCCACCCTGGTATTCCATCAGGGCCTGTTCATGCTGTTTTACCTGGGCGGCGCCGTACCTATGGCCCCGTTTAACCTCACTCCGGTACCGCCCCTTGGGGTACCATCGGTGCTTTCTCTGGCCTTTTTCGGCGGCCTTTGGGGCATGCTGCTCTGGCTGATCGTCGGTCGCACGACCGGTGCGTTCCATTGGTTCGGCCACATTGTGCTGGGCGCCATCGGTCCCACGGCCGTGGCCATGCTGCTGGTGTTTCCGCTCAAAGGCCTGGACGTCTCAGCCCAGACCTGGATTGGCGGCCTGATCCTGAACGGTTTCTGGGGGCTGGGCGTTGCCGTGTTCATGGGATTACTGGGGGCCCGGGCGCCCCGTCAAGAACTCTGATTACCAACTTTTCGCAAAGGATGAGCAATGACTAAATCTGCGGACGCGACCTACGACATCGTCGTTTTCGGGGCCACCAGCTTTGTTGGCCAGATCCTCTCCCGTTACCTGCTTGAGACCTACGGCCTAGGCAAGTCCCTGAACTGGGCCATCGCGGGCCGGTCCGAGGCCAAACTCAATACCCTGAAGTCCGAACTGGGCAGCGCGGCCAGCAAGCTACCGGTGATCCTGGCTGACGCCGGCGACGAGCAGGCGCTTCAAGCCATGTGCGCCCAGACCCGGGTGATCATCTCCACGGTGGGCCCTTACGCCCTGTATGGCGAACCCCTGGTCCGCGCCTGCGTGCGCACGGGGACCGACTACTGCGACCTGACCGGTGAGGTGCAGTGGATTCGCAAGATGGTGGATCGCTACGAAGAGGAAGCCAAGGCCTCCGGAGCCCGGATTGTCCACTGCTGTGGCTTCGACTCCATTCCCTCCGACATGGGGGTCTGGTTCCTGCAGGAAAAGGCCGAGCAGACCTTTGGCGCGCCATGCCGGGACGTCCGGATGCGGGTGAAGGCGGCCAAGGGCGAGTTCTCCGGTGGCACAGTGGCGTCCATGATGAACATCGCCAATGAAGCCGCCGCCGACCCGAAACTGCGCAAGGAGCTGGCCAACCCGTTCTCGATCTGCCCGCCGGAACACCGGTCCAAGACCCGTCAGCCGAGCCTGAAAGGCGCCGAGTACGACAAGACCTTTGACGTCTGGCTGGCACCGTTCGTGATGGGCGCCATCAACACCCGCATCGTGCATCGCTCGAACGCGCTGCAGGAAGCTCGCTACGGCAAGGAATTCACCTACGACGAGGCCATGATGACCGGTCGCGGCGTCAAGGGTCGGCTTGCCGCCTATGGCATTACCGGCGGCCTGGGCGCCTTCTTTACCGCCTCGGCCATCAAGCCGACTCGTTGGCTGGTGGAAAAGTTCGTGCCCCAGCCGGGTGAGGGCCCGAGCCCGGAAGCCCAGAAAGCCGGCTTCTTTGACCTGCGCTTTGTGGGTCGAACCGAGGATGGCAAAACCATCATCACCAAGGTGACCGGGGACCGGGATCCGGGCTATGGCTCCACCGGCAAGATGTTGGGCGAGGCCGGTATGTGCCTGGCGTTTGATGTGCCGGCAGAACGGGAAGGGGGGTTCTGGACGCCGTCTTCCTTGCTGGACGGCCAGTTGCTGGAGCGGCTCACCAGCAAAGCCGGCCTGACCTTCGAGGTGCTGGAAACCCGCTGAGGGCTCAGGACGTCAGATGCAGCACACGGTCGGTGTCCGGCAGGGCATCGGGCCCGTGTGCCAGCGCAATCAGGCTGCGGCCGGCCAGCCAGTCTGCCAGCCTGGGCCGAATCCGGGCCCGGGTGGCGGCGTCCACGCCGGTGAAGGGCTCATCCAGAACAATCAAAGGCGCCGGGCTCAACAGTACCCGGGCCAGGGCGACTCGCCGGGCCTCGCCGCCCGACAGTGTGCTGCCGGCGCTGCCGAGCCAGCAGTCCAATCGATCCGGTTCCGTCGCGAACCGTTCTCCCAGTTCCACCAGTTCCAGTACCCGCCAACAGTCTGACTCACTGGCCGCTGGATTACCCAGCAGCAGGTTCGCTCGCAGGGTGTCTTCAAACAGCACGGTGCGCTGGGTGAGGTAGCCCACCGGCAGCCGTTTCACTCGGCCTTTGCACGGCTCGAGCAGGCCGACCAGAACGTCAGCCAGGGTCGACTTGCCGCTACCCGAGTGACCGATGATACCCAGGCGCTCGCCGCGGGCCAGTTGCAGTTTGAAATGGGTGAACAGCGGCGCACAACCGGGGTGCCGCACAGCCAGTCCGGTGGCCACCAGTGCCTGGGCGCCCGGTGGCGCTTCCGGTGTCGCTTGGGTGCCATCCGGGGCGGGCGCGGTATCCCGATTCAGACGCCGGGCCGAAGCGATGGTGGCGCCCAGTCGGCCAAAGGGGTCCGGCAGGGCGGCAAAGCTCTCGGCCAGTCCGAGCAGGGCGATGGGCAACAGCACCAGCACCGGACCGGAGACCAGGCCCTGGGCATACAGCTGAAAGCCGAGCCAGAGCGCCACAACCGCGGCCAGATTGATCAACAGGTGCGACAACGCCTGGTTCCAGCCGGTGCGCCGGTCCACCCGGGCTTGTTGCCGGGCCAGGGCGTGCGCCTGCCGCATCAGCCAGGCCCCATGTTTGCCTTCGCGCCCGGCGGCGTTCAGTTCCGCTTGCCCCTCCAGATGTTCGATGACCGCCGCCCGCAGCTGCTCCTCACGATCGCTCTGGCGTTCGCTGATGGCACCCGTCCGCACCCAGGTAGCCAGGGTTGCGATCAGCAAGGCGAGCGCCAGCAGCAGTGCCACCGTCAGGGCCGTGGTGGTATCGAACAGGGTAGCGGTCAGGATCGCCAGCGCCAGGGCGACCAAACCGGCCAGCACCGTGGGGGCAATCAGACGCAGGAACAGGGTGTCCAGCGCGTCCACGTCGCTGATCAGACGGGTGAGCCAGTGCGCGCCGGTGCGCTCGGCCCGGCGCGGTCGGCTCGCCCCGGCGAGGTGTCGGAACAGGGTGACACGGATGCTGGTAAGCAGGCGCAGCACGGTGTCGTGGTTGTACAGGCGTTCCAGATAGCGTCCGACGGTGCGGCTCAGGGCGAAGAAACGGATAGCGCCCCCGGGTGTATACAGGTCGATGGTGGCCGCCAATCCGGCAGCCAGCGCCAGGCCAACCATTGCGGTTTCGGTAATGAACCAGCCCGACGTGGCAAGCAGCGCAATGCCCGAAGCCAGGGTAAGCAGCATCAGCAGGGCGCCCATCACCAGTCGCCCGGGTCGCTGGAAGATCAGGCGGAGCCAGGGCAGCAGGTCACGCATCCCGCACCTCGCCCGGTGTCACCAGCAGGATTCGGTCGGCCAGGGTCAGCAGGGCCTGATGATGGGTGGCAAAGATCAGGGTCTTACCCGCCTCCGCCAACTTGTGCAGGGCTTCGAGCACCTGAATCTCGCTGTCGGTATCCAGGCCCGCGGTGGGCTCATCCAGCAGGATCAGATCGTAATCGGCGACGAAAATCCGCGCCAGGCTCAAGCGACGGGCCTGACCTCCGGACAACCCCTGGCCATCTTCGGCCACCGGACTGTGGATTCCGGCCTTCCGGCTGTCCAGCAAGGGCCGTAGCCCGACATTGGCGAGGGCAGTTTCAATGGCGATGTCCGAGGCATCGGGGCTGGTCATTCGCAGGTTGTCGGCCCAGGATCCCTGCACCAGAAATCCGGATTGACCGAGCCAGCCAAAGGGGGCACTGCCGGGGGCCTGACCGAACACGCTGATGGCACCCTCGCTGGGCGTCACAAACCCGGCCAGCAGGTGTAACAGGGAGGTTTTACCACTGCCGGTGGGCCCGGTCAGGGCGATGCATTCCCCCCGTTGGAACGACAGCGACAGCTCGGACAAGATCGGTTTTTCCGGCCGGTAGCTCAGGCTGACCGAGGCCAGCGTGATGGCGTCCTTGGCCCCGGGTTCGGGCGAAAGGTCCCGGGATCTGCGTCCATGGCCATCGCCTGCAACCGGGGCTGGCCCGTGAGCTGCCCCCAGGCGCCCGAGTATCTCGGCGGCGGCCCCCAGTGCGGAGGCGCGATCGTGATAGTGCTGGGACAGGGTCCGGAGCGGTTGGAAGAACTCTGGCGCCAGCAGCAGGACCAGCAGCCCGGAAAACAGGGTGAGCTGATCGGCCGGGCCAAAGCGGATGTATCCGAGTAGGCCGAAGCCAATGTAGATGGCCACCACGGCAATGGCCATGGAGGCAAAGAATTCCAGCACGGCCGACGACAGGAAGGCCACGCGCAGGGTTTTCAGGGTGATGGTCCGGTACTGCTCGGAGCGGTCCTGCATCTGGCGGGCGGCCGCCTCGGTCTGGCCGAACAGCTGCAGGGTGGTCAGCCCCCGAACCCGGTCCAGGAACTGACCGGACAGCCGGCTGATGGTCTGGAAATGCTGTTGGTTCAAGCGCTCGGCCCCCATGCCCACCAGCGCCATGAACACCGGAATCAGGGGTGCCGACAGCAACAACAGGACGCCGGCAAGCCAGTCCAGGGCGAACACCAGCATCAGGATTAGCAGTGGCAGGATGGTCGCCACCGCAAGTTGGGGCAGAAACCGGGCGAAATAACCGTGCAGGGCCTCGACATGATCCAGCCACTCCCGGGCCAACGTGCCGGCGGACACGTGCCCGAGGGCCACCGGCCCGGCGGCTTGCCAGTGGTGCTGGATCTGCCAGCGGGCATCGCGCCGTGCCTTCTGGCTACAGGCCGCTGCCAGACGCGTTTGCAGCCCCTGGCCCAGGGCCCTGAGCACCAGGGTCAGAATCAGGCCAAGAAACAGCGGTGTCAGGCTCTGGACCGGGAGGTCCTCGATGACGCCGCGGTGAATGATGAGCGCCAGCAGGATCATCTGGGCCATGGTGGCGGTGCCGGCAAACAACCCGGCCAGGGTGGTGGCGATAATTGCGCGCCGGTTGTTGCGGGCAAGTTCGCCCAGCCAGCGTTTTACCCGGCGCTGATCCGGGGCTACAGAGGGTGCGTCCGGGCCCCGGGGCTGTCGATCAGCTGCTTCCGCCACTTAATGGTAGCCCTCGCCGGCGCGGACCTTGCCGCGGAAAACCCAATAGGTCCATGCGGTATAGACCAGCACAATGGGAATTACAAACAGCAGGCCAAGCAGCAGGAACAGCTGTGATTCGTACGCCGAGGCCGCCTCCCAGAGGGTGTAGTCGGGCGGGACCACATAGGGCCAGCGGCTCACCACCAGGCCCAGGTAGGTGGTGATAAAGAGCCCCATGGTGGCGACGAAGGGCATGCCTTCGGAACGGTTTCGGACCGACCGGAAAATCTGCCAGGCGCACAGCAGGGTCAGCATCGGCAGCAGCCAGATCACGCTCAGGTTGGAGAACCAGCGGTTGCGAACCAGGTCATCCACGAACGGTGTCCAGACACTGATGATGGCGAATACCACCAGCACGCCGGCCAGCAACGGCAGGGTGATTCGGTAGGCCCAGGCTTGCAGCCGCCCTTCGGTCTTCAGGATCAGCCAGGTCGAGCCCAGCAGGGCGTAGCCGGCGAGCATGCCTAGGCCGGTCAACACCGTGAAGGGCGTTAGCCAGTCCAGGGCACTGCCTACGTAGACTCCGTTTTCGGTCTCGAAGCCCTGGATGTAGGCACCGACCACGGCGCCCTGGGCGAAGGAGGCCAGGGTGGAGCCGCCGGCAAAGGCCCAGTTCCACAGATAGCGGGAGGTGCGGGCCTTGAACCGGAATTCGAAGGCAACGCCCCGGAAAATCAGCCCGGCCAGCAGCAGGAACACGCCCAGGTACAGGGCCGGCAGGAAGATTGAGTACACCAGTGGGAACGCGGCCAGCAGGCCCGCGCCACCGAGTACCAACCAGGTCTCATTGCCGTCCCAGATGGGCGCCACCGTGTTCATCATGGTGTCCCGGGCTTCTTCGTTGGGCGCGAAGGGAAAGAGAATGCCGACGCCCAGATCGAAGCCGTCCATCAGCACATACATGATGATGCCGAAGCCGATGATGAACGCCCAAATCAGCGGGAGATCGAAGAGTTCCATGATCAGTGACCTCCCTGGGTCGCGGTGTTTGCGGTTTCGTTTTCATCGTCTCCGATTTCAAAGGGCACGTGGGCCGCGGACAGCGGCCGTGCAGGCCGTTCCGCCTCATGCTCGCCCTCATCACGGTCTTCGAGACCCACATACAGTACCCGCATCAGGTAATAGATCCCGGCGGAGAACACCAGCCCGTACACCACGATGTAGCCAATCAGGGTGAACAGGGCCATGCCGCCGGTAAGGGATGGGGTCAGGCCCTCGGCGTGGGTCATCACCCCGTAGATCAGCCAGGGCGCACGCCCGGTCTCGGTGACGAACCAGCCGGTCAGCACCGCAATGAACGGCGCAATGCTCATGAACCGGAGACCCTGCAGATACCAGGTGTTGCGCCAGAGCCGGCCGCCGGCCCGCAACAACAGCCCGGTTACGGCGAAAGCGATCATCAACAGACCCAACCCGACCATGATCCGGAACGACCAGAACACCAGCGCCACTGGCGGCTGTTCGTCCTGGGGCACCTCGTTCAGGCCGGGCACCTCGCCGTCCCATTCGTGGGTGAGAATCATGCTGGCCAGGCTGGGAATGCCGATCTCGAACCGGTTGATCTGGTTGATCTGATCGGGCAGGGCGAACAGCAGCAGCGGCACGTCCCGGGAGGTTTCCCAGTTGCCTTCCATCGCCGCCACCTTCATGGGCTGATGTTCCAGGGTGTTCAGGCCGTGGAAGTCGCCGACCACCGCCTGGGCCGGGGCGATGAACAGCAGCAACCACAGGCACATGGACAGGGCCTTGCGGTTGGCTTCAACCTCCCGGCCACGCAGCAGGTACCAGGCGCTGACACCCGCAACCACGAACCCGCCGGTCAGGAAGGACGCCAGCGCCATGTGCAGGAACCGGTACGGAAACGAGGGATTGAAGATCGCATCGCTCCAGGAAACCACGTGAATGACGCCTTCCCGCAGCTCGTAGCCGGCCGGGGTCTGCATCCAGCTGTTGGCCGACAGAATCCAGAACGACGAGATAAAGGTGCCGGTGGCCACCATGATCGCCGCGAACAGGTGCAGGCCGGGCGGTACCTTCTGCCGGCCGAACAGCAGCACCCCGAGGAACGCCGCCTCCAGGAAGAACGCCGTGATCACCTCGTAGCTCAGGATGGGGCCGAGGAAGTTGGCCGAGGCCTGGGCGAAGTTGCTCCAGTTGGTGCCAAACTGGAATGACATCACGATGCCGGACACCACGCCCATGCCGAACACCACCGCAAACACCTTGGTCCAGAACGCCGACAGCTTGACCCAGACCGGGTTTTCGGTCTTGTAGGCCAATCCTTCGAGAACGGCGATAAAGGCCGCCAGACCGATGGTAAAAACGGGGAAAATAGCGTGAAATGACACCACGAACGCGAACTGGATGCGCGAGAGAATGAGGGGATCTAGCTCCATGGGAAGCCTCCGGTAACACACACGATTCCAAGAACGGGAGCACGGCGCCCGCTCGGCCGCTGCCTTGGCCCTATTGTCTGTTGTTATTACCGGCAGATGGTTGCCATGCTACAGAAGATACGGCGAAAGCGAATAGGGCAGATTGTCGCACCACAGGGTTTCAGAAATTATGCAGGGAATTCAATGAGTTTCTACGAAAACCGGATACTGCCGCACATCATTGACCGGGCCTGCTCCATCGCTCCGGTGATGGACCTGCGCAGGCAAGTGGTGCCGAAGGCCCAGGGCCGGGTGCTGGAGGTGGGCATGGGGTCGGCCATCAATCTCGAATACTACGACCCGGCCCGGGTCGAATTGGTTTACGGCCTGGAGCCTTCCGAGGGAATGCGGCGCAAGGCCCGGCCCAACCTGGCCCGCTCCGCGATAAACGTGGAATGGCTGGACCTGCCGGGCGAGCAGATTCCGCTGCCGGACCACAGCGTGGACACGGTGCTGCTGACCTTCACCCTCTGCACCATCCCCGACTGGCGGAAGGCGCTTGGCCAGATGTTACGAGTGCTCAAGCCCGGGGGCGACCTGCTGTTTCTGGAACACGGCGAATCGCCGGATGATCGCACCCGCACCTGGCAGCACCGAATCACCCCAGGCTGGAAGAAACTCGCCGGCGGCTGCCACCTGAACCGCCACATCGCCGACCTGATCCGGGAAGCGGGCTTCGAAATTATGGAGCTGGAAAATCTGTATCTCTCCAAGGCGCCCAAAATTGCCGGCTACATCTACCTGGGGCGGGCGCGAAAGCCTGAAAACCCATGAATTAATCACCAATTACGCGAGCCGGAATCCGAATTGCGTTACCGAACCGGCCCTTATACAATTCCGGCCGTCTGAAGTTCCCTCCGATGCTCCGGTGGTGAAATTGGTAGACACAAGAGACTTAAAATCTCTCGACCTTTAGGTCGTGCCGGTTCGATTCCGGCCCGGAGCACCATGCCTTCCCCCGTTTGTTCAATTTATTGGTCTTAAATTGAACAATTTGGCGCCAAAAATATCGGGAAAGTCGTCGAATTCCCAGAAAAACGTCAAACCCGTGGAACCTTTCCTCCGCTAACATCGTTAGCAATACTACGTACGCACGCGCGCACGTTAAAAATTAGAAGAAAGGAAGGGGAATGACCCAGCTCAACGCTTTATTGGTTTCCATGCGCGCGGAATATTTTCGACTTGAACTGGCCGAGCAGCTGTTTCGGCGGGGACGGGAGATTCCGCTGGTCGGCATGCTTGCGGCCATCACCTGCGCCATCCTGTTCCAGACGCCGGAAACCCGGGATGCGCTTCAGGTCTGGGCGTTTTGCTTCCTGGCCATCTATTCCGTCACCTACCTCACGCTTTTTCTGCCGCAGCGTAAACCCAAGGCCGGTACCTTCGTGGCCTGGAGCCGGAATTTCATTGCCGCGTTTGTGTGTTATGGCCTCATGTGGGGCGCTTTCACCTACATCTGCCTCGAGTCCCTCGGCTTCTGGCAGGAGGTGACCCTGTTCATGATCCTGTTTGCCATCGTGTCGGTTCCCATGCCGGTCCTGGCCTTGTGCCTGCCGGCGGCCATTCTCCATCCCATTCTGGTGTTCGGCCCCGCTATCGGCTTCTTGGTGTTAAAGGGGCTTGAGCTGGGGCTGAACTACGAAACCTCGCTGCTGGGCATGTTGCTGGTGGCCAGTGTGATGACCACCTACAAGCAGGTGATCATGGCCAAGAACCTGGTGTCGTCGGTGGATGTGCGCCGGCGGCTGGCCACCAGTGTGTCGACCATCCAGAAGCTTAAGCGGGACAAGTACCTGGACACGGTCACCGGGTTGCTCAACCTGGAAGGCATGGTGGGCCACATTCGCAAGGCCCGGTTGACCGGCGGCGCGGCTTACACCCTGCTGTCGCTGAAGGTGGATGACCTGGAGCAGATGTATTCGACCCACACCAAGGCCATCGTGGATCGTCTGGTCAAGGTGGTGGCGCGGCGGATCGAAAACCCCGAGGACAGCACCATCACCGTGGCCCACGTGGGACTGGGCGAGTACCTGATCCTTACGTTCGACCAGGACGCCGAGGCGGAAGAGCGCACCATCGGCAATTTGTTCCAGGCGTTCAATCACCCGTATTTTTCCGGAACCAAGCAGCTGTATCTGTCGGTGTCCATCGGCGCGGCCTCGTTGAACCGCGATGAGACGGACGAATCGGCGGTGATCAGCAAGGCCGTGACCGCCATGCGCGAGGCCGCCAAGGATCCCGGCAATTCGTTCGCGCGCTACGACGCCTCGATGTCGGATCGACTGAACCGCTGGATGGGGATTCGCTCGCAACTGCAGCAGGCCATCCACGCCGACGAGTTCACGGTGTACCTGCAGCCGAAGGTGGAGATCCAGTCCGGCAACGTCACCAGTGCCGAGGCCCTGATCCGCTGGCAAAATCCGACCATGGGTATCGTCAGCCCGGCGGATTTCATTCCCATCGCCGAATCCACCGGCGACATCATGGCCCTGGGGCGCTGGGTACTGAGCGAGGCGGCGCGCCTGGTGCAGGACCCGGGGCTGCCGGACCAGTTTGCCATCGCCGTGAATGTCTCGGTCAAACAATTCGGTGATCCCCGCCTGATCGACCTGTTGGCGGATATCTCCCGGCAATTGGAGGGGAGCCAGCGGAAGATTGAGCTGGAAATCACCGAGAGTGCACTCATGCTCGAAAGCATAGAGGTCAAGCGGATGCTGCGGGACATCGAGCGGCTCGGGTTCGGGGTGGCGCTGGATGACTTCGGAACCGGCTATTCCTCGCTTAGCTACCTGACCCAGTTGAACGCCGACACGGTCAAGCTGGACAAATCCTTCCTGGACGAAATCCCGGTGAACACCAAGCACGCGGCCTTCGTTTCGTCCGTGATTCACATGGCCAAAACCCTGGGCCTGAAACTGGTGGCCGAGGGCGTGGAGCGGGTCGATCAGTTGGAATGGCTGGCGTTGAACCAGTGTGACGCCGTCCAGGGCTACCTGTTCTCGCGGCCACTGAGCTTTCCCGACCTGTTGACCTGGCTGGAGGGCCGGCCCAAGGTCACCGGCCTGGCCGTTACGCCGGGAAACTGGGTGCCCGCCAGCGCCGACGGCACCTGACTCAGCCGTTCAGGCGTGCCTTACGGAACCGGCTGACCTCAATCCAGCCGTGGGCGAGCAGGGCCGAGAACACGATCACCCCACCGATCAGGCTGAGGGTGGTCGGCACTTCGCCAAGCACCAACCAAACCAGGAAGGCACCGATTACGGTTTCCAGCAACAGCATCATGCTGACCTCCGCCGCCGGGATGTAGCGGGGGCCAATCTGGATCAGGGTGGCGGCGACCGGCAGGAACACCAGGCACAGCAGGCCGATGAAGAAACTGTCCCGGGCTGAGGGCAACTGGGCTCCGCCAAAGCCGGCGGCGATGGCGGCCAGGACCAGGGCGCCGAACATCAGCATCACGCTCATGTCCGCGTCCGGGTGGGAGCGGGCCACGTTCAGGTTGGCCGCCAGGGCAGTGGCGGCGGTCACCGCCATGATCATGCCCAGAGGTTCACCCCGGCCCCATTCGCCCCACGCCATGATGGTGGCGCCCGCCACACACACCCCGATGATCACCCAGGTTCGCAGCGGCAGCACTTCGCGCCAGACCACCCAGGCGATGAGGGCGGCGATCACCGGCGCGGTGTTCAGGATTACCAGCACATTGCCGGCGGCGGTGTTCTTCATGCCCACCACAAAGCCCAGGGTGCTGACGGCAAAGGCCAGGGCACAGAACCAGCCTTTCCAGCCGCAGCGCTTCATCTCATCCAGCAATCCGGCGCCGTAGCGACAGCTGTTGATCATCAGGAAGCTGAGCGCCAGCAGCAACCCGCGCCAGAACAGGAAGACCACCGGGTCGACCGAGGTGATCTTGACCAGGAGGGCATCCGGCGTGATGAACAGGACCCCAACGGCGGCGATGGTCAATCCCTTGATGCGCGTAGCGTGCAAGTGCGTCTCCCCATGAGGCTTGAGAACGGGTGGTGCCGAACAGCGGCTGCCGCCGATGATAGCAATTCCAGTCCTCGCCTTCAGGATCATGACGTTGGCAATGGCGCGGGCTTTGGACCAAGGTCGTTTCGACAGCTTCGGTGCCCTGGTCAATACTGAGCTTAATAACCAATACCAACCAAAGAACACCGGGAGGGGCGCACATGGCCGACATGGAGCCGCTGGTACGCAAATACAGCGACAATGGAATCACCACACTGACACTCAATCAGCCGCAGCGCCGCAACAGCCTGTCGATGGCGATGCTGCAGCAGTTGTCGGAGGACCTGGACACCATTGCCCAGGACACCGAAACGCGGGTGCTGGTGCTGGCCGCCCACGGCAACGTGTTCTGTGCCGGTCACGACCTGCGGGAAATCCGGGAGAATTTTGACGCCCACGAGTTCCAGCTGGCCCTGTTCGAGCAGTGCAGCAAGGTGATGCAGCAGATCGTCAACCTGCCCAAACCGGTCATCGCCCGGGTGGCGGGGGTCGCCACCGCCGCCGGCTGTCAGCTCGTCGCCAGCTGTGATCTGGCCGTGGCCGCGGACACGGCACGTTTCGCCACCCCCGGGGTCAACATCGGCCTGTTCTGTTCCACGCCGATGGTGGCCCTGTCGCGCAACGTGTCGCGCAAGCACGCCATGGAGATGTTGCTGACCGGCGAGATGATCGGGGCGGTGCGGGCCGAGGCCATTGGCCTGATCAACCGCGCCGTGGATGAGCAGATTCTGGATGAAACCGTGTACCGGATGGCTCGCACCATCGCCGACAAATCCAGCCACACCCTGAAAATCGGCAAGGAGGCGTTTTACCGGCAACTGGAGCTGCCTCTGGGCGAGGCCTACGATTTCACGTCCCAGGTGATGGCGGAGAACCTGCAGGCGGTGGACGCCAAAGAGGGCATCTGCGCGTTCCTGGACAAGCGCAAACCGGAATGGAACGACCTCTGATCTCGCCGGACAGCCCGAATCCTCAGCGATCCGGGCAGTGCTCGCTGCCCGTCAACAGGGGATCGCCGACCTCAAGGCCATGCCTGTCGAAAAAACCCTGGTTCATTTCCACCGCGTAGATAAAGCTGACGCCGGCCGGGTAGGTGGGGCAGTCGGCACCCCGGGACGAGGTGCAGGGGGCCATGGGCACGATGCTGCCAATCCGGCCTTCCGCGTTCAGGTAGGCGATATCGAGCGGCAGCCGCGTGTTGTGCATCCAGAAGCCCCGGTCCGGCCCTTGGGCATGGCGGTACTGGAACAGCATGCCGGTGTCCCGCGCCAGGGCGTCCCGGCCCATCAGGCCTTTCTGGCGCTCCTGGCGGCTGCTCGCCACCTCCAACAGCACCGGCACCGCTCGCTCTCCGGTCTGAAAGCAGGCCTCGACGGTGCGCAGCTCAGGTTGCGGGGTCACCGCTGCCCCATGGCTGACGGCGACCAGGGCTGTCAGACCGACAAGGGCGGCAACGACGGCACCCGCGACGAACTTCATGACCGCAGGCGATAGCCGGTCTTGAAGATGTACCAGACTGCGACCATGCAGGCGGTCAGGAACACCAGGGTCATGGCCACGCTGATACCCACGTGCACGTCGGAGACGCCGTAGAAAGCCCAGCGGAAGCCGCTGATCAGATACACCACCGGGTTGAACAGGCTGATGGTCTGCCAGATCGGTGGCAGCATATCGATCGAGTAAAAGGTGCCGCCGAGGAACACCAGGGGAGTCACGATCATCATGGGCACGATCTGCAGTTTCTCGAAGCCGTCGGCCCAGATCCCGATGATGAAGCCGAACAGGCTGAAGGTGACCGAGGTCAGCACCAGGAACGAGAGCATCCAGAACGGGTGCAGCACGTCGTAATCGACGAACAGCCGGGCCGTCGCCAGGATGATCAGCCCGAGGAAAACGGATTTGGTGGCGGCGGCGCCGACGTAGCCGAGTACCACCTCGACGTAGGACACGGGCGCGGACAATACCTCGTAGATGGTGCCGGAGAATTTCGGCATGTAGATGCCGAAGGAGGCGTTGGAGATGCTCTGCATCAGCAGCGATAGCATGACCAGGCCGGGAATGATGTAGGCCCCGTAGCTGATGTTGTCGATATCGCCCATGCGGGCGCCGATGGCCGAGCCAAACACCACGAAATACAGGCAGGTGGAAATGACCGGCGACAGCACGCTCTGCATCACCGTGCGTTTCATGCGGGCCATTTCAAACTGGTAAATAGCGCGAACGCCGTAAAGGTTCATGACTTTCTCCGTAAATTCGGCTGGACCTACTCGTGCACCAGGCCGACGAAAATCTCTTCCAGGGAACTCTCGCGGGTCTGCAGGTCCCGATACTCGATGCCCAGGTCGCCCAGGGTACGGAGCAGGCGGGCAACGCCGGCCTGTTCCTGCTGCGAATCGAAGGTGTAGATCAGCTCGTAGCCGTCATCGGACAGTTCGATCGGCTCGAGGGTGAGCTGGCCCGGCATGCGGTTCAACTTGCTTTGCAGTTGCAGGCGCAGCTCCTTTTTGCCGAGCTTGCTCATCAACTGGGACTTATCCTCGACCAGGATGATCTCGCCCTGGCGGATCACGCCGATCCGATCCGCCATCTCCTCGGCTTCCTCGATGTAGTGGGTGGTGAGGATGATGGTGACGCCGTTTTCCCGGAGTTTCCGGACCATGTCCCACATGTCGCGGCGCAGCTCGACATCCACGCCGGCGGTAGGCTCGTCGAGGAACAGGATCTGGGGCTCGTGGGAAAGCGCCTTGGCGATCATCACCCGGCGCTTCATGCCTCCGGACAGGGACATGATCCGGTTGTTGCGCTTGTCCCACAGAGACAGGTCTTTCAGGACCTTTTCGATGTGCGCGGGCTTCGGAGCCTTGCCGAACAGACCCCGACTGAATGACACCGCATCCCACACGGTCTCGAAGGAATCGGTGTTCAACTCCTGGGGCACCAGACCGATGGACTGGCGCGCCTTGCGGTAGTCCTTGACGATGTCGTGGCCGGCGGCCTCGACGGTGCCCTGGGACAGATTCACGATGCCGCAGATGATGCTGATCAGGGTGGTTTTACCGGCACCGTTCGGGCCGAGAAGGGCGAAAATTTCGCCCCGGTTGATCTCCAGGTTGATGTCCTTCAGGGCCTGAAAACCGTCACCATAGACCTTGCTAAGGTGCTTAACGGAAATGTCCGGCTGCACGGGCGTATCCTGTCTTGATGATGGGCCAGAATCGAAAGCGCGGTATTTTCTCATGACTGCCGACAGTTTAGAAAGCTTTGCCTGAGTGCGGATAACCCCCATAATGCCGCGGTCAGCGCTTGAGGTAAGACTATGTTACGAGCTTTCGCCGTGGTGGGATTGATGTTGCTGCTGCTGGTGGCCGCGGTTTTTGGCCCCCAGTTATTGAGATCGGACGGCACCGAAAACGCAGTCGGTGCCGGCGACGGCGCACCCTGCGACCTGTTGACGCAGGCCTGCCGGTGGTCCGGGAAGGGTGGGCCCTGGTCGGCACAACTTCAGGTGCTGGGCGAGGAAAACCCATCGGGCGATTACCAGCTGTCGATCTCGGCCCCCGGGCAGCCAGAGGGACTGGTCGCGGTGTTGCGCGGCGAATCCATGTACATGGGCGAGTACCCGGTACCCCTGAAGCATCAGGGTGACGGCCGTTACCTGGCCCGCTTTGATGCGCCCGTGTGCAGCACCGGGGCGGACATGCGCTGGCGTGTCGATCTGCAGCAGGGCAGCCAACCCACTGGCGGCGCGCCGGCGACACTGGTGTTCCAGGCCCACGACCTGTGATCGGCCGCAAACCTCGGCGATGCCGCGGCTGACAGCGTGGGGAGATGGTGTAGAATTCCGAAAAATAACCAAAGTTCAGGGAAGCGGCGATGGAATACGGTGACAGCGTTCAGAAGGTACTACTGAGGAAGATCCGCAAGGCCGAGCAGGATCTGGTGCAACTGAAACTGGATTATTGCCGGTTCGTATTTGGCCTGACCCACCGGGCCCGAGTCATCTCTGACGGCCAGACCTACCTGGTGCGCTCGGTCGATGTAGACACCATGAAACCGACCGAAGAGGGCACGTTCAGCAAGCCCGCCATTGCCGGCGCCGCCGTGGATGCCGGCCACACCGCCGACGCCGTACCCCTGGGCACCAACTGGACCCTGGACACCAGTGCCGCTCAAGCGGCGGTCAAATAAACGCGTTCGACGTGATCGCCGTGTAAAGGCTTTGCCGGGGCGACACGTACTGGTGCTCGCGCCAGAACTCCGCTCCCTCCAGGCCACTGCGGTAACAGGCCAGCTGAACGGTGCTCCCGGTCAACGCATCGATGGTGTGCAACGCCTCGGCCTCGCCAACGCCCAGTTTCCGATGGCCGATCTGGCCCACCAGATCCGTGAGTGCGCCTGAATGCCTGGCCGACTGGCCGCACAGGGCGCAGGCTGCGCCATAGAGCCAGGTCACCGCATACCCCTTCACCGCCGCCGGCGCCTGGGTCAGGTCCAGACCATTGCTGCGGCAGTCCCGTTCCTGCAACCCGGCGAGGATGTGCAGCTGGGTGTAGAGTTCGGCCCGATCTCCCGCAGACACTGATGCCACCGTCGCAGGCTCTCTACGGACGACCGCACCCGCCGGGGACGGGGTAGCGACCACGGTGCCGGTCAAAGGCGCAGAGCGCACCAGTGTCACAACCCGAAACGCCATCAGCAGGATCAGCGCGAGCAATCCCACCTGGGTAACGGCAACCAAACCTTCGACCATGATTCACTTTCCCTGGCTCGTTATCAGTTGTGCGAATTGTAACGAAAGGTAACTGAGGGGAGGGCGATCGACTCGGCAGATTCGGTCAATGGGTTGACCCTAATGACGGAACTGTGATGAAAATCGCAGCCAGCCTGCCTAGCAGGTGGGCATGGTCTGCAACGCCAGCTTGCGGCGGATCAAGCGGCCGAGGGCGTCCACTCCGATATTCAGCAGCGCGGTGATGATGATCAGCACCATGGCCCGGTCAAACTGGATGTTTTGAATGGCGCTGTCGACATAGAAGCCGAGGGTGTAGATACCCAGAATGCCCAGAATCGCGGTTTCCCGCATGATGATTTCCCATCGATAGAACAGGAACGCCAGGAACGCCCGATACACCCGGGGTACCAGCTCGTAGGTATAGCGATTGAAACCGGCCGCCGCATCGGGGCGCAGTTGTATCGCGCTGGATTGCCGGCCGATCAGGTGCCCGATGATGCCGCCATTGTGCAACGCCAGGGCAATGACCGCGGGCAGCATCGACGGCCCCCAGAGCTGCAGCAGGATGTACGCCAGGATGTATTCCGGGGTAGAGCGGGCAATCACCAGAAACACGTGCCCGCCGGTGCGGCGGACCGGCCCGCCGAAGTGATTCGAGATCAGCGGAAACGCCAGGAGCGCAAGGATGCCGGTGGCTACCAGGGCAATCTGGGTCAGAATGACGGTGTTCCAGATGCCCGGCAGGGCTTCGGTCGCCATCACATCCCCGAGCCACGGGAGCAGGCCGCCAATGCCGTCACCATTGCGCAGGGGCGAGGGCAGGATGTCCTGGGTAAAGAAACGCTGCACATTGCCCCAGACGATGGGCAGGCCCTCACCGAGAAAGAAGGGCGCCCCGAGTATGTAGACCGGGAGCAGCTTGGGCCTGACCCAGAGCGGCATGGTGGCAATCAGCACATAAAACAGAATGAGCATGGCCCCGGCTTCGGAGTAATGGCCCTGGGAAAACGCAGATTCCAGGAAAAAGCCAAGGGTGGGTAGACCGACAAAGCCCAGGATCGCGCTCGAGCGCAAACCACACTCTAGCCGGTAGGCGGTGTAGGTTCTTAATTGAACCCAGCAGTCCGGAATGCGGGTGTACAGGAACGCAGACACCACGCCAGTGCCCGGCGGCAGCAGGCGGCCGGGGGTTGGGTCTGCCTCTTCGAAAATCTCGGAATACACCTTGGCGAAGATGCCGGCGTAGGGAATGGCAATCGCCAGCACGCCGGTGAGCGGGTGAAAGCCGAAAAACTGCAGGAAAATGAGCGCCCAGAACAGCTCATGAATGGCGCGGATGAACGCGCAGAAGGTGCGAACCACCGGGTTCCGATACACCAGCGACAGCACGAAACCGACCATGCTGCCCAGGGCCACACCCACGAACGCGAAGGCCACCGTTCGCAACAGCGCCAGGGCAACGCCCTCGGAGCTGAAGAAATCCGGTGTCACCACGCCCATGAAGAACCGGCCGAGGTCCTTCCACGGGTTGGCGGCGGTGATGGCGATGTCAGCAAACACCAGCCCGACCAGGGCAATGGCGACGAAGAGAAAGCTGACTCGAACCGTGGGTGAAGAGAACATGGGAGCCGTCAGTACAGTGGGGTAATGTCGGCGGAGGTCAGTCGCTCGCTGTGTTCATCCAGGGCAATCTGTCCGTCCTGAATGCCAACGATACGGGTGCAGTACTGCAACGCCAGATCCACATCGTGCAGGGCCACTACACTGGTGGCAAAGCGCTGGTTGATCAGTTTCATGACCAGGTGCGACATGGGCCCATCCAATGCGGACACAGGCTCATCCGCCAAGAGCATGTCCGCCTCGCGAAACACCGCCCTGGCGATCGCGACCCGCTGCCGTTGGCCACCGGACAGGGATGCCGTGGGGACCCAGATCTTCTCGGGCATCGACAGCTCTTTCAGCAGCGCGCGCACGGCGGCGGAATCTTTGGCGAAGGGGCGAATCAGGGTGAGGGTGTTGTACCAGGTTGGGTGGGCATCCAGCTGACCCATGAATACGTTGTGGAACACCGGCAGGGCGTTCACCAAGCCCAGGTCCTGTGGGACCAGGGAAGAACTGCGGCCAACCTGCTGATGGATCAGGCTGATCAGTGTCGACTTTCCCGCGCCGCTCTTACCGACCAGCGCAACTCGCTCTCCTTCTTTCACTTGGAGGGAAAGCGGGCCAATCACCCGCTCCCCTCCAAACGAGGCCGCTAGGCCCGATAGATCAAATCCTGACATTAATCGATGATTCCGATCTGCTTTCCTACCACTTCGATCGGCTTATAGGCGTCGTTGGATACCGGGATAAAACCGGAACGCGGGAAGCTGTCCAGCAGTTCCTTATCCTTCATGTTCAACAGCGCCTGCTGAACGCGATCGGTAAAGCCGTCACCGAAGGTCTCGTCCGCATCACCGCGAATGCTCCACTGGTAGTTGGGATAGCTGGGCGTGGTCCAGATCACCTTGACGGCATCGGTGTCGACGTTGCCATCCTTGGTTTCCTTGTCCCAGACCGCAAAGTTGATCGCTCCGACTTCATAGGTGCCAGCTTCGACCAGACGCAGGGTGCGGGTGTGGTTGCCGCTGAAACCGACCCGTGAGAACACCTCGTCCGGCGCCTCGTTGAAGGCTTCGCGGATGTAGTACTCTGGGATCAGGCGGCCGGAGGTGGAGCCTTTGGAGCCAAAGGTGAAGGTTTTGCCGCGCAGGTCCTCAGGCAGGTTTTCCGCCTCGTCCAGGCCGGTGCTCTTGTGGGCAATGATATGAGAATAGAACGCCTGGTCCTCCACGCCCTGGGCGATGGCCTGGGAGCCGGGTACCAGGGAACGCGCCTGAACGCCGGACAAGCCACCAAACCAGGCCAGCTGGACCTGGTTGTTGCGGAATGCGGATACGGCAGCAGCGTAGGATTTCACCGGGATGTAGCGGACGTCCACGTCGAGGTTTTCTGACAGGTAGTCGGCAATGCCACGGAAGCGCTCAACCAGCTTGGTTTCATCTTCGTCAGGAATCGCAGTGAACACCAGAGTTTGGGCTGAAACAGCGGCCGAACAAGACAACAGCAAGACACTTGCAGCGGCCAATTTCCGTATCATATTCAGAGCCATTATAGGGTCCTTTCTTACCGGGGATGGTTCGTTCTTTTGAGTTGTAAAGTGCCGAAAATACTGGCTTCATCAGCATACCGTGATTTACGACGACTCGGAACAGCTATACGATTGCAAGCCAGAAAAAGTGCAGCCGGGCGAAAAAATGATTGTCGCGAACCCACGACCAGGAATTCAGCCGCCATGCAGATCACTCTGATTACACCCGCACCGCCCGGCTCGAAGGCCGGCAATCGAGCGACCGCTGAACGGTGGGAGCGTCTTTTGAACCAGGCGGGCCATGAGGTCAAGGTTGTCACCGACTACCAGGGTGAGCCCTGCGATGTGCTGATCGCACTGCACGCTTGGCGCAGCCACAAGGCGGTAAGGCGGTTCCGCGACACCTTTCCGAATAGACCACTGATCGTGGTGCTCACCGGCACCGATATCTACGACCACCAACACCGCTGTCCTGACGACACCCTCTACAGCATGAAGCAAGCCGATTGCCTGATTGGCCTGCATGACCTTGTGGCCCGGGACATTCCCGAGGAGTTCAGCGACAAACTGGTGACCGTGCTGCAATCGGCGGAGCAGGTGGCCAGACGCCGTGCCGGGCCTGCAGACGGCGCTTTCCAGGTGTGCGTGATCGGCCATCTCAGGCGGGAAAAGGATTCCCTGCGGGCAGCACAAGCCGCTCGCTTACTGCCGAAGACCTCCGAAATTACCGTGGTGAACGCGGGCAAGGCCCATACGCCTGACTGGCAGGCTGCCGCCCAGGCAGAGCAGGCCGCCAATGCCCGTTTCCACTGGCTCGGTGAGCTGGACCGGCGTGCGAGCCAGCGCCTGATGCAGAACTCCCGGGTGATGGTCATCAGCTCGGTGATGGAGGGGGGCGCCAACGTGGTGTCGGAAGCCTGCCGGATGGGGCTGCCCATTTTGGCATCCGACATTTCCGGCAACCGGGGCTTGCTCGGGGAGGATTACCCCGGGTATTTCCCCGCCGGCGACGATGCCGCCCTGGCCAGCTTGATGCTGCGGGCGGAAACCGAGCCGGGCTTTCTGGAAACCTTAACGGCAGAGGTTGATGCAACTGCGGCCCGGTTTACCCCGGAGACCGAGCAGGCATCCCTGGAGCGGGCGCTAGCACTGGCGGTCCAGCGCCGCTCATAAGCATCAGTCCCGCAGGGAGATGGGCTCGATGGCGCCTTCCAGGTCCTGGGGCAGGATGCGGCCGATGATGGCCGTGTGCGGATAGCCCAGGGCCTTGAGCTCGCGCACGCAGTCCTCGGCCTGATCGGCAGCCACGCTGGCCAGCAGGCCTCCCGCGGTCTGCGGGTCGAAGATCAGGGGATAGCGGGGATGCTTGATCCATTTTTCCTGATCCCGAATGCCGCGGCGCAGGCGGATGTTGGCCGGCTGCAATGAGCTGAGAATGCCGGCGGCAGCGGTTTCTTCTGCGCCTGGCAGGACCGGGATGGCGGACAGGTTGAGCTCGGCGTCGACGCCGGACGGTCGGGTCATCTCGACCAGGTGGCCCAGCAGGCCGAAACCGGTGACGTCGGTGCAGGCCCGGGAGCCATAGCGGCGCAGGCATTCGGCCGCCAACTTGTTGGACTGCACCATCGAGGCCAGGGCGCTGTCGATCCACCGGCCTCGAGCTGCAAGCCGGGCATGGGCGGCGAACAGGGTGCCGGTACCAATGGGTTTGGTCAGGATCAGGGCATCGCCCGCGCGCAGGCCGCCCTTGCTCATGACTTCGTCGGGATCGATCAGGCCATTGACCGCAAAGCCCAGGGCCAACTCCTTGCCTTCGCCGGTGTGGCCGCCGACCAGCGCGCAACCGGCCTCGTTCAACACTTCCACCGCGCCGGACATCATCTGGTAGACCACGTCCTCGACCTTGGACTCAATCCCGTAGGGCACCGTGGCCACGGCCGTGGCGCTCTGGGCTTCGGCGCCCATGGCAAAGACATCGCCCAGGCTGTGATTGGCAGCGACCCGGCCAAACACGTAGGGGTCGTCAATGAAGGCCCGGAAGAAATCGACGGTGTGCACCACCGCCTTGCCCGGCGGCACCCTGAGCACCGCCGCATCGTCCGGGGCGTGCAGGCCGATGACAATGTCATCCCGTTCAATCGGTTTCAGCTCGCCGAGGGCCCGGGACAGCACCGTGCTGCCAACCTTGGCACCACACCCGCCACAGCGCATGGCCACGGCGGAGATGGCCTGGGAGGCTTCCTCCGGGTTCTGTGCTGCAGCCGTGTCGGGCAGCTTCGCCTCGTCCTGCATCTCGGGCAGGTCGTTGAACTTCTTCATGAACCGACGATCAATCCAGTCCTTCCAGCGCCACACGTAGGCACCGTCAAACTGCAGGTTGCCCCGGGACGCCACGGCGTATTTGTCGCCGGTGCTGATCAGCGCCAGCCAGTTCTTCTGGGGCTCGAACGGCTTAGGGGCCTTGCCCACGGCCAGGCGCTTGAGGTTGTCCGCCAGGGGCGGGCCCTGGCGCACGGCAAAGACGCCGGCTTTTTCCCGGGGGTGATTGACGACGTTGGCAATGTCGCCGGCGGCGAAGATGCTGTCGTCATTCTCGGCCTGCAGGCTGTCCCGGACCCGGATAAACAGGCCCTCGTCCAGGGCCAGCCCGGTGTCTTTCAGCCATTCCGGACCACCGGCTCGGGTCACCCAGAGCACCTCGTCGGTTTGCAGGGAGTCGCCGGACTCGGTGTGCAGCACGCCTTTTTCCACCTGTTTTACCGGTGACCCCAGGTGCACCTTGATCCCGCGCTCCGACAGGGTCCGGCGAAATACCTCGCGAACCTTGGCGTTGTGGGTCGGCAGAATCTGGTCGGCGGCATCGAACAGGTGAAAGTGCAACTGATCCGGGTCCTTGCCCCGCTGCTTGAGTTCCCGGGTCAGGCGGTACTGCATGGCCAGGGTCAGTTCCACGCCACCGGCGCCGGCACCGACCACGCCAATGGTCAGGGGACCCTCGTGGTTCTCGATTCTGGACAGCAAGGCCAGCCACCGGTTGTTGAAGCCGGTAATCGGTTTGACCGGTACCGCGTGCTCCGACGCCCCGTCCACTTCGTTGACGCGGGGAGAGGAGCCGATGTTGATCGACAGGATGTCGTAGGGCACATCCGGGCGACCACGGCACTGGATGCGCTTGTTGTCCCGGTCGATGCCGATGGCTTCGTCGCGGTAGAAGCGGGCACCGGCGAACTCGGCCAGTCGACTGAGGTCAATGTGCACCTCGTCGTAGCCGTAGTGGCCGGCAACGTAACCGGGCAGCATGCCGGAGTAGGGGGTGTGGGTGTCGCGGCAGATCAGGGTCAGGCGCACGCCGGGGACCGGGTTCATGGCGAACCGCTTGAGGACCCCGACATGGCTGTGCCCGCCGCCAATCAGGACTATGTCCCGTAAGACTGGCTGGTCAGGTGTTTGCATCAGAGAATTTTCTTGGCTTCAGTACTGAACTGGTCAAATCCCTTGACGCTGGAGAAGGCCTTCAGCTTTTCCTGGTCGGCCGCGGATGGGTTGGCAATCTGTTCGATCGAGGTGATGCCGGCGTCTTTCATCTTTTTCGCCGTTGCCGGTCCAATGCCCTTCACCAGAGTAAGATCGCTCTTATCCAGGGGCTTGGCAGCCTTCGCGGCCGGCTTCCGCGCCGGAGCCTTCTTGGCAGCCGGTTTTTTTGCCGGGGCTTTCTTCGCTGCCGGTTTGGCGGCCTTGGTGGCGGATTTGGCCGGAGCCTTTTTGGCGGGCGCTTTCTTCGCCGGAGCCTTCTGGGCCGCTTTGGGGGCAGCCTTTTGCGCAGCGGCGCTGGCCTGGCTGCCCGCCTTTTCGGCCTGTTTCTTCACATCCTCTTTTACCTCCTTGGACGCGACGCCCAGGCGTTCGAGGATGCTGTCTTGCAGCTCATGGAATTCGTTCAGCCGACGCTCGAATTCCTCGTTGAAACGCTTCATTTCGCGTTCACGTAGCTCATCGACTTCTTTCAGCAGCTTACGGACCGGCTCCTGGATCTGATTCTGCAGGCTGTCGAACTGCTTGAGCGCATCGTTCACAAGCCCTTCAATCTGGGAGGAGGTTTTCTCAAATTCCTTGTTGACCTTCTTGACGATCTTATCAACGCTCGGTTTGGCTTTCTTTGCCATGAAGCAACTCCTTGGAGTGGGGAGGAACGGACGGTGGAGATCAGGCCATTTGCCGGAGGCCGGAAATGGGCCCAGGGGAACGCCTGGATTTCAATGACTGCTTCTTCGACAGCACTTCGCGGATGCGCCGCAGTTTTTCCGGAAGGTGGGCCTTGCTTCCAGTATCAAATTCCACAAAATCAATGGAATAGAAGAAATTGCTGCAGTGCTTTCTTCGCTCTGTAACCAGGCCACTCACGCCTTCGGCGCGAATCTTGTCAAAGGGCATGTCCATCACAAGATCGAGCACCAGGGTGTCGCCGGGATTGAAGACCTTGTCGGTCTTCATGACGCACCCATAGGCATCCAGCTCGTACAGGGCGGCCTCCACCAGTTCCTTGCGGAACAGGCCCTGTTTGACGCGAAATTGCGCAATTAGGTCTGGCAGTGCTTCATTCATCAACATAGATCTCTTGTGATTTCCCTATCCGTCTCATTCCGCCATCCTCCGGCGGTTATTGACTAAACAATAGACACCGAAAGCCGGTTTGGCAACGCGATCAGGCGTCTATGGCCGAGCTTTCAGGCGTTTTCCCAACTATCAACCCGTTCCGATCACTTTTTCCGGAGTTCGTACATATCGACCCGGCGGTCCTTCAGGTTGGTGACCGAACCCTCGTTCCGGACCAGTTTGAGTTTCTCCAGGTCCATGTCCGAGAACATGATCATCTCGGTGTTCGGTGTAGTCTCGGCCATGACCGCGTCGTGCGGGAACGCGAAATCGGACGGCGAGAACACCGATGACTGGGCGTACTGGACGTCCAGGTTCTCCACCTTCGGCAGGTTGCCGACACTGCCGGTGATGATCACGTAGCATTCGTTTTCGATGGCGCGGGCCTGGGCGCAGTGCCGGACCCGCAGGTAGCCGTTCTTGGTGTCGGTCCAGAAGGGCACCATGATGATGTCGACGTCTTCACTGGACGCGATCCGTCCCAGTTCCGGGAATTCGATGTCGTAACAGATCATGATTGCGACCCGGCCGGCGTCGGTGTCGAACACCTCGAAGTCGTTGCCACCCTCGATTACCCAGTCCCTACGCTCGTGGGGGGTAATGTGGATCTTCCGCTGCTCGTCCACGCGCCCGTCCCGGTGGCACAGGTAAGACACGTTGTAGACCCGGTCATTTTCCAGCAACGGCATGGAGCCGGTGATGATGTTGATGTTGTAGCTCACCGCCATTTCCGACATCTCGTCCCGGAACTGCTCGGTGAAGCCGGCCAGGAACCGGATCGCCCGGGTCTGGTCGAGCTGATCGGTCAGCCCCATCAGCGGCGCGTTGAAGAACTCCGGAAACAGCGCAAAGTCACTCTTGTAGTCGGACAGGGCGTCGACAAAGTATTCAACCTGCTTGAGCACCTCCTCAACCGAGGTGAATTCCCGCATCTGCCACTGCACCGCCCCGAGCCGCACCTGGGTTTTCTTGACGTTGAGCACGGAGGAGGGCGGGGTGTACAGGATGTTGCGCCACTCCAGGAGGGTGGCGTAGCCCAGGGACTTTTCGTCCTCGGGCAGGTACTTGTGCATCAGGCGGGTGACCTGGAAATCGTTCGAGAGCTGGAAGCTCAGGATCGGGTCGTAGATTTCCTTGCGGTCCACCCGCTGGATGTACTCGGCCGGCGTGTACTGGTCGGAGTACTTGTGATAGCTCGGAATGCGCCCGCCCGCGAGGATGGCGCGCAGGTTCATGGAGCGGCACAGTTCCTTGCGGGCTTCGTACAGCCGGCGGCCCAGCCGGTAACCGCGGAAATCCGGGTGGATGAAGACGTCCAGACCATACAGGGAGTCGCCGTTGGCATTGTGCCAGATCTTCTCGTTGCGCAGGATCAGATCGTCGTAGGTATGCGGGTTGCTGAAGCGCTCGTACTTCACGCACACCGTCAGGGCGACCGCGATCAGCTGGCCGTTGTCCTCGATGCAGATCTGACCATCCGGAAACTGCTCCACGAGGGCCTTGATGGTCTCTTTCGGCCAGGCTCCGCCAATGTCGTCGTAGATCCGGTCCATCAGGACCCGAAGCTGATCGTAGTCTTCCAGTTTCAGGTTGCGGAGGTTGAGGTGCAGTTCTTCATGGGCCATTCAGGTCGGCTCCCGTTCAAGATGGAGAATTCGCAACAGGCAGTGTAATCGGCGTTGGATGACAAAAGTTTATCAGATGAAGTTAAAGACTTCGCATAGCAGGCCGAAACAACTCTTAACGGACTTTAATGGTTCGGCCGCGTACTCTGGCGCGCTACCGAGAATTAACGACTCTCCGTGAGGGATGCAACGTGAACCTGACTTTCGGTCAAAAACTACTTATCGCCTTCGGCGTGCTGCTGGTGCTGGTCATGGGCGCCTTCACCCTGTCCGGCGATCTTCGCCTGCAACGCACCACCGCCACCTACGTCGACGCATTGATTGATGACACGGTGGCGCAGAGTACGTCCAGCATTGCCGAATGGCTCAACACCCGTCTGCAGATGACCGAGTCGGTGGCCGAGGCGCTGACCAAAACCGGCACCGACGAAGAAGCGCGCACGGTGCTGCAGGCCATCACCACCGGTGGTGGCTTCCGGGATGTTTACGTGGGCCGCACGGACGGTTACATGCTGATGAAGTCCGAGGCCGCCAACGCCACGCTGCCGGCGGACTACGATCCCCGGGTCCGGCCCTGGTACAAGAAGGCCATGAGCCTGGGGCGCGCCTCGTTCACCGAGCCTTACCAGGACGCCAGTACCGGTGACACCATCATTTCCACCCTGGCGCCGGTCAAGCGCGGCGCCTACGAGGGCGTGGCCGGTGCGGACATCAGCCTGGGCGCCATCGAGGACACCCTGAAGACCGTGACCCTGGCGGATACCGGCTACGCGGCGCTCATCAACGCCAAGGGCACAGTGTTGTTCCACCCGAACGAGAAACTGATCGGCAAGAACATCAAAACCCTGACCGGCACCAAGCCGGCACTGGACGGTTCGGTGCTGGAATACCAGGCCGACGAGCAGAATTGGTCCGCCAGCTTCTACCCGATCAGTGAGGCCCGGGGCGTGGACTGGTACCTGGGCACCTTCGTCAACCAGGACAAGATCAATGCCCCGGTGCAGAGCGCCCGGACCACCGGCCTGGTGATGGCCCTGATCGGCCTGCTGATCTCCCTGGCCATTCTGCATGTGGGCATCAAGGTGCTGATGGCGCCGCTGCGCCGGTTGAACACCGCCATGGCCGACATTGGCAGTGGTGACGCCGACCTGACCCAGCGTCTGGACGTGCAGGCCAAGGACGAGTTTGGTCAGTTGGCGGACAGCTTCAATCGCTTCGTGGACAACATCCAGACCGTGGTGCGGGACGTTCAGCGTGGTACTGAAGAGTTGTCCGGTAACGTCCGCTCCCTGCGTGAGACGGCCGGCACCAGCCGGTCGAGCGTGGAGCAGCAGCAGGCGGAGATCGACATGGTGGCCACGGCCATTAACGAGATGTCCGCCGCCGCTGGCGAAATCGCCCAGAATGCCCAGCAGACCGCCGATGCCGCCAACACCGCAGACGAGGACAGCCGGGCGTCGCTGGAGACGGTCGCCGCGTCCCGCGATGCGGTGCAGAAGCTGTCGAAGGAAATCAATTCCGCGGCCGGGGTGATCAACACCCTTGGCCAGGACGTCACCTCGATCACCTCGGTACTGGAGGTGATTCAGGGCATCGCTGAGCAGACCAACCTGCTGGCCCTGAACGCGGCCATCGAAGCCGCCCGGGCCGGTGAGGCCGGTCGTGGCTTTGCCGTGGTGGCCGATGAAGTGCGTAACCTGGCGCAACGCACCCAAAGCAGCACCGAGGAGATCAACAACATGATCGAGCGTCTGCAGAAGGGCGCCCATGACGCAGTGGAGGTCATGAACGCCTCGACGGCGGTCTCCAACGTCAGCATGGAAAAGGCGCAGGATGCCATGGATGCCCTGAACCGCATTGCCGAGGCTATCACCTCGATCAATCAGATGACCTCCCAGATTGCCACCGCGTCCGAGGAGCAGACTTCCGTTACCGAAGAGCTGAATTCCTCGATCACCCGCATTGCCGATCAGGGCCAGGAAGCGGCTGCGGCGGCGAGCGAAAACGACGTGTATAGTGGTCAGATCGAAAGCATCGGGCACACCCTTAACCAGAATGTGTCCCGGTTCCGGGTGTAACGCCCGGACAGGACGTGAGGGCAAGGAACACCATGGCACTAATCGATACCATCATCGGCGCGACCGGCCAGTGGGTCTCCAAATCGGACGCCGAGGCCACTCTGGCAAACCCGCTGGCCTGGTTGCGCAAGACCAGTGGCTACGCCGCGGTCAACCGGATCATTGGCCTGTCGATCCCGTTTGCGACCCGCAACCGGTTCAGCGTCGAGGCGCTGCGCCCGGGTTATGTCCGGGCCAGGATCAAGCTGAAAGGGAACAAGAACCACTTTGGCAGCCTGTACGCCGGCGCCTATTTCCTGGTCGCGGAAATTCCGGGCGGGGTGCTGACCCTGTTTGATCTGGGGCCCAGGTACACCCCGATCCTCAAGGAAATGACGCTGCAGTTCCTGCAGCCGGCCAATTCCGACGTCACCGTTGAGTTCTCACTGACCCCGGACGAGGTCGCGGCCATTCTGAAGGAAGCGGATGCTAGCGGGCGGGCGAAATTCACCCTGGAAGGGCAACTGCACGACGACGAGGGCAATCACGTTGCCAACTCGATCGCGCACTACCGGGTAAGAAAGCAGGGCTTTCAGGAAAGCGCCGACTGAACCGGCGCGGTGGCCCGGCGCCCGCTCTGTCTAGGTGGGCTGGTCCAGCCCGGCCAGGGCTTCCAGGAAGATGGCGCCGTACTTCTCCAGCTTGGCGGCGCCAACACCGCTGACGTCGCCCAATTCTTCCAGGGTCCGGGGCTTGCGCTCGAGCATATCGAACAGGGTGGTGTCATGAAAAATGACGTACGGCGGCACACCCTGCTGGTCTGCCAATTCCTTCCGGCACGCCCGTAACGCATCCCAGCCGGCCTGATCGGTAATCTGATCCCGAATAGCAGCGCCTTTGGCGCCGGTGGAGCGGGTACCCGAACGCTTGACCACCGGGTCCTTGCGCAGTTGCACCACTTTCTCGCCCTTCAGCAGCGGCCGACATTCCTCGGTCAACTGCAGGGCCCCGTAACCCTCGGGGTCGGCTCGCAAATAGCCATTGGCCACCAGTTGCCGGAACACCGATTTCCATTCGTTGGCGGACAGGTCAGTACCAATGCCGAAGGTCGACACCGCCTGGTGCCCGGACTGTCGGATGCGTTCACTCTCGGAGCCGCGCAGCACGTCGATCAGGTAGGTCACCCCGAATCGTTGGCCGGTGCGGAACACGCAGGACAGAGCCTTCTGGACCGCGACCGTGCCATCCCAGGTCTCCGGCGGGTTCAGGCAGGTATCGCAGTTGCCGCAGGGCTGCTCCAGCTGGTCGCCAAAATAGCGTAGCAGCACCTGCCGCCGGCAATGGGTGACCTCGCACAACCCCAGCATTGCGTCGAGCTTCTGCCGTTCCACCCGCTTGAAGTGATCATTGCCCTGGGACGCCTCGAGCATCTGCCGCAGCTTGATGACATCCTGCAGGCCATACACCATCCAGGCCGTGGAAGGCTTGCCGTCCCGCCCGGCACGGCCGGTTTCCTGGTAGTAGGCTTCCAGGCTCTTGGGCAGGTCCAGGTGGGCCACGAAGCGCACGTCCGGCTTGTCGATGCCCATGCCGAAGGCAATGGTGGCGACAATCACCACACCGTCTTCCCGCAGGAAGCGCTCCTGATGCCGGGCCCGATCTTCGGCCGGGAGTCCAGCGTGGTAGGGCAGAGCGGTGTAGCCTTTGTCCGCCAGCATGCGGGCGGTGGCGTCGACCTTGTTCCGGGACAGGCAGTAGACAATGCCGCAATCGCCCTGATGTTCGGCCTTGATAAAGTCCAGCAGCTGTTTGTTCGCATTCGTTTTAGGTGCGATGCGGTACTGGATGTTCGGGCGATCGAAGCCGCTGACGAAGTGCCGGGCCTCGGTGAGCGACAGGCGTTCGGCGATTTCGTTGCGGGTGCGCTCGTCGGCGGTGGCGGTCAGGGCAATACGCGGGACCGACGGAAACTCACTGGCCAACATGCTCAGTTGCAGGTAGTCCGAGCGGAAATCGTGCCCCCACTGCGACACACAGTGAGCTTCGTCGATCGCAAACAGGGAAATCGAGGCGTTGTGCAGCAGCTCCACGGTGCGCGGCTGAATCAGGCGTTCCGGGGCGCAGTACAGCAGGTCCAGCTCGCCGCTCATCAACGCGTATTCGGTAGCCCGGGCCTGCTCAAAATCCATGGTCGAGTTCAGGAACGCGGCCTTCACGCCCAGCTCTTTCAGTGCCGCCACCTGATCCTGCATCAGTGCAATTAGCGGCGAGACCACCACGGCCGTGCCCGGACGCACCAGCGCCGGGACCTGGTAACACAGCGATTTACCGCCCCCGGTTGGCATCAGCACCAGGGCATCGCGGCCCGCAATCACTTCGCGAATGATGTCGCCCTGAAGCGGGCGGAAGGATTCGTAGCCAAATACCTCGTGCAGGACCTGCTCCGGGTCGCGGTTCGAGGCGGTCGGCCGTTCGGTGCTCAGTTGTGCGAAGTCCTGGTCAGAAAGCATGTCGGAACCGGTTAGCCGGCGTGGCGCCGGGGAGATTTCGAAGTCGGATTGGCCGCCTTGGCGACGGAGCGCGCATGATACCAGATTCGCCCGGGCGGGTGGGGAGCGCCGTTGGCAGGGTGGAGGCAAAGTAACCACAGAAACGCTACAATACCGCGTTTTTTGATGACCGTTCAGCGGACATCTCGGACAGACACCAATAATACAGGGCTTCCATGCAGGAATTTGATGCCATCCGTCCCTATTCGGACGAAGAAACCGGTCCGGCTATCCAGCGCCTGGTAAACGATCCGGAATTTCTCGATATGATCGGCCGCTTCAAATCGCCGACGATTGCCCGCTGGGCACCGGCACTGTTGCGGGCCTTCACCCGCCGTTGGCTGGAGTCCCATTTTGGCCAGTACCGCCAGGTTGATGACCTTCAGGCCCGACTTTCCGGCTACGTGGGTGAACTGGTGGACAGCACCACCACCCGGGTCACCAGCAGCGGTCTGGAGCATCTGGACAAAAACAGCGCGCACCTGTTCATCTCCAATCACCGGGACATTGTGTTCGATCCCATGGTGGTCAACTACCTGCTGTTCCAGAACGGTTTCCACACCACCCGCATCGCCATCGGCGACAACCTGCTGTCCAACCGGGTCTTTGCGGAAATGATGCGGCTTAACAAGAGCTTTGTGGTGCGCCGGAACATGACCAGCCCGCGCGAAATGCGCGACGCCTACATGACCCTGTCGGGCTTCATCAACCACAGCATCGACACCAATAACAGTATCTGGATTGCCCAGCGTGAGGGCCGCGCCAAAGACGGCCTCGACTTCACCGACCCGGCGATCATCAAGATGTTCTACATGAGTCGCAAGAAGAGCGGACTGAGCTTCGCGGACGCCATGAGCCGCCTGCACATCGTGCCGGTGTCCATCGCCTACGAGTACGACCCCTGCGACGCCGACAAGGCCAAGGAACTGGAAACCCGCGCCCGTACCGGTGAATACACCAAGGCCGAGGGCGAAGACACCAGTCAGATCATGAAAGGCCTGACCGGATTCAAGGGTCACGTGCACGTGCACTTCGGCGCGCCGATCAAGGATGCGCCGGAGAACGCTAAGGCGCTGTCCGAGCGCATCGACCGGGAAATGCACGCCAATTACCACCTGCACGCCAGCAACTTGGTCGCCTTCCACCTGCGTGGCGTGCACCCGGAGGCCCATTCCACACCGGAAACCGTCAGCGACACGGTGGTGACCGCGGAAGCTTGGTCGCCGGCCGAAATGGAAGCCGCCGAAGCCGAAATGGAGCGGCGCCTGGAGGCCTGCGAGCCGGCCATCCGGCCTTACCTTCTGGACATGTACGCCAACCCGGTAGTGACGGCGCTGGAGGCAAACTCGGACGCCGAAGCCCCCGAGACCGTGCGCGAATAATTCTCCCGACATTCCCCGACAATGAGGTGCTGAGTGCAGGATCTTGATTACATCGAACTGGAAACCGCGTCCAACCCGACCGCTGCCGTGATCTGGCTGCACGGCCTGGGTGCCAGCGGCCACGATTTTGTACCGGTGGTCCCGGAGCTGGGCCTGCCGGACGGCGCGGCCGTGCGTTTCATCTTCCCCCACGCGCCGAACCTGCCCGTCACCATAAACGGTGGCATGACCATGCCGGCCTGGTACGACATCAAGGCCATGGACATTGACCGGGTGGTGGACACTGAGCAGTTGATGGCATCGGCCGATGCGGTGGCGAAACTGGTGGACCGGGAAATCGAACGGGGCATTCCGGCCGAGAACATCGTCATCGCCGGCTTTTCCCAGGGCGGCGCCGTGGCCTACGAACTGGGGCTGACCTACCCGAAACGGCTGGCCGGCGTGCTGGCGCTGTCGACCTATTTCGCCACCGCCGAGAGCATTCAGCGCTCTGAGGCCAACGCCGGCATCCCAATCAACGTCTATCACGGCACCTTCGATCCGGTGGTGCCCGAATCGCTGGGCGTTCGCAGTGTCGAGACCCTGAAGGACATGGGGTTTGAGTCGTCCTACCAGACCTACCCGATGGAGCACAGCGTGTGTCTGGAGGAGGTGTTGGATATCGGCCGGTTTATCCGTCAGCACGCGCTCTGAGCGTCGCGGATCGGCCTTCCGAAAGCGCGGCTCCGGGTTACCCGGGCCGCGTTTTTTTATGGCCGGTCAGCTTCGCCAGAAGGCCGGTGACAGCACAATCACCACGCTGAGTATCTCCAGGCGACCCATCAGCATCCCCACCGCCAGCACCCACTTGGCGCCGTCGGGCAGGGGGCCGAAATTGCCGGATGGCCCGATGATTTCACCCAGGCCGGGCCCAACGTTGGTCAGGGCGGTCAGGGCGCCGGACAGGGAGGTCACGAAGTCCAGCTGCATAGCCGCCAACAACACGGTGATGATCAGCAGGCAAAGCAGGAAAATGAAGGTGTAGGCGATCATCGAGGAGATGATTTCGTCACTCACCGAGCGGCCGTTGTAGTTCCGGGTCAGCACCGCACGCGGGTGCAGCAGCCGCATCAGCTGCTCGCGCAGGATGATCAGCGACAGCTGGAACCGGAAGATTTTCATGCCCCCGGCGGTGGAGCCGGAACAGCCCCCCACGAACATCAGGAAGAAGAACAGCACAAAGGCCAGTGGGCCCCAGGCGGAGTAATCCTCCGAGGCGTAGCCCGTGGTGGTGACCACCGAGGTGACGTTGAACAGGGTGGCGGCGTAGTTGTGCAGCGGGTCGAAGGGCACCGGCGAAACCAGCCAGCGGTACAGGGTCATCAGCGCCGGCACCACCAGCAGGATGGTCAGGAACAGCCGGACCTGCTGGTCCCGGAACAGCACCCCGTGTTGCCCATGCATTTCCCGGACAAACAGGAAGAAAGGCAGGCTGCCGAGAATCATGAACAGGGTCGCTTCCATCAGAATCAGGTCGCTGAACTTGCCCATGGACATGTCCGAGGTCGAGAAACCGCCGGTGGCGATACTGGTGAGGCCGTGGTTAAAGGCGTCAAACAGGGTCATGCCCGACACCCAGTAGGTGAGGACCGCCACCACGGAAAACACGATGTAGACGATCAGCAGGCCGCGACTCAGGGTTTTCATGCGCGGTAAGGCCTTGTCGGTCCATTCCGAGGATTCGGTGGCAAACAGGCGCATTCCCCCGACCCGGAGGAACGGCAGTACCGCAACGAACATACCGATGATCCCGATACCACCCAGCCACTGCAGGATCGAGCGCCACAGCAGCAAATCCGCGTCCATGGTGTCCAGGCCACTCAGCACCGTGGCGCCGGTGGTGGTGATGCCGGAGGTGCCTTCGAAAAAGGCATCGGCGGCGGAGATGCCATTGTCACTGAGGTAAAAGGGCAGGGAGGAGAACAGGGCAATGATGAACCAGCTGGACACGGTGAGCACGAACATGAACCGTGGTTTCAGGTCCCTCGGTTGGTGATAGGTGGAGACAATGCCGAGGATACCGAGCGCGCACACGATACCGGCAGATTCCGCGAACGCCAGGGCGTTCGGCGCTTCGGAACCAGCCAAAAAAAGGACCGGCAACGTCATGAAAATGCTGAGCAGCACGAACATGACGCTCACAATGAAGATAACGGGGTACAGGTTTCTCAAAGAATGCTCAAGCCAGCTGAAACAAGAGTCGGCGTCAGAATACCTGCGGGTGCCGGCTTCCGCAAGGAAATGGCGCAACGGAAGCGGCGGTCAAAGAGGATTAAATCCCTGTAAATTAGCGGTAAAAACGCGGCTTTTTCTGGCAATGTCCGCGAGGTTGTTGCACCGTGAGAGAGCAACAAACGACATCATCCAAGGAGAAAGAATGATGAAGTATCTGCGTTCGTCTGCCGCGGTCCTGGCTGCGGGTCTGCTGACCGCTGGCGCTGCCCAGGCCCAGGACATGTACAAATCCGGTGTCGGTGGCCTCTACACTGGCCTGAATTACACCTTCGTGGACATGGACTTTGGCTCACAGGAAGCCGACGTGGGCACCCTGTCAGCCAAGGTTGGCGTCATGGCGACGCCGTTCCTCGGCTTTGAGGCGCGGGGCGGTTTCGGTGTCGATGATGACAACATTGGCGGTGTCGACCTTTCCGTCGACAACTTCTTCGGCGGCTACGCCACCTTCAATCTGGTGAACGAGTCCCCGGTGACACCTTACGCCATTCTGGGCTTCACCCGGGTGGAGCTGGAAGCGGAAGGGCCGTTCAACACGGTGACCGAGGATGAAAGCGACGTGTCCTACGGCCTCGGCCTGAACATGGCGTTTGCGCCCAATCTCTCTGGCAACCTCGAATACATGCGGTACTATGACGACGAAGATGTGACCGTGGACGGCCTGGGCGTCGGACTGCAGGTCAATTTCTAACCGATCGACCCTCAGGAGTCTGCTTGAACCACCTTGCACACGCATTTCTTGCCCCGGACTCGCCGGAGGCTCGGGTGGGCAGCATTCTTGGTGACTTCACCCGGGGCGTGGAACTGGCCCGCTTTCCGGCGCAGGTGCAGCTGGGGGTGGAGCAGCACTGGGCGATCGACGGTTTTACCGACCGACACCCGCAGGTGCTCGCCAGCAAGGCCTGCTTTTCCAGGGAACGGCGCCGGTTCGCCGGCGTCGCCCTGGACATCCTGTACGATCACTTTCTGTTAAGACATTGGCAACGTTTCAGCCAGACTGATCGTGATACCTTCGTGCAGCGTGTTTACGAAGACCTCCAAAACCATGAAGATCTCATGCCGGAGGCTATGATCATAGTAACCAGGCGCATGGTGCGACATGACTGGTTTGGGGCCTACACCGACCTCGACCAGATCGGCTATGCGCTGGATCGGGTGGCCGGACGGGTCCGGTTTCCCAACCGTTTTACCGGAATCATTGAGGAAATCCGGGATAACGAGCAGGAACTTGAAGAGAGGTTTCTTGCTTTTTTCCCAGAATTACAATCCTTTGCAGGAGGGTTTGAATGAAATTTCTTGGTTCACTGGTCCTCGCGACCGCATTGACCCTGCCGGCTGCGACAGCCTTTGCAGACGAGACCGAGAAGGCTGAGCCGCCGGTCCCGGAAACCCTGGGTTTCGTCGAGTGGGTTGTCATGAATGACACCGGGATCAGGCTGAAGGCGCGCCTGGACACGGGCGCAAAGACCTCGTCACTGCACGCCGTGAACGTCGAGGAGTTCACCCGCGACAGTGAGGACTGGGTGAAATTCCAACTCCCGCTGGGCGATCATGAAGACCAGCCCAGCGAGGGTGAGATCGAGCACGAGGACGTGATCATCGAGTTCGAACGGCCGGTGTACCGGAAGGTTCTGATCAAACGCAAAGGGGCGCCGTCCCAGCGCCGCTACGTGGTCAAGATGGAGTTCTGCATCGCCGGCACCAAGCATGAAACCCAGTTCTCGCTGACCGATAGGGGCAACTTCTCCTACCCGGTGCTGCTGGGCCGCCGCTTCATGCGGGATGACAACATCCTGATCGATTCCGCAGAAAGCTTCATTGCCCAGCGCGAATGCGAATTCAACACCCTGGAGCAAATCGCCAAACAGGCGGACTAGAAAGACACCGACGGGAGCGTCAGTCGACGGCGCTCCCGTCCGTTGCTCCGCTCCCCGAACTCCCGCCGATCCAGCGTTTCCAGAATACTGTCCAGCTCCCGGCCAATCAGGGTCGCGTTCCGGATCATGGCCAGCTTCGGCCAGGTATTGCGTTTGCCCGCCAACACCAGATTCTCGATTTCCTCGTCGCCGTGATAGCTGAACAGCACGTTGCGCCAGTAGAAATGCTTTTTCTCCAGAATGATGTTCACGTCTCCGGTGTAACTCTGGTTCAACACACCGTGGGCCATCAGCACCGCCGGGCTGATGAACGACACCCCAACCCGCGCCAGGTAGGTCTCGAGGCCGGCCAGCATCTCGGACGCCACGCTAACGACTGCGGTATTGGCGAGATTGCGGATGCGGTTGGGCGAGCGCAGTTTCGGGTCCGCGACGAAAGGCACCGCCACCGGATTGATCATGCTGACAATGTAGTGATTGACCCCGAACAGCCGCGACAGCCGTTTGGCCGGCAAATCCTCCGCAATGGAGCCGTCCACCCACTTGCGAGACGGCAGGTAGGGTTTGGGCTTGCCGTTGGCCCCCTTGGCATACAGGGTCACCGGCGGAACCACGCCGGGCACGCTGCCGGAGGCGTCCATGGCCGAGCGGATGTAGACGTTGGGGGAGGTGATGGCGTTCATCAGCCGGGAGTTCTGGTGCTTTTCTGCGGGCGCGATGGAGATATTGATGTAACGCCCGGTGTGCTCGTAGGCCTCCTGGAAGGTCATGTCGTTGCCGATGGCGTCCATGGCCTGCTGTTTCACCGACAGCGGCGAGACGCCGGGTTCCATGCCCGCCAGGACCCGCAGCGGGTTCAGGTGCACCGGCATGTCGTAACGGTAGCGGTCGAAAAAGCCCGCTTTCAGTTCCTCGTTGGTGTACATGGACAGCAGCGCCGAGACCCAGGCGCCGGCACTGGCCCCGGACACCACATTGGGCAGCAAATCCTGCTCGATCAGGGTTTGCACCACCCCGTGATGGCAGTAGATCAGGCCGGCCCCGCCGCTGAGCATGAGCGCGGAGCGGCCATAACAGTGGCTGGCGCGACGGAAGAAATCGACCTTGGCCGAGAGGCGAATCTTGCGGGAGGGAGACGCGGCGACCACCCGCAGGGCCTCGGCGATGGCGCTGACGTAGTCGTCGATCAGCTGCTTGGTGCCAGCCAGGGCACGGTCGTACAGGATCGGGCGCCCGATACCGCTCATGTTGCCGTGGATGCCCTCGTTCAGGACGTAGAGCAGCTCTTCGTGATTCCCTTCTGCGAGCAGTTCGCACAGCTGGTCATAGCGGGCACGGATGTCCTGATAATCGAAGTGTTCGGAGGCATCGCTTCGCCGCCAATCGTCCGCCCCCGAAAGCTTGTCCAAGGCCAAGGCGCACCCATACCACTCGCAATAATCCGTGGCGGTTTGCATGCACTGTCGCAGTTCCTGCCGGCTGAATCCTTTCGGCTTAATCAGGGCCATTGTTGTGTCGTTGTTGGTTGGTCCCTTTGAGTATGGTCCTCAATGGGGTTTGCCGCCAGTGGGCGGCACTCGCGCCAGGGCCTGGCCCAGCGCCAGGAAATAGGCGCTGAAGGCCTCGGCGATGCGGTCCCGCTGGTTGCCCTCGGGATAGAGCCCGAGCCGGGCTTCCTCAGACCCACGACTGCCCTTGACCAGGAAGGTGTTGCGGGGCGCCCGGTCCTCCACAAACGCCTCGAATGCCCGGGCACAGAGTTCTTCCGGGCGCGCCCAGTAGAGGCTTTGCTGTTGGTTATCCACTCGCTGGGAGGCCTCGAACAGGGCACTGGGGCGGGTGCCGTCCTCGTTCAGGAGAATGGCTTCGAAGCAGCGAAACAGGCGGGTGTTGAGCGGGTGTGGTTTGAAGGCCTGGCTGTCCAGCCAGAGCGCGCTGGCGAACGCCTGGCGGGGCGGTTGTACGAACACCTTGCTGGCGATGTAGTGATCAAAGGCGTGGAACCATTCGTGCGCCAGGCTGCCGGCGCCGGCGTTCTTGGCCAGGGCCAGTTGGCGTGTCGCGGGGATGTAATGGGCACAGACCCCAAGCTGGCCACCAATGCCGTATTGCAGGCCGAGACTGCTCTTGAGGGAAATCACCTGTTCCGGCACCTGAAGGGTGCCCATGAGCGCCACCAGGGCGTCGTGGAATCGTCCAGCGGCCCGATCCCGTTCGGCCTCGGTCACCCATCGACCGATCTCGATACTGCGAAAATCGTACTGCCGGCGGATATGTACAAACGAAATGCTCAAACGTCACCTATTGTCGGGCACTGTATTTATGTACAGCATGGTAGTCGAGGCCGGTGCTGCCATGCAAACGGGGTTGGGGGGTCAGGTGTCCGCTTTGTGGTCGCTGGGGCGCGGGTAGCCCGGGTCGGTGCGGATGTGGATGTCCCTCTGCGGGAAGGGGATTTCGATGCCTTCTTCCTTGAGCACCCGGGTGATCGCCGAATGCAGTTCGTGAGACAGGGGCATGAAGTCGAGCAGGTCACGGACAAACACCCGCACCTCGAATTCGATCCGGCTGTCGCCAAGCTCCACGCAGAACACCGCCGGAGCCGGTTCTTCGACCACCCGTTCGTTTTCCTCCGCGACCCGGTGCAGGAGCTCCTGGACCCGGTCGACGTCGGACCCGTAGGCGACACCAACGCGGATAATCACCCGGGTGATGGGGTCGGTCAGGGTCCAGTTGGTCAGGTCCTGGGTCACGAAGGTCTTGTTCGGAATGATCTGCTCCTTGCGGTCCCAGTCCACCAGGGTGGTGGCGCGGATCCGAATGCGGGAGACGGTGCCGGTAATGCCGCCAATGGTGACCGTGTCGCCAACCCGGATGGGCCGCTCAAACAACAGGATGATGCCGGAGACGAAGTTGGCCACGATTTCCTGCAGACCAAAGCCGAGCCCCACGCCCAACGCCGCCACCAGCCACTGCAGCCGGGACCATTGAAACCCCAGCCCGGCCAACGCGGCGGCAATGCCGATGAACACGATGATGTAGGTGGCCAGGGTGGTGATGGCGTAACCCACGCCGGGCTCAAGGTTGAGCCGGCTGAGGAAAACCACTTCCAGGGTGCCGGGCAGGTTGCGGGCGGCCAGCACGGTTCCGGCCCCGATGGCCAGGGCGACCATCAGGTCACCCAGATTGATGGGCACCGGTTCCTCGCCCTCGGTGCCGGTGCTGATGGTCCAGAGCGTGATTTCGTCAAAAATGCCCAGGGCCGGAAACACGTTGTCCCAGAGCATCCAGAGCCCCACCGCCGCAAGGATCAGCGAGAAGATTTTCAGCAGGGTTTCGCTCTGTTGGCTGATGTCGTGAATGTCCCGCTGGGGCATGTCGTAGCTCAGGGGCACGCCTTCGCCAGAGGTCTCCGCCGCTTCCCGGGTTTCCGCCAGTTTGCGCTCCGCCTCCCGGGTTTCCAGCACCCGCTTGAGTGCCATCCGCCGCTCCCGGACCGCCAGGCTGCGCAGCGCCAGGTAGTGCAGCAGGATCACAAACGCCAGCCAACACAGGCTGATGAACATCAGCCCCTCGAAACGCACCGCCGTGTAGTGATAGCCCCAGAGCGAAATGGCCGCCAGGACCAGGGGCATGCTGACCGCCACCCAGTGCAGCAGGCGCAGGGTGAGGCTGCCTTGCTGGTCCTTGCGCACTGCGGTCATGAAGCGCTGGGCAAAGTGGGCCAGGGCAATGGAAGCGATGGTGAACAGCAGGCGCCCGAGGCTGTCGCTGTACACGGCGCCCTTGGAGGTGGACATGGTGGGCATGATGATCAGGATCGGAATCAACACCGCAAGCAGAATCGGGATCTGCTTACGCAGGGTCCGCAGGGTGTTCGAGTTCCACTGGAAGTGCCGTTCCCCAAGGCCCTTGGTGTAGGCGACCGTGTAGATGCTGCGCAACAACAGCGCGACGAAGGCGGCGTTGGACATGCCGCGGGACAGGGCGTGCAGGAACTGGTTGCCGCTCTCCAGCAGCAGATAGCCGATGACCAGGAAGAAAACCCCGGGCAGCGCCAGCAGTAGACTGTAGAACAGCGCCTGGAAGGTGAATTTCCAGCGATCCTTCCTGACATTGCCGACATGGGCGCCAGCGTCGACCAGGGCCTTGCGCAGGCTGCGGCGTTTGACCGCCATCAGCGCCAGCAGTCCGGAGAACAGCATCAACAGAGGCCAGTGCTCCTCCAGCGACGCCGTAAAGGCCGCTTGCAGGGCCTGCCACTTGAAGCCGGAGCCGAACCAGATCACGCCCCGGTAGACTTCGCTCACCATGTCCAGGTCGATGCGCTCGGTGCTGGGCAACCAGAACAGGCGTTGCTGCAGCAGGGTCTGGTAGGCCTCCAACCGGTCGTGCAGCTGCACCACGATGTTGTAATACTCGTTCAGCACCTCGATGTGCTGGGTGACCGACGCGTGTAACTGCCGCAACAGGCGGGAGCGCTGCACTTCCAGCCGGCCGCGGGCGTCGTCCTCGGGCTCGATGACGGCTTCGAATTCTTCCAGGCGCAGCTGTTCTTCCCGCGCCGCGGACAGCTGGGCGGTGATGCCCTTGGTCAGTCCGGCGGCCACGGTCTGGTTCTGCAGGCGTTCCAGGCGCTGGCGCAGCAGGTTGGCGTAGTCGTCGGTCAGGTTCAGGCCGGCGCGCTCAAGACGCAGCTCGAAACTCTCGTATTCGTTGTTCAGACGCTTGAGCAGGGCCTCGGCGTAATCCAGGCGCTGCTGGCTGATGTCCAGCGCGTGCTGCCGGCTGTCCAGGGCTTCGCGCAGTTTCTGGATCTGCTGTTGGATATCGGCATTTTTCGGGGTGGGAATGGTGCTTTTCAGAGGCTCTTCCGGCGCCTCGATTTCCGGCTTGACCGGTTCCGGGTCGGGTTCGGGCTCCGCCTCTTCGTCCTCGGCTTCGGCCTCCTGATCGGCCTGCTCTTCGTCGTCCTCGGCGGGCGGGTAACGTTCGGTTTCGGTCTGTACCGGGGGCAAAAGATCGTCCAGGGCGGCGGACGCCTGGTTCAGGTAACCCATGCAAAAAATGAAAAGCAGACTCACCAGAAGGGGAGAATGGCTGCGAGCTGTCATGGCCTGGACAAACCCTGGATTGCTTTCTGTCAGTCTAGTCAGGATAACCCGCACAGCCAGCAGGACCCAGCCGTGGCCGGGCCTGTGAGATTACGCTGCGTTCACCGTCCTGGGCGGACTGACGGATGAAACCGATGACCGCATGGCCTCGGTGCGTTCACGCCGGGCCTGCTCCAGTTGACTGGAACGCCAGAACGGACGGCCGGCTTCCGCCGCCAGGTCGCCCTGGGAGATGCCCAGGTCACTGACCAGGGCCGCCAGCGCGGGTGCGTCCAGGTGCTGGAGCTGCCGCCGCAGTCTCCGGCGGGTCAGATAGTTGCGCAAATACAGCCTGAGCCGTGCTGAAAGGAATGTCCGAATTGTCATAAGCCACCTCCACGATATAGGTCCAGCTTACCGTTGTGGTGGTCAAAAAGTAGACACAGGCGGCGAGTAGAGTGGCAGCACAGATGGTCGTTCCACGCTTTCTGTACCGGTGCCGGCAGGCGGATCTGTACTGCTTTAAGGTGAGCCCAAGGAGAGTCACTACCTCTTAAGGGATATAGTGCAAACCGCGGCGGGCAGCTAGCCTTTAGTCGAGATCATCTACATCGAAGGGCACTGCATGAAGACAACAGCCGATTGGCATTCACTGAGCCAGACCATCACCCTCCGTCACCAGGCCTACATTAATGGCACGTTCAGGCCGGCGCTCTCGGGTGAGACGTTCGAGTCCGTGAATCCATCAACTGAGCAGACGCTGGCCGAGGTCGCAAGCTGCGACACGGGCGATGTGGAACTGGCGGTGACCAGGGCCCGGGAGGCCTTCCGGTCCGGGGTCTGGTCGAGAAAGGCGCCGGGCGAACGGAAGCAGGTGCTGCTTCGGCTGGCCGAGCTGATGGAGCAACATGGAGACGAACTGGCGTTGCTGGACAGCCTGGACATGGGCAAATCCATCAGCGAGATGCTGAGCGTTGACCTGCCGGACTCGATCGACTGTTTCCGCTGGACCGCCGAATCCATCGACAAGATGTACGGCGAGATTGCACCGACCGGGGGCGAGACACTGGGCCTGATCAGCCGTGAACCGGTTGGCGTGGTGGCGGCCATCACGCCGTGGAATTACCCCTTAATGATGGCCAGCTGGAAGCTGGCACCGGCCCTGGCGGCCGGTAACTCCGTGATCCTCAAACCCTCGGAAAAGAGTCCACTGAGTGTGCTGCGCCTGGCCGAGCTGGCGACCGAAGCCGGTCTGCCGGATGGTGTGCTCAACGTGCTCCCGGGCTTCGGCCACACCGCCGGCAAGGCCCTGGCACTGCATAACGACGTGGATGTGCTGGCCTTCACCGGCTCCAGCCGGGTGGGCGGGCTGCTGATGGAATACGCCGGACAGTCCAACCTCAAGCAGGTCTGGCTGGAAGCCGGTGGCAAATCCCCGATGGTGGTGTTCGAGGACTGCGCCGATATTGAGAAGGCCGCCACCACGGCCGCTGCGGCCATCTTCTCCAATCAGGGCGAGGTCTGCATTGCCTGTTCGCGCCTGTACCTGCAGCACTCCATCAAGGACCAGTTCCTGCAGGCCCTGCTGGCCGCGGCCAAGCAATATCGCGGCGGTGACCCCCTGAACCCGGACACCCGCATGGGCGCCCTGGTCGACAAGGCCCAACTGGACACCGTGGCCCGGTACATCAAATCGGCCATGGACGATGGCGCCACAGTGGTCACCGGCGGCATGCCCGAATACCTCGAAGGCCAAGGCTTTTACGTCGAACCGACCATCATCACCGGGGCCCGCAACGACATGGCCTTTGTGCAGGAGGAGATTTTCGGCCCGGTCCTTGCCGTCTGTAATTTCGACACCGAAGACGAGGCCGTGCACCTGGCCAACGACAACCGTTACGGCCTGGGCGCCTCCGTCTGGACCGACAACCTGTCACGGGCCCACCGGGTCAGCCGGCAGATCCAGAGCGGGATGGTGTGGGTCAACGGCTGGGGTGGGGGCGACTCGACCATGCCATTCGGGGGCGTCAAAGCCTCCGGCAATGGCCGCGACAAGTCCCTGCATTCACTGGAAAAGTACACCGAGCTGAAAACCGTCTGGATCAGCCTCTGACCGGCAGCGTTGGGGCCCGGTTATGAACGCCGGGCCGTTTACGACTCGTCGAGGTTGTTCAGGTGGGTGATGAACTGGGTAAAGATCTCCGCCTGGGTCGAGGTGTTCAGGCGGTTATGGATGTTCTTGCGATGCACCTTGACCGTGCCAACGCTGATTTTCAGCTGGTCCGCGATGGCCTGGGACGAATGCCCGCGCAGGATCAGGTCGGTGATCTCGCGCTCCCGCTGGGTCAGCACCCCGCTGGCGAAGGTTCTTAAAGCCCGCTTCATCGGGCCGTCCGAGCGTCCGTACTGGAGATACTCCCGGGACTGGGCCAGCCAGAACTGCCGGACCAGGGCACTCAACACCGGAAAACACTCGTTCAGGGCGTTCAGCTCGGTGCGGGAAATGCTGTCCAGTGCCGCCTTGCGCCCGAGGGTCAGGGTACAGGTCACCTCATCATCGAGCTGCACGATCAGATTGATCTCATCCACCAGGCCAAAGTTCTGGTAGCAGGTCTGGAAATACTCCGTCTCCTTGAACGAATCCGGCATGATGTCCACCAGCCGGACCACCCCGGGCGCAATGCCGGATTTGATCGCATGAAACAGCGGGTCGAGGACGTAGGCGCGGCTGATGTACTGCCGAAGCGTGTCACTCTGTTCTTCCGGTGCGGTCGGGTAGATCAGGATAGGGCGTAGTGACTTCTTGTAGGTAACAACAATAAAGGTGTCGAAAAAACAGAGTGTTGAGAGGAAGTCTTCAAGGACAGCCGGAAAGTTTCGCAGGCGCTGATGCTCGATCAACACGGCGATGTTTTTCTGCCAGCTTTCATTGCTGCTGATGCGACTGACTCGTTCCTGCATGACTACTCGCGCTTGGGTTTGTGGAGTGAATGAAACGCCCGGTATGGCCCGGGCGTCTCGAACCATCGGCGGTCAGCCGACGCTGGCGCAGCTCAGGGTTTCACCCATCACGTCCTCGTAGGTCAGATCAAAACACGCACGCGCCTTCTCCACCATCTCGTCCACCTCGGCGCGGCTGATCACCAGGGGCGGACAGAACACCATCCGACTGCCACAGGCGCGCATGACCAACCCGTTGTTGAAACAATGATCGCGACAAACCGTGCCAACATCAACGCCTGATTCGAACAAGGTGCCCGACGCCTTGTCCTTGACCAGGGCAATGCCCGCCAACAGGCCGACGCCCTCGATGTGACCACACAGCGGGTGGTCGCCCAGACGTTCCCGAACCCGGGACTGGAAGTAGGGCCCAATGGTGTTGGCGACGTACTCGATCACTCGTTCATCCCGGAGCAACCGGATGTTCTCCAGCGCCACGGCTGCGGCCACCGGGTGGCCGGAGTAGGTGAAGCCGTGATTGAAATCGCCACACTTGTTAATCAGGGTGCTGGCGATGCGCTCACCCACCGCAACCGCCGAGATCGGCAGGTAGCCGGAGGACAGGCCCTTGGCCATGGAGATGATGTCGGGCTGAAAACCCAGGGTCTCGCAGCCGAACCAGCTGCCGGTGCGTCCGAATCCACAGATGACTTCGTCGGAGGCGAGCAGGATGCCGTACTTGTTGCAGATGCGCTGGATCTCCGGCCAATAACTGGCCGGTGGCACGATCACACCCCCCGCGCCTTGCACCGGCTCGCCGATGAAGGCGGCGACATTGTCCGGACCCAGCTCCAGGATTTTGTCTTCCAATTCCCGCGCGCAGGCAATGCCGAAATCGTGCTCACTCATGTCACGGCCCTCGCCATACCAGTAAGGCTGGGAGATGCGATGAATGTCCGGCAGGAGCGGCGCGGCCTGCTTGTGCATGCCAGACATGCCGCCCAGGCTGGCGCCGGCGATGGTGCTGCCGTGGTAAGCGTTGTCACGGGCGATCAGGATTTTGCGGTCGGGCTGGCCGTTCAGGGTCCAATAATGGCGAACCATCCGAATCACGGTGTCGATGGCCTCCGAACCGGATCCGGCGAAGAAAACATGGTTGAGATCGCCCGGGGTGATCTCGGCGATGGCCTGAGCCAGATGGACCGCGGGCTCGTTGGTGGTCTGGAAGAAGGTGTTGTAGTAGGGGAGCGCCTCCATCTGCCGATTGGCGGCGTCCACCAGCTCCTGGCGGCCATAGCCCATATTGACGCACCACAGGCCGGACATGCCATCAATCAGGCGCTCGCCCTCGGAGTCCCATAGGTATACCCCCTTGGCCTTCGTAATCACCCGGGCGCCCTTGGCGTTCAGGCTTGCGGTGTCGGTAAACGGGTGCAGGTGGTGCTGGGCGTCCGTTGCCCGAAGCGTAGCGCCGTTGGCGGGTGGTGTGTTTGTCATTGTTGTTGGCATTTCGAATCCCCTGGCTGAGTGGTGTGAGAAGGGCCGGCTGACTGAATTCAGGCCTGGACGCTTAACAAGTAACAAAACCGGGCAGAGCGCTGATATACCTCGCAGGGGATAGAGCTGAGGGAGGCGTGGCCGCAACACCGCGTATACCCCCTGGGTGATAGTTACAGGGTCTGTGGGATGGTTTAGTGTGAAAAGACTCATAGAAACGCCAGCGCCCCAGAGAGATACCTATGACAAGCAACAAAAACACTGAATTCGACTTCTTTATTACCGACCTCAACGGCAATTTGCGCGGAAAGAGAATGCCTGCGGGCGCCCTGAACAAGGTCCTGCATGAGGGCATCAAGCTTCCCCGCTCCGTGGTTGGCTTTGATTTCTGGGGCGCGGATGTCCTGGATAACGGGCTGGTCTTCGAGACCGGTGACAGTGACGGGGTTTGCCTGCCGGTGTCCGACACCCCGCTGCCCGTGCCCTGGTCAGACATTCCGCGCCAGCAGATCCTGGCGATGATGTTCAATTCCGACGGGACCGCGTTCGAGGCCGATCCGCGCCAGGTGCTGAAACGGGTGGTGGACCGGTTCAAGGCGAAAGGTTTGCGCCCGGTTATGGCCACTGAGCTCGAGTTCTACCTGATGGACGGCAAGTCCGAGACCACCCAGCGCCCCATCCCGCCCATGCTGGCCGACGGACGGGGGCGGCGCCTGTCCAATACCGAGGGTTACGCGGTGGAGGAAATGGACGGATTTGACGCGTTCTTCGCCGACATCCGTAACGCCTGCGAGGCCCAGGGCATCGAAGCGGACACCATCATTGCGGAAATGGGCCCGGGCCAATTCGAGATTAACCTGAACCACGTGGACGATCCGCTGCTGGCCGCCGACCAGGCCATCCTGTTCAAGCGCCTGGTGCGCGGGGTGTCCCGCCGCAACGGCTATGGCGCCACCTTCATGGCCAAGCCCTACGCGGATCAGAGCGGAAACGGCTTCCACGTGCACTTCAGCCTGCTTGATGAGGCCGGGCGCAACGTGTTCGACGATGGCACCGACGCCGGCAGCAAGCTCATGCAACAGGCCGTCGCCGGAATGATGGCGACCATGCCGGACACCATGCTGACCCTGGCGCCCAATCTCAATTCCTACCGCCGCTTCATGCCGGGCGCCCACGCGCCGACCATTGCCAGCTGGGGCTACGAGAACCGGACGGTGGCCCTGCGCATACCCGAGAGTCCCTGCGTCGCACGTCGCATCGAACACCGCGTCGCGGGCGCCGACGCCAATCCTTACCTGGTGCTGGCCTCGGTCCTGGCGGGGGCGCTCTATGGCATTGAACAGGAGATGGAGCCGGTGGCGCCGATCGAGGGCGACGCCTACGCGGAGAGCAACGACGCCCTGGTGCTGCCCAACAAATGGGAAGACGCGACCGATGCCTTTGAAAACAGCGCGGTCCTCAAGGAATACCTGGGTGAGGAATTCCAGCGGGTATACAGCTCCGCCAAGCGCCAGGAACAGCGACTGCTGAGCGAGCGCATCACCGACGTGGAATACGAGGCCTACCTCGGCCTGCTTTAACGGGAGACTCCGGATGACATTCAAGATTGGTATTCTGGCCACCGGCATCACGCCGGATGCGCTGATTGACGAATTCGGCTCCTACGCCGACATGTTCCCGCGGCTGCTGGGCAAGGCCGGCTTCGAGTTCGATTACCGGACCTTCGACGTCCGCGACGGGGAATTTCCGGCCGCCGCCACCGACTGTGACGGCTGGATCATCACCGGGTCCAAGGCCAACGTGTACGAGGACCTGCCCTGGATGCGCACCCTCAAAGGCCTGATCCGCGACATCTACCAGGCAGACCGGCCCATTCTCGGCATCTGCTTTGGCCACCAGATCATCGCCGACGCCTTTGATGCCCGGGTCGACAAATTCAGCGGTGGCTGGGGCGTTGGTTTGCACCAGTACACCCTGAAGCGGCCGGTCGAGGGCCTGACCCTGGCTTCGTCGACTTTCACCCTCAGCGCCATGCATCAGGACCAGGTCCTGGAGAAACCCGAGGCGGCCGAGGTTCTGGCCGAATCCGCCTTTTGCCCCTACGCGGTGCTGCGATACAACAATCGTATTCTGACCTTCCAGGCGCACCCCGAGTTTGATGTCACGTTCGAGCGGCGTCTGGTTCAGCACCTCAAAGGCCAGTCGGTCCCAGAGGCTGATGCAAACCAGGCCCTGGATGGCCTTTCAAAACCGGACGCGGCCACGGATTCCCTGGCGATCGCAGCCTGGATGGCGCGGTTCCTGACTCGCGATGCCGATGAGCAGTCCAACAGCTCCAGCGCGAGTGAACGGACCGAGGAGGCTTGCCCCTAGCTCTGCAAGGTTAGGGACTGTCCAAGGTTTCAGGCCGGCACCCAGGTGCCGGCTTTTTTGTGCGCGAAAGAAATGACGGCCGGGCGGTATCAACTGAACGCGCCGCGGGACCTTTGTAGATTGCTAGCGCTTGGCGAGTGCGGGAAGGCGGACCGAAGGCAGAGATAACGTAGGTGTTGTGCATTGTGAAAGGCAGACTTCGTACGAGGCAAATTGTGAGGACAAAAAATTTGCCGGGCAGGTGGGCCCGCCCGGCAAAGTATAGAAATGAAGTACAGAGGTGATCAGACGACGGCGTAGCCGAGGATGATCAGGGTGATGAAGGCAATGGTCGCGCCGATCAGGGCGTAGGGGATCTGGGTCAAGGCGTGCTGCATCGGGGTACAACCGGAGCCCGTGGACGACAGCACCGTTGAGTCACTGAAGAAGCAGGCGTGACTGCCAAACGCCGAGGCCGACAGCAGCGCGCCAACGGTCAGCGGCATGGACACGTCCATCGCCATGGCCATGGGGATGACGATCGGCAGGGACACCACAAATACCCCCCAACTGGAACCGGTGGCGAACACCACGGCGGCCATGCTCACGAACACCAGCGCCGGCAGCAGTTGGGCCGACAGGTAGGGCGTGATGGTGTCGATGATGTAGGTGGTCATGCCCAGCTGATCGTTGATTTCCTTGATCATGAAGCCGGCGGCAACCACCGCGATCGGGTGCAGCATCACCTTGAAGCCATCAAGCATGGCGTCGGCCAACTGGCCAAAACTCATCAAGCGCTGCCAGAAGTACAGAATCATGGTGAACCCGGAGGCCACCAGGGCGCCCAGCAGCAGGTCGATCTCGTAGTACAGGCTGGCGATGACCAGCACCGCCATTGGCAGCAGGAAATTCATCAGGCCGACGAAAATCGGCGGACGTTTTACGTGGGAGGTATCAAAGCCAATCGATTCCACGCCGTCAGGAATCGGTTGGCCGTTCTGGGCCCGCAGCTCGGCAGCCTTCATGGCGCCCAGGTCTTTGAGCTTGCCGGTGGCCACCAGCATCACCACCAGGATGGCCGCCCAGCCGTAAGCCATGTAGGGAATGGACTCGATGTACAGCGACATGCCCTGGCCCTCAGCGACGGCGCCGTTCTCTTCGAGCAGAGCGCCGAAATACACCGCCCAGGTGGACAAGGGCACCAGGATGCAGACCGGTGCTGCGGTGGAATCCACCAGGAACGCCAGCTTCTCCCGGGAGATGCGGAAGCGGTCCGTCAGGTTCTTCATGGACGCGGATACGGCCAGCGAGTTCAGGTAATCGTCGATGAACACGGCCAGCCCGAGGAAAGACGTGGTCAGCATGGTGCCACGCTTGGTTTTTACTCGTCGTGCCAGCAACTCACCGAAACTCAGCACGCTGCCACCGCGTTCGAGGATGTTGATCAAGCCACCCATCATGCCGCACACCAGTACGATCCAGGCGATGGTTTCGTTCTGGACCACGCCCATGGAAATGTCACCCAGGCTGGTAATCAGGGACGTGGGCTCGAGCAGAAGCAAACCGGCAATCACGCCGGCAAAAATGGATTCCAGGGGCTTTTTGGTTTTGATCGCCACCACGACGATCAACAGCGAAGGCAGCAGGCTGACGAATCCGAACGATTCACCATCCACATAGCGCGATGACAGGAAGGCGAAACCCGCCATGATGGCACCGTAGACCAGGACCGGTATCAACGGTCCCCGCGTTTCGGTGGTCTGGCTTTGTTCTTCCATCGAGGGGTATTCGCCGAGTGTTTGTGAAGTGTCATGTGTCATTATCGTACCCGTATTTTTGCTTTGTTGTTGATGTGCGATGGCTATGGCTACCGCACTGGTTCGTTTCACTCTCCGGTCGGCCCGGGAAGGCCTGTTGTTATCGGTTTCGAATCAATTGGTTGGCTCAGACGCCGAGCTGGTCCCGCAGGTTGTAGTACCAGGCACCCATGGCGGTGAACGGAATCCGGAACAGACGGCCGCCCGGGAAACTGTATTGCGGGAGGTTGGAGAACACGTCAAACCGCTCGGCCTGACCGCGCATGGCGTCGCTGATGACCTTGCCGGCCAGGTGCGAACAGGTAACGCCGTGGCCGCTGTAGCCCTGGGCGTAATAGATGTTGCGGCCAATCCGGCCAAACTGCGGCAGGCGCATCAGGGTCAGGAGGAAGTTGCCGGTCCAGGCGTAATCCACCCGGGTGCCTTTCAGCTCAGGGAAGGTCTTGAGCATGTTGGGCACGATCAGCGATTCGATTTTGGACGGCTCGCGCGCCCCGTAGGTCACACCACCGCCGTAGATCAGACGGCCATCGCCGGACAGGCGGTAGTAATCGAGCAGGTAGTTGCAGTCTTCAACGCAGTTGTCCTGGGGCAGCAGTCGCTTCTGGACCTCGGGAGACAGTGGCTCGGTAGTGATGACCTGGGTCCCGCACGGCATGGCCTTGGCTTCCAGCTTGGGCAGCAGGCCGTTGAGGTAGGCATTGCCCGCCACCAGCACGTAATCGGCGGTGACGCTGCCGTGTTCGGTTTTCACCACGGCCTTGGTGCCTTCGTCCACGCTCACTGCGGGCGAGCCCTCGTAGATCACGCCACCCATGGACTCCAGCGCGGCGGCCTCGCCCAGGACCAGATTCAGGGGATGGAAGTGGCCACCGGTGTGGTCCAGCAGACCGCCGTTGTACCGGTCTGAGCCGACATGACGCTTGATCTGTCTGTCATCGAGCAGCTCCAGCCCTTCGTGGCCATGGGACTCCCACAGCGCCTTCTTCTCCTGCAGCTCGTCAAACTGACGGCGGTTACAGGCTGCAAACAGGCCGCCCTGCTTGAGATCGCACTGGATGTTGTAGTCCTTCACGAAACGACGCAGGATTCGGCCGCCTTCGAACGCCATGCGGCCCATCTCGGCGCCGACGTGGTCACCGTAGTGCTTTTCGATGAAGTCGATGTCGCGGCTGTAGCTGTTGACGATTTGCCCGCCGTTTCGACCGGAGGCGCCAAACCCGATGCGGCTGGCTTCCAGCACGATGACCCGGTAGCCGGCCTCGGCAAGATGGATGGCCGTGGACATGCCGGTGTAGCCGGCACCGATGATGCAGATATCGGCGCTGACGTCCTCGGTCAGGGTCGGGCGTTGCCGGGTGTCGTTGGCGGAGGCCGCGTAATAGGAATTGGTGTGTGAGACTGGTTGCACGCTGTCACTCCCGAAATCGCTTGGGTTATTGGGCTAGTGACTATCACGTTACGAGTTTGGGAGAAGCGCCTACATACCCCCCAGGGTATATTTTGCGATTTGATGACAAGCAGGCGCGCCAACAAAAATGCCACCCCGTGGGGTGGCATCGTGGCTCAGCTCAGGGCTGCCAGACTTCGATCCAGTATGTCCATGCTCTCGTCGATGAGTTCGTCGGGGATGGTCAACGCGGGCAGGAAGCGCACCACATTGCCCCGAATGCCGCAGGACAGCAGGATCAGGCCGTTGGCCGCGGCCTCACTGATCAGGGCGCGGGTCAGTTCCGGGTCGGGGCGGTTCACATCGCCGTCCACCACCAGTTCCATGGCAATCATTGCGCCGAGATTGCGGACATCGCCAACCCGGGCGGGGAAGCGTTCCTGCAGTTGCCGGAGGCGGGCCGTCATCCGGTCACCGATCTCGAGGGCCCGCTGACACAGGTTTTCCTCCTGGATGACCTCCAGGACCGCCAGGGCCGCCACGCAGCCGATGGGCGAACCACCGTAGGTACCACCGAGACCACCCGGTCCCGGACTGTCCATGATCTCGGCCTTGCCCACGACAGCGGCAATCGGGAAGCCGCCGGCGATGCCTTTGGCCATGGTCATCAGGTCCGGCTCAACGCCGGCGTATTCGGTCGCGAACATACGACCAGTGCGGGCAAAGCCGGTCTGGATTTCATCGGCAATGAGCAGGATGCCATGGTCGTCGCAACGCTTGCGCAGCGCCTGCATGAAGTCCGCCGGTGCGGCATAGAAACCACCTTCGCCCTGAACCGGCTCGATGATGATGGCGGCCACCCGGTCCGGCTCGATGTCGCACAGGAACAGATCGTCCAGCGCGGCGAGGGACTCCTCGACGGTCACGCCGTGGTACGCATTGGGGTAGGGGGCGTGGAATATATCGGCCGGGAAGGGCCCGAAGCCGGCCTTGTAGGGTTTCACTTTGCCAGTCAGTCCCATGGTGAGATTGGTCCGGCCATGGAACCCGCCCTTGAAAGCAATCACGCCAGGGCGACCGGTGTGGGACCGGGCAATCTTCACGCAGTTCTCCACGGCCTCGGCCCCGGTGGTCACGAAGATGCTCTTTTTCGGGCTGGGGCCCGGCGCAATTCGATTAAGCTTCTCGGCCAGGTCCACAGCGGATTCGTAAGGCGTCACCATCAGGCAGGTGTGGCTGAACTGCTCAACCTGGGCCTGCACCGCGGCCTGAATGCGCGGGTGGTTGTGGCCGGTGTTGTTCACCGCAATCCCGGCGCCTAGATCGATCAAGCGGTTGCCGTCGACGTCCCAGATTTCCGCGTTGCGGGCGCGGCTGACGTAAACCGGATGCAGCGCACCCTGACCCTGGGCCATGGCGGCTGCCCGGCGCTCATGAAGTGATTGATTGGACATAGTCGTGCTTCCTTAGCGATGAAACAGGTCAGCGAATGCCGCCCATGCAGAGGTATTTGATTTCGACAAAATCGTCGATGCCGTACCGGGAGCCCTCGCGCCCGATACCGGACTCCTTGATGCCGCCAAACGGCGCCAATTCGGTGGAGATCAGGCCTTCGTTGATGCCAACCATGCCGTACTCCAGGGCCTCCGACACGCGCCAGACCCGGCCGATGTCGCGGCTGTAGAAATACGCGGCCAGGCCGAATGGCGTGTCGTTGGCCATGGCAACCGCCTCGGATTCCTCGGCGAAGCGGGTCACCGTGGCCACCGGCCCGAAAATCTCTTCCTGGGCGATGCGCATGGCAGGCGTGACGCCGGTAAGAACCGTCGGCGCGTAGAAGTTGGGGTTATCGGGCGTGCTCGCATGCTCCAAGGTGATCCGGGCGCCCTGGGCGACCGCGTCTTGCACCAGGCCGCGGACCTTGGTCACTGCCTTGTCGTTAATCAGCGGGCCGATGGTCACCCCGTCGGCGAACCCATCGCCAACGGCCAGATCGGCCACCGCCGCGTTCAGTTTTTCGACAAATTGGTCGTGAATGCCGTCCTGGACCAGGATGCGGTTGGTACAGACGCAGGTTTGCCCGGCGTTGCGGAATTTCGCGGCCATCACCCCGGATATCGCCGCATCCACGTCAGCATCATCGAACACGATGAACGGCGCGTTGCCGCCAAGTTCCAGCGACACCTTCTTGACCGTGTCGGCACACTGGCGCATCAGCAGTTTTCCGACCGGGGTGGACCCGGTGAACGACAACTTGCGAACCCGTGGGTCTTCGCACAGGGTGCGACCAACCACCGGTGACTGCAGGGTGGTCAGCACATTGACCACGCCGGCGGGGATGCCGGCCTGTCGGCTCAGTTCGGCCAGGGCCAGGGCACTCAGGGGAGTGTCTTCGCCGGGTTTGATCACCACCGTGCAGCCGGCCGCCAACGCCGGCGCCACCTTGCGGGTGATCATCGCAATGGGGAAGTTCCAGGGCGTGATGGCGGCCACCACACCGATGGGCTGCTTGATCGTGACCAGACGCTTGTCGGGGCCATGGCCAGGAATGACATCGCCATAAATGCGTTTGGCTTCTTCGGCGAACCACTCCACGAAGGAAGCGCCATAGGCCACTTCGCCCTTGGCTTCGGCCAGAGGCTTGCCTTGTTCGCTGGTCATGATGCGGCCCAGGTCGTCCTGATGAGCCATGATCAGATCAAACCAGGCGCGCAGACGGGCGGAACGCTCCTTCGCGGTGAGCGAGCGCCAGGCCGGCATCGCGGCTTCTGCGGCGTCAATCGCGTTACGGGTTTCCTGCTCACCAAGATCCGGAACCTGCGCAATGAGGGCCCCAGTGCTGGGGTTGAAGACCGGGAAAGTATGGCCCTTGGCCGATGAAACCCACTGCCCATCAACATAGGCGCGCTGCTGGAACAGCTCGGGAGAGTTGAGTTCTATGGTCATAAGTTCGTCCAAATTGGCTGAAAATGCGGCGGATACCGTTGGCGAGGATGGTAAAACGGGGCCTGAGTGTGATAAATCTCAATGATTAGTCGTAAACGTTGAGCGCTATCAAACAATGAAAAAAGACCTGAGGGTGAGTCTTGGCCAAGTCGGGGATTTCGAGATCCGGCTTCTCAAAGTCTTTGAAGCCGTGGTGGAAAGCGGCGGATTTTCCGCGGCCGAAAGCGAGCTGAGCATCGGCCGTTCCACCATCAGCACCCATATCGCCAACCTTGAGGACCGGCTGGACCTGAAACTGTGCCGCCGGGGCCGTGGTGGATTTTCGCTCACGGAGGAGGGCGTTGAGGTCTACGAACTGATGAAGGAGCTGTTTGCCGCCCTGGATGGATTTCGCAGTGGCGTCAACGCCTTACACGTGCGCCTGACCGGCAATCTGCGGGTTATCGCCAGTGATGCCATCTGCATGGACCCCCAGGCCCGGCTACCCGAGGCCATTGCCGAGTTCACCGCCGCTGCACCGGAAGTGAACGTGCTCCTTGACGTCAAAGCGCTCAATGACATCGAACGGATGGTGTTGAACGATGAGGCGGACATCGGGCTGATCCCATTCCATCGACAGCTGTCCGGGCTCAATTACGCGCCGCTGTACGCAGACCAGTTTCATCTTTACTGCAGCCGGGCACACCCGTTGTACGACAGCCCGAACAGTGACGCGCTGCTGGAGCAAGTACTGGCTGCGAAAGTAGTGCACGCGGGCATACACACCAGCCCGGAGGTGGGCAGCCAACTGGCGGACATGAACAAGGCCGCCATTTCCTATTTCTACGAAGCGCGACTGGCCATGATTCTGTCCGGCGCTTACATAGGCTTCATGCCGGACGCCTTCGTACAGCAACAGGTCGCCAGTGGCGAACTCAGGGCACTGGTACCGGAGACCAAGCACTACGCGCTGGAGATTGTGGCGATCACGCGGGCGCACGGAAAGGCCAATCGGGCGAGAGCGCTGTTTTTGGAAAGTCTGACGGGGATGACCGAGGTGGATCGGGTATGAGGTAAAGGGCTATGGGATTGGAGTTGGAAACGATGGATTTGGATTAGCGAATACGGTATTTAACATAATATACATTATGCGCAGTCGGACATTGCCAGGCAGAACAAAAGTAAGGGTATCTCCATACCCGGGGTCACGGTTTCTGCATACGCTTTGCAAGCTATCTTCCTCGTAAAATAGCCATACTTTCAAACACGGGCCTGCTTTTATCGATCAGGCCTCACAGATTAAATGCTGGCACGCAGGTTTACATGGAATGAAAGCGCGTCCCAGCAGATCGAACCACTGGAGGTTGTAGCACCATGAACATTATTCCCGTTATCACTCTTTTCGGCGGCCTGACTGCGTTCTTCACTCTGGCCTTTGCTTTGCGCTTGGCGGTTGGCAAGAACCAGGCGATCGACAAGCAAGACGAGAACCAGCTCGCCTCCTGATTGCCTTGCCTCTGATCTGAACCCGGTTGCTCTGTCAGCCGGGTTTTCTTTTTTTCAGCTCCTGCCTTTTATTCCAACATATCTCTGCACCCAATCCTGAGCCCAAACGACGTGACGGCAGTTCTAGCGATCTAGATTAAGGCCGCTCGAAACACTCTCTGTCGCGCGGTATACAGCAGGCTGTCACGCACGGCCAAGGCGGTGGTGTTCTGGCTGACGAACTTCAACTTAATTTTACGTCGAGAAAGATGCGGTAATATGCTGTTTTTATGAGGTTATAAAGTATGTCCAATATTTGGGAGTATTGGACATTACTAGGATATCGTTATCTCTCCTGAATGGTCGTCTAACTGCCTCGGAGTCAATCTAACCTACTAAAAATGCTGGTGTTAAGTTCTACTTATTAATGCATAAGGCAAAGCGATTGGAATAAATGCTGACTGCTGGATAGCATTTGACGCCAATCTCAGCGGGTTTCATTCCTCCCAACCAAAACCTACCAAGCCAGCAGAATGATCATTCACCCTAACACCAATTGGATCGCCATCCTGACCACCCTGCGGGGATCCATCGCTCGGCGAATTGCGCCGCGATGCATTCTGATTACCGCGCTGGCTTCCCTCATTGTCTGGGTAGAAAGCCTGTATCCCGCCACGTTCCAGGGAAGCAGCGCGATGCCGTTTACCCTACTGGGGCTCTCGCTTTCGATCTTCATGAGTTTTCGAAACAACGCCTGTTACGCGCGCTGGTGGGAAGGACGCCAGATGTGGGGAAAAATCATCATCGAGATACGCTCGTTTTCTCGGGAAGTCTCCACGCTCACGGACAATCACTTGAGGATCGAATTGGTCCACGCGCTGTGTGGGTTTGCCCATTCTTTGAATGCCCGGCTTCGGGATCGGGACGAGTTTGAAGCCTCCCGGCCCTGGTTACCCGACACTTTCAGAGGCGATGACTGTCACAATGTCTCGGATGCTATCCTGATGCACGTTGGCAGGTGCTGCTCCGATTTGGCCGATCGAGCGCAGATCAGCGAATGGCGCTATATCACCCTTGAACAACGGTTGGTCGGATTATCGGAAGCCCAGGCCAACTGTGAGCGTATCAAGAACACGCCACTGCCCTTCCCCTACACTCTGCTGCTGCACCGGACGACGCTGATTTTTTGCTTACTGCTTCCGTTCGCGTTGGCACAGCCTTTGGGATGGCTTGCCCCCCTATTTACAAGTATCGTTAGTTATACCTTTTTTGGACTGGACACCATTGGCGACGAACTGGAGGACCCGTTCGGGTTCGACGAAAACGACCTACCGATCGACGCCATGGTACGCAGCATCGAGCGGGATATATTCGGGGCGTCAGCGCAGGCTTCACTCCCTCCGGTATTAGAGCCGGTGAACGGCGTACTGACCTGACACGCCGCTCGTTCCGTCTGAAACAGGCGGCAACCCACCCAGACTTTGGCGCCCATGGACATCAAACAGCTCAAATTTCTGATCGCACTGGACCAAACCCGGCATTTCGGAAAGGCGGCGGAACTCTGCCACGTGACCCAACCCGCGCTGTCCATGAGGATTCGCAACCTCGAGGAAGAACTGGACCTTGTTCTGATCGAGCGTGGCCAACGGTTCGAGGGTTTTACTGAAGGCGGTGAACGGGTTCTGGCGTGGGCCAGAAGCGTCCTCGCGGCATATGATGGCCTCCGTTCAGAAGCCGCCAATTGCCGAGGCGAACTGGTGGGAAACCTGAGATTGGGCATTGTTCCGCTCTCGAGCCTCAACCCGATGGCGTTGGTGCAGCCTCTGTTCCAGCGCTACCCTGAATTATCTTTTCAGTTGCGATCAATGAGTTCAGAGGAGATCGTTGATGGTCTGATGCGCAACCAGTTGGACCTGGGCCTGTGTTATCTCGAACATGTCGATCCTGAACATTTCGAAAGCCTTGAGCTGGGCACCACCCGCATGGGCTTACTCTACGATACCCGCCATTTTCAGTTTGAACAGGCCGAATTGAGTTGGGAAGAGATCAGCAGCTTGCCATTGGGGCTGTTGACCCGCGGCACGCACTATCGTCATTCAATCGCCCTTAATTTCAGCAGCCGTGGGCTGGACCCTCGTTCAATACTCGAGAGCGATTCAACCATGCACCTCGTGCAGGCGGTAAGCACCGGAATGTGCTGCGCAATGATGCCGCTACACAGTGGTGTTGAGTCCCTGAGTGAGGAATTGCGGATCCTACCGGTCATCGGTGCGACAACAATGGCACCAATGGGATTGCTGATGCGGCGGACTGAGCCACGATCGGCGTTGGCGGAACGATGTTTTGAGGCGGCGCGGGAGATCTTTATGGAGGAGGCCGACTAACCTGAGGCCAAACCCTATTTTTGCCCTTTACAACGGCCACTTAACTGCCAACAATGGTCCTCGTTTCGATACCTTTCCTCCGCATTATCACCAGTTTGATGATGGTGTAGCTTCTTCGTTTTCCTGACATCGACTTACCCTTCTATGAGCTCCAAAGCCAAGTTCCCTGGTTTTCCCCTGTTCGATACCGCCGAATTGATTCACGACCAGGCGGATCTTGAGCTGTACCCGGACCTTCGTGCCGCTCTGACAGCATTACCCATCGCCCAGGAGTCGGCTCTGGATGACTTCCACATCGCGCACCGATTTCTGGTCAAATACAGCGATGTTTCAGGTACCTACAATCGGTTTCGAAGCGAGATTCAGCGCTTCCTGAATTACACCTGGCTGGTGGCCAGACGGAGCCTGAGCCAGACCGACACCGACCTGGTCAGCAGCTACTTTGCGTTCCTGAAAACGCCCCCCGTGGCCTGGGTGGCGCCGGGTATTTATCCGGCGTTTGAGAACCGTGACGAGCTGAGGCGATCCAACCCGAAATGGCGCCCACTCGTCCATCGTGCCAACGAAGATGCGCCCTACTCGGTTTCCCAGGCCAGCTTAAATGCCAGCCGCACGGCCTTGCAGACCTTCTTCAAGTACCTGGTCAGCCGGGATTATCTGCAGCGAAATCCCCTGCTGGATGTGCGCAAAAGGGACCGAAACGCGAAACCCAACCTCAACCAGGATCGCGATGCCGAGGTGCGACGCCTGACCGATTGGCAGTGGTCCTACTTGCTGGAAACCCTCACCGAACTGGCCAGTGGCGATGCCAAGTACGAGCGGCACCTGTTCGTTATCGTCACCATGAAAAGCCTGTTTCTGCGCGTCAGCGAGCTGGCGCCCAGGCCCGTGGACCGCGGTCAGATCCGTACGCCTACCTTCGGGGATTTCAGGCGCACCGTGGTGGATGGCGAGCCCTACTGGATCTATTCCGTCTTCGGCAAGGGCGACAAGACCCGCCAGGTCACCCTGCCAGATGCCTACTTGGATTACCTGAAACGATGGCGCACGCACCTGGGCCTGACCGCGCCGTTGCCGGTTCCCGGGGAGTCCACGCCGATCCTGCCCTCGCAGAAAGGCGATGCCCTGGGTAAACGCCAGGTCCAGAGAATTTACGAGCAGGCCATGGTCGCGACCGCGGACCGAATGGAGCGCGAGGGCTTCCGCGATGAAGCCAGGCAGATCCTGGCCATCCGCTCAGAAACCCATTACCTACGGCACACCGGCGCCAGCCAGGCGATCGAGGCCGGAGGCGATATTCGCCACATCAGCGAAGAGCTTGGGCATGCCAACGCCACCTTCACGGAATCGGTTTACGTGAATTCTGAACAGGCGCGGCGGCGAACCGAAGGGCGTCGGCGGATGGTTTGAGCCACCAGGCAACCAACATGGCGGCCTGGTGGTTCCCAGCACGGTGGATTACGCGCTCAGCTGATCACCCACCGGCAACCGACGAATACGCTTGCCGGTGGCCGCGTAGATAGCGTTGAGCAAGGCCGGCGCCACCGGCGGCAGACCGGGCTCGCCCACGCCGCCCATGGCGTCGTCGGGGTTATCGATCAGGTGAACCCGAACCTCTTTCGGCGCATCCGGCATGCGCGGCAACAGGTAATTGTGGAAATTGCTCTGCTGCGCCACGCCGTTGTTGAAAGTCACCTCGTTTTTCAGGGCAATGCCAATCCCCATCACGCACGCGCCCTCCATTTGCGACCGGATGCGCTCCGGATTGGCCTGGGGCCCACAGTCGAACGCGATGTCGGCGCTGTGAATGGTGACCTGACCGGCATCGTCCACCTCAACGTCGAACACCACCGCGGTGTAGGACACAAAGCTGTGATGGAACGCCAGGCCTAGGCCACGGCCCTTGGGCAGGTCCCGGCCCCAGCCGGCCTTGTCCGTGGCCCGCTCAATGACCCGCCGCATGCGGCCGACATCAATCGGGTACAGATCCGGATCCTCACCGTAGTTCCAGCCATCGCCCACCGTCAGGTTGTTCACTTCCCGGTCTGGCCCGAGCAGATCCAGCACATAGTCCCGGTGGTCCTTGCCGGCAGCCACTGCCATCTCGTGGGCAAAGCTCTGGATGGCCCAGGCGTGCGGCAGGTTGTAGACCGCCCGGAACCAGCCAATCCGCACGTGCGCAGGCGCCGGCGGGTTCTCCAGGCGAATCGACGGAATGCTGAACGGCATGGTGTTGAAGCCCATACCCAGCTCAAACTCACCTTTGTGTTTCGGGTCCGGGGCAAACAGGGACGCGATACTAGGTGACAGGGTCCGGTGCAGCCATCCGGTCGCCTTGCCGTCGGCGTCCAGACCAGCCTCCAGGTGGTCCACCGACACCGCGTGGAAGTACGCGTGCTGGATGTCATCTTCCCGGGACCACTGCAATTTGACCGGCTGCCCTTCGAACTCCTGGGCGATCCGGGCCGCCTCACTGACAAAGTCCGGCTTGGATTTGCGACCAAAACCACCGCCGAGCAGGGTCTGGTGCACCGTTACCTGGGTGCGGTCGATGCCGAGGATGCCGGCAATGCCATCCCGGGTGGCCGTGGGGTTTTGCACTGGGGCCCAGGCTTCGGCCTTGCCGTCCTGGACGCGAACCACCGCGACCGGTGGCTCCATGGGCGCTTGCGCCATGTGGGGCATGTAGTAGGTGGCCGACACCCGCTTGGCGGCTCCGTCGAGCGCGGCGTCCACATCACCGGACTGGCGGATGACCTTGCCCGGCGACTGCGCCGCCTTCTCCAGGGCGGCCTGATAGGCGTCGGAAGAGTAGCTGGCGTTGTCGCCGGCGGCCGCCGTATCCCAGGTGATCTTGAGCGCCCGGCGGCCCTCCATCGCGGCCCAGGTGTTGGTGGCCACCACCGCGACACCACCGAGAGGGTTGAAGACCGCCGGTTGTTCGGCAGTCTTGATGCGAATGACCTTCTTCACGCCGGGCACTTTCAGGGCCGCGCTGTCATCCACACTGGTGATTCCGGCACCGTAGACCGGCGGGCGGGCAATCACCGCGTACAGCATGTTTTCAAGGTCCACGTCCGCACCAAACACTGCCTTACCGGTGACGATGTCCTCGCCATCCAGGGCCTTGGGATGCGATTTGGTCAATTCACCGTTGACCAGGCCGGTTTCCTTGCCGATGAAACGCAGTTCGCTCTGGGGCTTCAACACCAGGGCGTTCCGGGCCGGCACATCCAGTTCGCGTGCAGCCTCGGCCAGCTCACCAAACCCGAGTTCCCGGCCGCTGGCCGGATGGACGACCCGGTGAATCTCGGCGCGCACTTCCGACACCGGCACACCCCACTGGTTGGCCGCGGCCTGCGCCAGCATCTGCCGAGCGGCAGCGCCGGCGCGACGGATGGGATCGTACCAGTGGCGCATGCTGCGGGAGCCGTCGGTATTCTGATTGCCGTACTTGTCCTGGTCTGCCGGCGCCTGTTCTACCTGCACCCGCTCCCAATCGGCACCCAGCTCGTCGGCGGCCACCATGGCCAGGCTGGTGCGAATACCCTGGCCCATCTCGGCCCGGTTGTTGATGAAGGTGACCGTGCCCTGGGCATCGATCCGGATGAAAACATTGGGGTTGTCCGCCCACCCGCCGGGCATGGCGCCGGCGCCAAACTGGGCCTTCTCATTGGCGAGACCGGTGTCCCAGCGGGCAGCCAACAGGAGTGCGGAGGCCCCGGCCATGCCCTTCAGGAGGCCGCGGCGGCTGACGTTGGCGAGCAGCAAAGTATCGTCTGACCGACTCATGCCTGGCCCTCCTCTGACGCGGCGCGCTCAACGGCGGCCAGAATGCGGTTGTAGGTGCCGCAGCGGCAGATGTTGCCGGCCATGGCATCGATGATTTCCTGGGAACTGGGCTTCGGGTTGTTGTTGAGCAGGCCGGTGGCGTTCATGATCTGGCCACCCTGGCAATACCCGCACTGGGCCACGCCCAGATCCAGCCAGGCTTGCTGGACCTTCTTCCCGACCGGATCCTCGGCCATCGCCTCGATGGTTTTAACCTCGCCCGTCACCGCCGAGACCGGGGTCACACAGGAACGCGTAGCTGCGCCATCAATGTGCACGGTGCAGGCGCCACACTGGGCCATGCCGCAGCCGAATTTGGTGCCCTTCATGCCGACAACATCTCGAATGACCCAGAGCAGGGGCATGTTGTCAGGTACGTCCAGTTCGTACTGGCGTCCGTTGATCGTCAGACTGGCCATTGGTCTCTCCCTCGTTTTTTAGAGTCTGGGGTAAGCCTGATTCAAACCTAATACCTAGTCGACTTTCACCCGCTTGCAATACGTTTAATAGAAACAGGCAAGAAATCGATAGGATTGAGATAGGGGTGAAGCACGCACCATCCCTGAACTGAAGGGTACGAAACTGACGCAATATCGATTGGTTTGTGAGAATTTAGATGACGAGACTTGAAGCCAGACACCAAACTAACCACACAGACAATTCAGAAAACAAGAAAAGAGGTAACCATGACCGACATCCAGGACCGAATTGAAACCAGTTTCACCGCCCAGGGACTCATGCATACCCTGGGCGCGCGCCTGCTCTCTGTGCAGGATGGCGAGGTGCAGATCGAACTTCCCTACTCGACCACGCTGTCCCAGCAGCTGGGTTATGTGCACGCCGGCGCGATCACCAGCGTGGTCGACAGCGCCTGTGGCTACGCCGCCCTGACCAAGGCACCCGCCGGGCACGAAGTCGTGACCGCCGAATTCAAGACCAATTTCGCACGCCCGGCCATCGGGGAGCGTTTTATCGCCACCGGCCGGGTCGAAACCGCCGGCAAAACCCTGACCGTCTGTCGCGGCGAAGTGGTGGCCATCTCCGGTGAGTCCCGGAAAGTGGTGGCGTTGATGCAGGCGACCATTGTGAATGTGAAGGCATAATTCCAAAGCCAGCCGAAATCCGATCGTTCTATCTGTGTGGCGACCAATTCAGCATACCGGCCTACCGCGTCCGGTCTTTTTTAACTAGATTTAAACCACCGATTCAACCTCGGACGGGGCGTAACCTGGGAGCTGAAGACAATGCCCAGGGGCTAAAACAGGAGGTTCGACATGAGCAATCTAACCACGACGGTGCCATGGGAGTGCCAAGTTGCGGAATCATGCGGTGCCATCGAATTGCTGATTCAGCCGCGGGACAAGGACCTGGGTGGATTTTCGGTTCGACGGGTGCTTCCGACGAAAGAGCGTCAGATGGTCGGGCCCTGGATCTTTTTTGATCACATGGGTCCGGCCCATTTTCCAGCAGGAACGGGCATTAACGTGCGTCCTCACCCCCACGTCAATCTTGCCACGGTCACCTACTTGTTCGAGGGCGAGATCCTTCACCGGGATTCCCTGGGGAGTGTTCAACCCATCAAACCGGGTGATATCAACTTGATGGTAGCCGGCCGAGGCATCGTGCACTCAGAGCGTGAGCGACCTGAAATCACCGCGACAGACCACACCCTTCATGGGCTTCAGCTCTGGTTGGCCTTGCCGGAGGGGCAGGAGGAAATTGATCCGGCGTTCATGCACTATCCCGGCGACTCCATTCCCTCAATCGATATCGACGGCGTACCCGTTCGGGTCATCATGGGTAGCGCCTACGGCCTAACGTCGCCGGTCAAAGTGTATGCGGACACCCTGTATATCGAAGCCCACCTCCAGAAGGGCCAGAGCCTGACGCTGCCGTTTGCTCAAGAACGGGCACTCTACGTGGCCCAGGGTTCACTCAAGGCGAAAAGCTCCGAGATTCCCGAGCATGCCATGGCGGTGCTTGGTCACGAACAGGGTATCGAGGTTACCGCGCAGGAAGAAACTCGCCTGGCGGTTATTGGCGGCGAACCTTTTTCACGGCGCCACATGCTGTGGAATTTCGTCTCCAGCCGTAAAGAACGTATTGAGCAGGCCAAGGGGGACTGGAAAGAGGGCCGTTTTCCAGTTGTGCCAGGCGACGAAGAGGAATTTATTCCGTTCCCGGACTAGCAGGACTAAGGAGCTCATCATGTCTCTGAAACTTCATACCATCATTTGCAGCACCCGACCCGGTCGCGTGGGCCCCTCAGTCGCCAAATGGTTCAATGAATTCGCCAACGGCCAGGGCCAGTTTGAATCTACCCTGGTCGACCTCGCCGACTTCCAATTGCCCGTTTACAACGAACCCCACCACCCTCGGCTCCAGAAATACGAGCACGAGCACACCCGGGCCTGGTCCAAGAGCGTCTCTGACGCCGATGGCTATGCTTTTGTCATCCCCGAGTACAATTACTGCCCTCCTCCATCCTTCATGAACGCGCTGGATTACGTCTACAACGAGTGGAATTACAAGCCCTGCGGTTTCGTCAGCTATGGCGGTGTCTCCGGCGGCTTGCGCTCCGCCCAGTTAGCAAAACAGCTGGCAACGTCAGTAAAGATGATGCCGATGATGGAAGGTGTGATGGTGCAGGCGCCTTGGTCTCTGCTTGATGACGAGAAAAACTTCGTACCCAATGAACATCACGAGGACTCTGGGAAAGCCCTGCTCACCGAACTGGAAAAATGGGCCCGAGCTCTAAAAACGATCCGCACCTGATCTTGAGGTCTTGGGCGCCCAATCCCGCCAATGCTAAAGTAAATTTTAAGCTTGGTGACCGAGGGTGGTTCAATGAAAATCGGGGAATTGGCTAAACGCTCCGGCCTTGCGGCCTCGCGTATCCGCTTCTACGAGAAAATCGGCTTGTTGAAGACGGTCAAACGAAGCGCCAACGGCTATCGGAGCTACCCGCCGGAAACGCTCCCATACCGATCACGGGCAACTTTCCCGAATCTCCAGACAGGTTGGTAGCAGTACGTTGCGGTCTTCCTGTTCGCCCAGAAACAGACGGGCAGCGGTTCGCCCTTTTTCTGCACTCTGTTGGTAAACGGTGGTCAGTGAGGGATGCAGGTTCGCACCTTCGGGAATGCCGTCGAACCCCACCACCCGCACATCCTCTGGAACTTTCAGGCCCATTTGCAGGGCCACCTGAATCGCCGCCAAGGCAATGCGGTCGCTCATACAGAGCAGCAAATCAGGCCGTGGACTCGAGGTCAGCGCCTCTCGTGCCGCCTGGTAAGCCACCTGGTGCGTATTGACGGGCACCGACCAAATCAGCTCGGACGACACCTGCCGGCCCGCGGCGGCCAGAGCGTCGGTATAGCCGTTCAACCGTCGAACCGAAATGGCCCTTTTTTCGTTGAACAGCTTCTGGTCCCCTACCCGACACACCTGGTCCGTATCCACCAGGCGCAGCCCGAGAATGGCCACCGTTTCCGGTGCCTGTTTCAGAGCGTGTTCCGCACTGCCACGGGCACCGGCATAGTTGTCGATATTGACCCAGGTGCATCCCTCCAGATCAAAATCCACGGCCACCATGGGCTTTCCATGCTGCAGGAGGCGATCATAGGTCCGCCCTTCCTGCAGCCAGCCGTAGACGATGAAGCCATCAACCATGGATTCCTGCAGTCGACTGCGGTGCTCGTCATCCTCCCGAGAGGAAAGCAGCAACATATTCATCTGCCGCCGGTCGAAGACTTCGGCCAACCCATGGAGGAATTCGCTGGCCACGGGATCGGTCAGGCTGTAGGCCAGGTTATCCGCCAACATCACGCCGACGTTGCCGGTGCGCCCGGTCCTCAGGCTCCGGGCGGCGGCGTTCGGCCCCATATAGCCCACTCGTCGGCACTCTTCCAGAATCCACCGACGCCGTGCCTCGGACAACTGGTCAGGACGGTTGAAGGCATTGGAGATGGTGGCGGTGGAGACGTTGAGCATCTCCGCCATCCTTTTCACCGTCAGACGTCGGGGCTTGTCGCTGACCTTCATGCTGTCATTCCCTCAGGCTCTTCTTACTGCGGTTGCCATCGCTTCTGTTCCGTTTTCCGCCTGCGCACGTGCACCCAGTGCCAGCCCGTCGCTGTTGAACAGGTGAACACATTGGGGCTCTGCAGACAGCGAGACACGCTGGCCAGGTTGTACGCCGCACGGGACTGGCTGGCGAACCACAATGGGTTCCTCCACACCTGGCAAAGCCACGTAAACATAAGCTTCATTGCCAAGATATTCCACATTCACGACATCCAGACCGCTGGCGGAGGTGCTGATCTCCAGCTGCATGTGCTCCGGCCGAATCCCCAGGGTGACCTGGTCGCCGGATTGCAGTGAGGAGGTGTCGCGATTCACCAACAGTCTGCCCCAACCGGCAACGTCGACGCCGGTGGTGCCATCCGCTGCTGTCTCGGCAATGGTGCCGGGCACCAGGTTCATCTTCGGTGAGCCAATAAACCCGGCGACAAACAGGCTGGCAGGGGTTTCATAGAGCTCGTAGGGGGTTCCCACCTGCTCCACCTTGCCACGATTGAGAACCACGATTTTGTCGGCCAGGGTCATTGCCTCGACCTGATCGTGGGTGACATAAATCATGGTGGACTTGAGCCTGTCGTGCAGCTTTGCAATTTCCGTGCGCATCTGCACCCGGAGGCTGGCGTCCAGGTTGGAGAGGGGCTCATCAAAGAGCATGATCTTGGGCTCCCGGGCCATGGCCCGGCCGATGGCCACGCGCTGGCGTTGGCCGCCGGACAGCTCCCGGGGTTTGCGATTCATCAGTTTGTCGAGCTGCAGCACCTCGGCGGTTTTCTCAACCCACTCCCTGACCTTGTGCTTGTTCGCCTTGCCCAGTTTCAAACCGAAGGCAATGTTCTCGTAGACCGACATGTGCGGATAAAGCGCGTAGGACTGGAACACCATGCCAACTCCCCGTTCCTTGGGGGAAAGGTCGGTGACCAGGTCGTTGTCGATCAGAATGTCGCCGGAGGTGGGATCCTCCAGGCCGGCGATGAGTCGAAGCAAGGTCGACTTACCGCAGCCTGACGGTCCCACGAAGACCACGAATTCACCGTCTTCAATTCGAAGGTCTACGCCCGGTATTACCTCCACTCCGCCAAAGGTTTTGTTGATCTTGTTCAGTTCCACACTGGCCATGGTGGAGACTCCTCTGTTAGTCACCCGTCAGTTCGGGCGTAAAATTTACAGTTCGCCGAACAGCGCCTGGTACGGGGGCAAAACCAGGTCGCCGTCCTCGATGCGTCCCTGGAAGCCGGGTTCGCCGAATGCCCTACGGATCGAAACAGGGGCAGGCAACCTAAGCTCGGTACCGGTGACATTGAGCGCTACGAAAATGGCCTGGTCCTCGGTGCGACGGACCCAGCAAAGCGCGTCTCCGGTGTCCTCGATGAGGCTCAGGTCACCCCCAACCAGTGCGGGTTGCTGTTGCCGCCAGCGAATCAGTCGACGCACCTGATTCAGGGTCGATTCGGAATCCTCTTCCTGGACGGCCACAGCCATCTCCAGGTGACGTCGGTCCACCGGCAACCAGGGCGTCGAACCGGAGGTGAAGCCGCCGTTTTGGTCGGCGGTCCAGGGCATGGGCGTTCGACACCCGTCCCGCCCCTTGAACTCTGGCCAGAACTCGATGCCATAAGGGTCCTGGAGGGCCTCGAACGGTACTTCGGCCTCGGGCAATCCGAGTTCCTCGCCCTGGTAGATCGAGACACTGCCGCGCAAGCTCAGCAGCAAGGCCATGAGGATCCGGGCGAGGGCCTTCGGGTCGTCGACCCCCTGCCCCCATCGGGACACCACACGCACCACATCGTGGTTGCTCAGCGCCCAGCAGGGCCAGCCACCCGCCAGCCCGTTCTGGAACCGCCTTACCACGTCCCGGACCCACTCCGGCCCCTGGCGGTCGGACAAGAGGTCAAAGGAATAGGCCATGTGCAGACGCTTGTTTCCCTGAGTGTACTCGGCCATGCGTTGAAGTGGGTTATCGTCGCCAATTTCCCCGACCAACGTGGTGTCCGGGTACTCGTCCATCAGGGAGCGAAGTTCACCCAGAAACGCCAGGTTTTCCGGCTGGCTGAGGTCGTACACATGCCGCTGGTAGGTGTAGGGATTGATGCTGTTGGCGACAAAGGTCTTGCTGTCCCCTTCCCGGACGGCCGGATTATTCTCCAGTCCCTGGCTGTGGTAGTAGAAGTTCACGGTATCCAGTCGGAAACCGTCGGCTCCCAGGTCCAGCCAGAACCGCATGTTGTCGAGCTGGGCCTGGCGCACCTCCGGATTGTGGAAGTTCAGGTCGGGCTGACTGGTCAGGAAGTTGTGCAGGTAATACTGGCCTCGCCGGCTATCCCAGGCCCAGGCGCTGCCGCCAAAGATCGAGAGCCAGTTATTGGGCGGGTTGCCATCGGGTTTGGGGTCGGCCCAGACGTACCAGTCCGATTTCGGGTTGTCGCGGCTGGTCCGGCTTTCGGCAAACCACGGGTGGCTGTCCGCGGTGTGGCTCAGCACCTGGTCGATGATGACTTTCAGGCCAAGGCGATGGGCTTCGGCCACCAGCGCCCGGTAATCGTCCAGGTTGCCAAAGATCGGATCAACGCCCCGGTAATCAGAAACATCGTACCCAAAGTCCTTCATGGGCGAGGTGAAAAACGGCGACAGCCAGATAGCGTCGACCCCCAGGGATGCGACATAGGACAGCCTTTCGGTAATGCCCTGCAGGTCGCCGATGCCATCGCCCGTAGTGTCAAGAAAACTACGAGGATAGATCTGGTAAATAATGCCGCCTTTCCACCAGGGTTGAGATTGATTCATACAAATACTCCTCGGTTATCCTTTGACCGCGCCCGCTGTCAGGCCGGAGACAATTCGACGTTGAAAGATCAGTACCAGCACCACCAGCGGAACGGTCACAACCACGGAGGCTGCCATCAGGTTGCCCCAGGGCAGTTCATGCTGGGACCCGCCCGTGATCAGGGCGATAGCAACCGGGACGGTGCGCTCGCTGTTGGTGAGCGTGAAGGTGAGTGCAAACAGGAATTCGTTCCAGGCCGCGATGAACGCCAGCAGCCCCGTGGTCGCCATCGCCGGCCACATCAACGGGATGAACACCCGGAACAGGGTCGTCATCGGCGATGCGCCGTCGACAATGGCCGCCTCTTCCAGCTCCTTCGGTAATTGCCGCATGAAGGTGGTCAGAATCCACACCGTGAACGGCAGCGTGAAAATGGTGTAGGAAAAGATCAGGGCGAGCGGGTCGTTGTACAGGTTCATGGCGCGGATCACCTCGAAGAGACCCGACAAAACCGCGACCTGAGGAAACATGGACACGCTCAGCACGATCATCAGCACCGCGCCCCGGCCCCGGAACTTGACCCGGCCCAGGGCATAGGCTGCGGTCAGACCGAAGGCCATGGCGATCACCACCGTGGACGACGCCACCAGCACCGAGTTCCAGATGCTGGTCACGAAGGACGCCTCCCCCAGAACCGATGCGTAGTTGGACCAATCGAAGGAGCTAAACCAGTACTCCACCGTGAACAGCTGCGAGCCGCTTTCGAACGAGGTCAGAATGGCGTAGTAGAACGGAAACACCGTGAAGATCAGGATCGCGGCCAGCAGCGTGTAGAACGCGATTCTGCTGATCAGGCGCTTGGCCAGTTTCATGCTCATGACTCGCCTCCAATCTGCTTGCGCCCCAGGTACAGGTAGGTGATGGTCAACAACGCGATGATGAGGAAAAGCACGGTGGATGCCGCCGAGCCGTACCCCACATCCTGGAATTGGACCAGTTGCTGTCTCGCGTATACGGACATCGACATGGTGTCCTCGCTGTTGGAGGTCAGCACATAGATCACGTCGAACACACGCAAGGCGTCCAGGACCCGGAAGATGATGGCGACCATCAGGGCCGGAAGAATCAGCGGCAGGGTGACTTTGAAGAACACCCGAACCGGATGAATGCCGTCCACTTTGGCCGCTTCGTAACAGTCCGACGGCAGCATCTGCAGTGCCGCCAGGGTCAGCAACGCCATGAACGGTGTGGTCTTCCAGACATCGACCATGATCACCGCCCACATCGAGAGATCGGCGTTGGCGGTCCAGTTCAAAGGTTCAGCAATGATGCCCAGGGTCATCAGGACATCGTTGATGATTCCGAACTGGTCATGCAGCATCCAGCCCCACATTTTGGCGGACACGATGGTCGGCACCGCCCAGGGAATCAGCGTTGCCGCCCGGATCAGCCCTCTACCGCGGAACTGGGCGTTCAAGGTCAGGGCGATGATGAGCCCCAACACCGTTTCGGCACCCACCGACACCACGGTGAAAAACAGGGTGTTCCAGACCGATTGCCACCAGGTTGGGTCCGCCAGAACCCCGTACCAGGCACCGTCGTCGTAGACCAGGTAGTTCTCCAGCCCTACCCAGCCGTATTCGCTGATGTTGGAAAAACTGGCATCGGTGAAACTGAACCAGATGGTACGTACCAGAGGCCAACCGGCGACGGCGGCCAGGACCAACAGCATGGGAATGAGGCAGAGCCAGGCCGCGCGCAGGCGCTGACGGTGGATTCTGCTGGGCCGGCTCCGGGCCAGCGGGGCGCCGGACGGAGACCCATCGTGGGTTTTGGTGTTATTGGGCGCGGAAGTCGAAATGGCCATGACCGATCACCAACCCCGACGTCCCAGCCGGCGGAGATCCCGCTCAAGCTTTGACAGCGCCTGATCGGCATTGGCTTCGCCCGACAGCACGTCGTGAACGCTGTTGAAGAAAGCGTTGGAGACACGGCCGTACTTGTCACCGGTTGCCGATGACGGACGCGCCACGCCATTCTTGAAGGTCTCGAACAGCTCCCCGAAAAACGGAACGGCCGCCAGGACGTCCTCGTCCCGGTACAACGCCGGAATCGTTGGGTTGTAGCTGCCCTGGATAGCGCGACGCTTTTGCTCCTGGAAGCTGGTCAGGTACAGCACCAGATCGGCCGCCAGCTCGCTGTTGTTCGAGTACTTGGAGACGGCCAATTGCCAACCGCCCAGGGTTCCGGCGTGCTGGCCGGATTCCTCACCCCGGGGCAAGGCCACCACGCCAACCCGGTCTTTGATTGGGCTATCGGCACTCTGGGTCAGGCTCCAGGCATAGGGCCAGTTGCGCATGAACAACGCGTTGCCGGACTGAAAGACACCGCGAGCCTCTTCTTCGGTGTAATTCAGGACGCTCTTGGGCGAGATCGTGCCAACCCATTGGCTTGCAACGGTCAGGGCCTTCTTGGCAGCGGGGTTATTGATGGTCACCTCGCCGTCCGGATTGACGATGGTGCCGCCGTTGTAACTGGCCACCCATTCCAGGGCATCACAGGTCAAGCCTTCGTAGGCTCTGCCCTGCCATACGAAGCCCCAGAACTTGTCCTGGCCGGCCTCGCGCTCGGCCGCCATGACCGTTTCGGCGGTCGCGGTCAACTGCTCCCAGGTTTCCGGCACCGGCTGATCGTATTTTTCCAGCAGATCTTTCCGGTAGTAGAGCACGCCTGCGTCGGTAAACCAGGGCATGGCGACCAGTCTACCGTCCACCGTATTGTTACTGATCAAAGGCTGGAAATGCTCTTCTTCGACCCCGTCGGTGTGCTCCGAGAGGTCGATCATGTGGTTGGCCAGCATGCCGGGCCACACCACATCAATCTGGAAGATGTCGACATCACCCGACTGGGCGGCGAGGAGCTGCTGATACAAAGACAGCCGTTCGGTGGCGGAATTCGGGGTGGATACCACCTGCACCTCGTGACCGGTTTTTTCCGACCACAACCGGGTGCCCTCCTCGCAGAGTTGACGCTCGGCGCCCACAGCACCACACGAAATGGTGATGGTTTCGGCTTGCAACCCTCCCACGAGGGATGCGGCGGCCAGGCCGCCGAGGAACCAGTGTTTGATATTGAAACGGGACATAGCAGTCACCTCGTCTTGTTGTTATAGGCTTTAGAACCACACTTCCATCTGGGCGCCAAAGGTCCATTGGTCGCTGGCAAAATCGCTGTCCTCACCGAGGGAATCGCCCACGGCATAGGCATCCAGTTCGTCGTCCCAACTAGAGTAACTGGCAAAAACACGAATTTCCGGGCGATTCCAGAAACCGCCTACCTGCGGTTTGAACGTGGGCGCGATGGTCAGGCGAGAATACTCACCATCAACCTCGGACCTCCCCTGGTAGCCACGGGGATCTATATCCATGGTTTGCCAGGATGCCTCGTACTGCATCTCAAAGTTGGCGGCAATTTCATGGGCGAAGCGGGCATTAAGGGTGAGCCACTGATAGTCGTCGCCCTTGATGTACCGGTCCTTGCTGGTTTCAGCCAGAATTGCCGGAGCCAGGCGCCAGTGGTCGCCCAGGTAAGTAGTGCCGTAGGCGCCGAACCGGGTGCTGACCGCATCCTCGTGAAGGTTGCCGTCTGCGCCGATATTCTTGACCTCGGCGCCAAGCCCCGAACCGTGCAGCACTGCCACTTTGAAGTTGCCATCGGACAAACCGAAGAAGCTGTCACCATGGTAGGCAAGCATGGTGTGAATTCCGCTGTCGGCCGCGTCCGTATTTCCGGCCACGATGCGCTCATCGTTGTCTGCCGCCGTCATGCCGTTGACCATCAACTGAACCGGGCCGAAATAATTGTTGGCCGTCAGAATGATGTTGTCGGTCTTGGAGGTGCCGTCGGAACTGTCGGGGTCTGACGGGAAATCGATAAAGCTCCGACCGTACACCGAGAAGTTGGAACTCAGCTCGGACGCGAACTGGACGTCATAGATACCCGCGCCCGTGCCGGCCAGAAACGCGAAGTCGCTGTCCAGCCAGTGAATGTCGAAGTTGTCCCGATCAAACCGTTTACCGGCCCAGATGGTGGCGTTGCGGACAATGCCTCTGAATCCGGCCAGTTCGCTGAATTCCACGTAGGCCTGGCGGACATTGACGGCGCCGTCGTTCGCTGTCCAGTCGTTACTGGACGTAGTGGAATCGGCAATCATCAGCCGATACAAAGACTTGGTGCCGTTGTCGGCTTTCTGCCGATAGTTGAGAATCGCTTCGAGATAGGTATCCGGTTCGTTGCCCAGGCGCCCCACCGCACCACCGACAGAGCCGGCAGGCGTCAGATAGGGGCCGCCTGGCGCGCTCTTCAAGTCCTCATTCAGCAGCAAACCGGAGCGGGCATAGGTATTGAAGGAAAAGCCTTCCTCGCCCGTGGCCTTGGGCTCAACTTCTGCCAGTTGGGCTTCCAAAGCCGACAGGCGCTCTTCGACACTGTCCTGGGCCTGAACAGCTACCGGCAGCGTACTGGCGATAGCTACAGCAATGGGAGCCATAGGCGTTTGACGCGATCGTTTCGCTATTAGCATGGGTAGGAACCTCGTATTGTTGTTGTAAGGTTTCGGTTTTGTTTGATGCCATACTTAAAGCATTAAGATGGCATCTAAAAAATTTTTTGTTGTCGTCGCTGCAAGCCCGTAAGCCTTGCGATCAGTGGTCTTTCAATCCTCTTAATGCATTAAGTCTGATGCCATGTTAGAACCGGTATATAGCCTCTGCAACCAGTTGGTGAGCTTAATTTCAACTTAATTTTTTCGGCTGACGGCACACCAAACTTCAGTGCTCGCCACTGATGTCCGTCAGGGCGGGCAACGAGGTGAATGCGCCCGCACGGGTCACCGCATGAGCGCCACAGGCGCTGGCAAAACTCAGAACCCCTTCGAGCTGGCGTGTGTCTTGTGCAAGTTCGCCCAACCGGGCGCCGGTAATATCCAGCTGAGATAGCCGAAACAGCAGCCCGCCCACAAACGCGTCACCGGCGGCGGTGCTGTCCACCATGGTCACCGTTTTCGGGGCAATGGTGCCGGCGCCCTCGGCGGTGAAGTAGCGCAGCGGTTTGCCACCGTCGGTGACCAACACCAGCACCGCCCTGCCCGCCAGAATTCGACCAATAACCTCCGGTTCATCCTGGCCACGGCACAAGAAGTCCAGCTCTTCGGCGGACAGTTTCACCAGGTCCGCTTGCTGGACGCAATGCCAAACCGACTCGTACGGGTCGGCCCCCTGGGGCCAGAGGTTGGCCCGCAGGTTCGCATCGAAGCTGACCAGCCAGCCGGCCGACCGGGCGATTTCCACCCCGGCATGGGTGGCCTCGAGAATCCCGGGCTCGGTCAGTGTGTTGGAACAGAAATGAAAGATGCCCGGGCCCTGGAACCAGTCGGGTTTGAAGTCATCAGGCCGGAACAAGAGATCCGCCGAGGGCCCGCGGTAGAACTCGAAGCTGCGCTCGCCAGTCGAATCCAGTGAGACAAACGCCAACGCGGTCTTGGCCTCCTGAGTCTGAACCAGATAATCGGTCTGAACGTTCAGGTCCTCAAGGGACTGAACCAGGAAGTCGCCAAACATGTCGGCACCGACCTTACCCGCGAAATAGCTGTTACCACCCAGCTTGGCCACGGCCGCTGCCACGTTGGCCGGGGCACCGCCCGGATATTTGGTGAAGCTCTCTGTGTCCGACGGTTGGTCAACCGCGCCTTGGCTATCACTGATCCGATTCGAGAGCATGTCGATCAGGGCTTCGCCGAATGAAATCACCTTCAACATCAGGTTCCGCTCCCAACCTTGAGGTCACCGGAGTCGCCCGTCTCCGGCCTAAGCCCGCGGTTGACGATGCCCATCAGCCCGCGGGTAGAGGCGTCGTAGTTATCGGTATTCGATTGGATGTTGCGACTGATGTCATTGGCCAATCGTTTACCGAGCTGGACGCCCCACTGGTCGAAGGAATTGATGTTCCAGATCACCCCCTGAACGAAGACCTTGTGCTCATAGAGCGCGATCAAGGCGCCGACATTGCGCGGGCTGAGCTCATCAAGCAGCAGCACGTTGCTCGGTCGATTGCCCGGGCAGCCGGCGTAGCTCAGATGATTCTCCTGGGTGTCGCCGTTCATCAGTGCGCTCGCCTGGGCCAGCATGTTCGTCAGCAGGGCAAAGTGGTGCTCCGCCACTTCCTCATCCGCTTTCAGTGAGGCAATGAAGTCGACCGGAACGAACCGGGTGCCCTGGTGCAGCAACTGGAAAAACGCGTGTTGGCCGTTGGAGCCGGTTTGGCCCCAGACGATCGGCCCGGTGGCATGCTCGACCGTGTTGCCATTGAGATCGACGGACTTCCCGTTGCTCTCCATGTCTAGTTGCTGGAGAAACGCGGGCAGCTGGTGCAGCGCCTGGTCGTAAGGAATAATGGCCTGGGTCTCGGCGCCCAGGAAATTGCTGTTCCAGATCCCCATCAACGCCAGGATGACCGGCATGTTGGCCTCGAACGGCGCCTCGACGAAGTGCCGGTCCATGTCGTAGGCACCTTCCAAAAGCTCGCTAAAGGCATCAAAGCCGACGGCCAATGCGATGGGCAAGCCAATGCTGGACCAGAGCGAATAGCGCCCGCCGACCCAGTCCCAAAATTCAAAGGTGTTTTCTTCCCGAATGCCGAACTCCAGGGCCGCTTCCTTGTTGGTCGACACCGCCACGAAATGCTGGCCCACTTCCTGATCGCTGCACCGGCTGTTCTTGCACAGCCACCGCTTCGCGCTCTGGGCGTTCAACAGGGTTTCCTGGGTCGCAAAGGTCTTGGTCGAAACCACAAACAGGGTCGCTTCCGGGTCCAGGCCCCGCAGCACCTTTTTCAGGTGCCGACCATCAACGTTGGACACGAAGTGCACGTCCAGGTCCGCGCGCTGATAATCCAGCAAGGCACGACAGACCATGTTGGGTCCAAGGTCTGAGCCGCCGATACCGATGTTAACGATGTGTCGAATCCGCTTGCCGGTGGGACCACGCCATTGGCCGTCCCGGACCTGGTGCGTAAAGGTCTTGATCTTGTCGAGGCTTGCGCGGACCGCCGGCATGACATCCTGTCCCTCGACCTCGACCGGCCGTTGGCTCTGGTTGCGAAGCGCCGTGTGCAGGACCGGACGGTTCTCCGTGATATTGATGGCGGCCCCGGAAAACATCTGCTCGCGACGGTGTTCCAGGTTAGAGTCCCTGGCCAGGTCGATCAGGGCCTGCATGACCGGGGGCGCGACCCGATTTTTGGAGTAATCCAGAAACAGTCCGCCGACTTTAAGGCTCATGGCCTCAAAGCGCTTGGAGTCTGCATCAAAGTAGTCGGCGATCCGGTCGTGACGGTGCGAATCCGCAAGCTGGTTCAGCAAGCGCCAGGACTTCAAAGTTGTCGGTGCGCTCATAATCCTCTCCTCAATGATTCATTGGCGTTATCGAGTTCACTCAAGAGTCGCCATGACGCCATGGGTTTCGAGCCGGTCGAGCGCTGCATTGAAAGCGTCCTCAAACGCTGTGGAGCCCGCTAACGTGGGCCCAAAGATATCGGCCATGCCCAGAAAATCCTGGCTCAGTGACGCCCGGTTGCTCACTGCCGCCTGCAGCCGCCCGGCCACGGGGTCGTCAACCTTATGTTTCTCGCCCCGCTCATCCTCACCTCTCAGGTACAGCGCCCAGCTGGCGACCACCAGGGCCACCCGAGACAGAGAGTGCCCGCCCTTGACCAGACTCTCGATGGTCGGCACCAAAAACTTGGGGATCTTGCTGGAACCGTCCATGCACAACCGGGCCAGCTGGTCGCCCATCTGCGGATTGGAGAACCGCTCAATCAGGGTTTGCTTGTAAGCAGGAATATCAATCCCGGAAATGGGGCCCAGCACAGGTGTGACATCCTCATCCATGAAGTTCCGAATAAACTGGCTAAACCGCTCGTCGGCCATGACTTCGTGGGTATAGCGATAGCCGGACAGATACCCAAGGTACGCCATAGCGGAGTGACTTGCATTCAACAGGCGGATTTTCATGCGCTCATAGGGGGCGACATTGTCAGTGAACTGCACGCCGACCTTTTCCCACTCTGGTCGTCCGTTGCAGAAGTCGTCCTCCAGAACCCACTGACAGAAGGGCTCGCAGATCACCGGCCAGCCATCTTCCACGTCGTATTGGTCCCTCAGCCACTGCCGATGCTGATCGCCGGTGCCTGGTGTGATCCGGTCGACCATGCTCCCCGGGAAGCTCACTTCGGCTTCAATCCAGGCTGCCAGGTCGGGATCCCGGAGATTGGCGAAAGCCAGAAGCGCACCTCGAGCGACCTTGCCGTTTTCCGGCAAATTGTCGCAAGACATCACTGTAAACGGCGGCAGGTTGCGCTCCCGGCGACGGCGCAGCGCTTCGGTCAGGTAACCAAACACCGAGCGGGGCTGCTGCGGGTTTTCCAGATCATGGCAAACGTCCGGATCGTCCGCGTTGAATCGGCCGGTACTGTCGTCGACGTTGTAGCCACCCTCGGTAATTGTCAGTGAAACGATTTTTACCTCCTGGCTCGCCATTTTTTCGATAACCGCGTCCTGCTCGTCCGGCGCGAACAGGAAATCGCTGATCGAACCAATCACGGTGGGCGCGCGAGCGCCTTCTGGTCCGAGCTCAATCAGGGTGTACAGGTGATCCTGGCTGGATAGCACCTGCTGCATGGCCTTGTCCCCTGCTCGCAGGCCCACGCCGCAGATTGACCAGTCCGTATCGCCCTTCTCCTGAAGCAACCGATGGGTGTAGACCGCCTGGTGGGAGCGGTGAAACCCGCCCACCCCGATGTGTACAATGCCGTGCTTGAGCTTTTCCCGGCCGTAATTGGGCACGGACACCTCATGATTGAGCTGTCCCAGAGTTGAGTTGTTCAAATTCATGGAGGTCACGCTGCCAGTCGACGGGTGGATTGCACGGCATTACCCTGCTCATCAAACAGGTGGCACTCATCCAGATGCAGGCTTAAGCCAATGCGATCACCAAATTTGCAGGTAAAGTTGCCGGGCATGCGAACGGTGAGGGTTTCATCGCTGTCGGTCTTCACATAGCAGAATGTGTCGCTGCCAAGACTTTCGGCGATGTCCATGTAGCCGGTAAGCGGGCTCTCCGCCGGTTCCACCACATCAATATGCTCCGGCCGGACACCCAAACTGACGGCACTACCGGGGCGCAGGTGGTCACTGGATTTTGGCAGACGCACCGAGGTGCCTGCGGCTAATTCAACGGTCACATTGTCGGCGTCAATCGCGCTGACCTTGCCAGGCAGGAAGCTCATCTTGGGCATGCCCAGGAAGCCAGCCACGAATCGGTTGGCCGGGTTGCGGTACAGCTCCAGTGGAGATCCCACCTGCTCGATCCGGCCCTGGTTCAACACCACGACCTTGTCAGCCAGGGTCATGGCCTCAACCTGATCGTGGGTGACGTAGATCATGGTTGCGTTCAGGTCGTGGTGCAGTCGGGCCAATTCCAGTCGCATCTGCACCCGCAGGGCCGCGTCCAGGTTCGACAGCGGCTCGTCAAACAGGAAGACCTTGGGCTGACGGACGATGGCGCGGCCAATCGCCACTCGCTGGCGCTGGCCACCAGACAATTCCTTGGGTTTGCGTTCAAGCAGCGGCTCCAGTTCAAGGATGCGCGCCGCTTCAGCCACTTTGGAGCGGATGACCTCCTTGTTTTCCTTGGCCAATTCCAGGGCAAAGGACATGTTCTTACGCACCGACATATGGGGATACAACGCGTAGCTCTGAAACACCATCGCCAGGTCCCGTTTTGCCGGTGCCAGTTCGGTGATTTCCTTGTGGTCCAGCAGAATGTGCCCGCTGGTCACTTCCTCCAGACCGGCGATCGAGCGCAGCAACGTCGACTTGCCGCAGCCTGATGGTCCAACAAACACCACGAATTCGTTATCTTTGATCTCGAGGTTGATGCCCTTGAGAATTTCGATATCCCCGAAGGATTTCTTGAGGTTCTTTATTGTTAAATTAGCCATGGGAAATCTCCGTTATTTGACGGCGCCAAAGGACAAACCGCGAACCAGCTGTTTCTGGCTGATCCAGCCAAAGATGAGAATGGGGGCACAAGCCAGGGTGGATACCGCCGACAACTTGGCCCAGAACAGCCCTTCCGGACTGGAGTAGGAGGCAATCAGCGCGGTCAGTGGTGCCGCCTCCGAGGCCGTGAGGTTGAGCGACCAGAACGCCTCGTTCCAACTGAGAATCAGGGAAAGGAGTACGGTTGCCGCCAGGCCGCCCTTGCTCATCGGCAGCAGCACCCGCCAGATTTCCTGGAACAGCGAGGAGCCGTCCATCCGCGCGGCCTCCAACACTTCCTTGGGGATCTCCTTGAAGTAGGTGTAGGCCATCCAGATCATGATCGGCAGGTTGATCAGGGTGTAGATGATGACCAGACCGGTCTTGGTATCGAGCAAGCCCGTGTCTTTAAAGATCAGGTAGATGGGGACCAGCACGCCAACCGGCGGCAGCATTTTTGTAGACAGCATCCACAGCAGGGTCCCTTTGGTACGCTTGGTCTCAAAAAAGGCCATGGAATAGGCAGCGGGTACGGCCAGCATCATTCCGATGAGTGTCGAGCCGAAGGACACCACCACCGAATTCCAGGCAAAGTGCAGATAGTCACTGCGTTCGTTGACCAGCGTGTAATTCTCCAGCGTTGGGGAGAAGAACAGCTGTGGCGGTGTGGCGAAGGCATCGATCTCGGTCTTGAAGCTGGTGAGCAGCATCCAGAAAATCGGGAAGAAGATGGCCAGGGCCACCCCCCACGCCAACACCCCCATCAAAAAGGTGTTCAGGCTACGTCGTTGTTTCAGGCTAATCATCTTGTAACCTCCGGAATTCATTGTTTTTCTGTCAGGCTTTTGCCGATCAGCCGCACCAGGAAGAAGGCGGCAATGTTGGCCAGAATCACGGCAATCAAGCCCCCCGCGGACGCAAGCCCCACGTCGAACTGCAGCAGCGCCTGGCTGTAAATCAGGTAAGCGAGGTTTGTGGTTTCGTACCCCGGTCCACCGCCCGTGGTGGTGAAGATCTCCGCAAAAATGGAGAGCAGGAAAATGGTTTCAATCATGACGACCACGGCAATCGGGCGAGCCAGATGCGGCAGGGTCAAATGGAAGAACATGGCAACGGGACCCGCACCATCCAGCCGGGCGGCCTCCTGCTGTTCCTGGTCCAGGGACTGCAGCGCCGTCATCAGTAGCAGGATGGCGAACGGCAGCCATTGCCAGGACACGATCATGATGATTGAAAACAACGGGTATTCGGCGAACCAGTCAATCGGTTGGGCCCCGAAAAATTTCCAGATTGCGGCAAACACACCGGAAACGGGATGAAGCAACAGGTTTTTCCAGACCAGTGCGTTCACGGTCGGCATGATAAAAAACGGAGAGATCAGCAGGATCCGGACAATGCCCTGCCCCCAAAACGCCTGGTTGATCAGCAGCGAAATGAGGACACCAAACACCACGGTTATCAGCAGAACCGCACCCACCAGCAGCAAGGTGTTGCTCATGCCGGCCATAAAGCCAAAATCGGTGACGAAGAACTGGAAGTTCTCCAGCCCCACGAATTCGTTATCCCCTGGGTACAACAGGTTGTAGCGGATCAACGAAAAGTAGATGGTCATGGACAGCGGGATCACCATCCACAGCAACAGCACAAGGACTGACGGTGACACCATGTAGCGACTCAAGCGCGAGGTCTTTCGTTTGTCCTTGTTGGCTTCCGTGGCGGAACTCACGGTGCCAGCGTTAAGAGCGGTTGATTTCATAACGGGTCTCCGGGGACCGATGGCAGCCCCACTATGCTCGGGGCCGCCTCAGGTCATTGTTGTTTCATCTGGGCCGGGTGATCAGTTGGCGTAGTAACGGGCGCGCGTCATCTCGCGGAGGGTGATGGACTGCGACGCCTTCAGGGCGTGATCGACACTCATCGCCCCTGCCAGGGCACCTGAGATCAGTTTGCCGACCTGGGTCGCAATCGCCTGAAACTCCGGGATGGCCGCAAACTGGACACCCACGTAGGGAGACGGTTTCAGGGTTGAATCGTTAGGGTCGGCCCTGCCCAGGGCCTCCAGCGTGCGCGTCGCGAAGGGGGCTGCAGCCAGGTAATCAGCATTGTCGTAGGTTGAAGCGCGAGTGCCAGGCGGCACATTGGCCACGCCGTAGTTGGCCTCGACCAACTGGCTGTAATCCCGGGACGTGGCCCAGGTAACGAAGGTTTTCGCGGCCGCTTTGGCGTCGGAACTCACCGGAATGGCCAGGGCCCAGGACCACAGCCACCCGGAGCCCTTGGCGGTGACCTGCTCAGGCGCCAGAGCGAAACCAATCTGGTCCGCGACCTTGCTTTGGGACTCGTCGGTCAGGAAGGCGCCAGCCACGGTGGCATCCACCCACATGGCGCACTTGCCGCTGTTGAACAGCGCCAGATTCTCATTGAAGCCGTTGGAACTGGCTCCAGGGGGACCGTAATTTCCCAGAAGATCGACGTAGAAGCTGATGGCCTGCTGCCATTCGGGATCGGTGAATTCCGGTTTCCAGTTCTCGTCAAACCATCGGGCACCGAAGGCATTGGCCATGGTGGTGACCAGAGCCATGTTCTCGCCCCACCCTGCCTTGCCACGCAGGCAAATGCCGTATTGTTCAGAATCCGGCTTGTGGAGCTTCTCTGCAAAAGTCTTGATCTGATCCCAGGAGGGCTGGTCAGGCATGGTAAGGCCCGACGCCTCGAACAGGTCTTTGCGGTAGAAGGTCATGGAGCTTTCGGCGTAAAAGGGCAGCGCGTAGAGCTTGCCTTCCGAGGACAGGCCGCCCAGTACCGATGGAAAGATATCGTCCAGGTCGTAGTCGGCAGGCAACTGGTCCATCTCTGTCAGCCAGCCCTTCTCGCCCCAGATCGGGGCCTCGTACATGCCAATGGTCATGACATCGAACTGGCCGCCGTTGGTGGCGATATCGGTGGTCAGGCGTTGGCGCAGGACGTTTTCCTCGAGCACTACCCAGTCGAGGTCAATGTGCGGATGGAGCTTTTCGAACTCTTCGGAAAGGCCCTGCATGCGGACCATGTCACCGTTGTTCACGGTGCCAATGGTGACCTTGGTAGCGGCCATGGTGGGGGCGACAGTGACGGTCAGGCCAGCCGCCATCAGAGCGGCCAGATAGCTCTTGGTGTTCATGCTCGAACCTCTGTTTGTTTTTGGAGTAGGTCGATCAAACGGCTCCTGATTGCGGAGCTGATTGCATGAGCTAATTACACGCGCAATGCGGAAATCGGACAAATACGTACCTTGTCATTTTTATGTACTTTTTTGTCCTTGGCTGGAAATATCGCATCCTCATATAAATTGCAGGCAAGCCCTGAGAGCACGGCGACTCAGAACGGCCCTCACGAATAAGGGCCCAAACAGCCTTCAGCAGGGCTACCAGAAAGTATTATTTCATCGGGGCTAGTTTTTCACAGGCCTAAGGACGGCAGCGTGGGGCCGATCAGCCTTTGTACAGACTGTCCAGGGAGGTCTTTCGGTATTCAGACGGGGTCATTTTCTTCACGTCGTAAAACCGCCGGTTGAAGTTGGCGATGTTGTTGAACCCGACCCGAAAGCAGATTTCGGTGATCGGCTCATCGGTGTGAGCCAGGTGCTCACAGGCCTTGTTGACCCGGAGACTGTTGATGAACTCGATAAACCGATGCCCGGTGGCTCGCTTGAAGAACTTGGAAAAGTAGGCCGGGCTGACCTTTACATGAGCAGCCACCTCTTCCAGGGAGATCCCGGTGTGGTAATGCTCAAAAATCAGATCCAGGGCCTGGTTCAGGCGGTTGAGGATCTTCTCATCGGTAATCGGCAGATAGGTGGATGAGGACAGCACCCGATAATCGCCCATGGACGCCAGCAGTTCGATCAGCGCCCAGAATCGGGTCAGGCGCCGGAACCCGGTGGATTCCGCCACGTCCTCAAACAGGCTCACAGCCTCCGGGATGGCAGCGGCGTCGAGAAACTCGATGCCGTACTCGGCGCGCTTCCAGAACGGCGCCAGCGCCCGGGTTTCCGGAAACACCGACTCGCAGGCGCGAACCAGATCGTGGGAGAAGTTGATCACCCGGTCACGGAGCGCCACCCGCTCGCCTTTCTCGATGTGGCTGATCCAGTTGTGGGGCAGATTGGGACCAACGAGAATCAGGCTGTTGGGTGAGAAATTGCCGATGTAGTCGCCGACAAAGACCTTGCCCGAGGTCTCGGTGATCAAATGCAGCTCGTACTCCTCGTGGTAGTGCCACCGCACCAGCGGGCTCGGGTAGCCATGGTCCAGGTACCGGATGGACTCATCGCCGCGCTGCTCAACCCATTCGAATTCGGGTTTGATGCGTTGTCTGTCCGCTTCCATTGTCCTGCCTCGAATTCCCGGTCACCTGGTTCGTACCACTACAGTGTAACCAATTCCTTCGAGAGGATGGGCGGTGCCAGCGATATTCCACCACATTCAACACCAGGCGGGCGCGACACGGCCGGGCGTCGACAGCGCCGATAAAGGGGTGTTTTCGTCCGAGCTCAGGCTACCGGGCCGCACCAATGAAGCGGGTGATGTCCTCGGCGCTTTCCGCATCAGAATCAGCTGCCTGCAGATGAAACTTGATGTCTGTTATAGGATTCTCCATCGCGGCCGCGGGCACTGACACACTGACGGGAACCTCCACCCGTTCACCCGCCCCGGCAGAAATCCGGGTTCCACCTAACAACCTCAGGCCCTCGACACCGGACACCCAGACGTCGAAGAGACGGGGGTGCTGGGCCTTGTTCAGGATCCTCAGGGTGTAGCTGTTCTCGATCTCCCCGGCCGCGTTGAAGCGGTACAGGCCACGGTCCCGGGTCACGTCCAGATCAACCAGAGGACGGCTGGCTATGGCCCACACCAGCACCCCAATGAACACAGCGAGCAAGCCGCCATAGCCGAGCAAACGTGGCCGAAGGACCCGGAGCTTGCCGCCGCTGAGTTCCCGCTCGCTGGTGTAGCGAACCAGACCGGTGGGCGCGCCGATTTTCTCCATGATGGAATCGCAAGCGTCGATACAGGCGGCGCAGCCAATGCACTCCATCTGCAAGCCGTCACGGATATCGATGCCGGTCGGGCAGACCTGAACGCACATCTGGCAGTCGATGCAGTCCCCGAGGCCCTCGGCCGACTCACTGGTTCCGGTTTTGCGGTGCCCCCGGGGTTCGCCCCGGGCGGCGTCGTAGCTGATCACCAGGGAATCCCGGTCCAGCATGGTGGACTGGAACCGGCCATAGGGGCACATGTGCACGCACACCTTTTCCCGCAGCCAGCCGGCGTTGAGGTAGGTGGCGGCCGTGAAGAAAAACACCCAGAAGGCCGCCCAGCCGCCAGCTTGCAGGGTGGCCAGGTCGGCAACCAGGGCCCGGATCGGCGTGAAGTAACCGACAAAGGTGATGGCGGTGATCAGGCTGATGGCCAGCCAGAGGCTGTGCTTGGCCGCCCGCCTGGCCAGTTTGGATCGGGACAGAGGGGCCTGGTCCAGCTTCCTGCGCCGATTGCGGTCCCCCTCGGTGACTCGCTCAACCCAGAGGAACAGCCACATCCAGACACTCTGTGGACAGCTGTAGCCGCACCAGACGCGTCCGGCCGCAACCGTCAGAAAGAACAGACCAAAAGCGCAAATGATCAAAATCGCCGACAGCAGCACAAGATCCTGGGGCCAAAAGGTGCTGCCGAAAATATGAAACTGCTTTCCGGACAGGTCCCAGAGCACCGCCTGCCGCCCGTTCCAGCCAAGCCAGGCCGTCCCGAAAAACAACAGGAACAGGAAACTGCCGCCGGCGATCCTCAAACGGCGGAAAACACCCTGGAAGCGTCGGGGGTAAATCTTGTCGTTGGTGCTCCCATGGCTGGGCAGGTTTCGCAGGGGTATGGCGTTGGTCATTGGACGGACTTCCCGGAATTGGATGTGGGAAGTCAAAGCCTACGCCGCCGGCACCGATGGGCACAGGCTCAGATTTTTAAACTTTAATAGGGACAGATTTAGAGGAGCAGCGCTGGCAACTTGCCCAGGGCACGGACCCGATCTGCGGTCCAGGGATGGGCGTAACTGATTCGAAGGCAGTGGCCAAACTGACCCGACACCGAAAACAGCGGCCCCGGTGTGATAACCACGCCCTCCTCCAGGCCTCTTGGGTAGGCGGCCAGGGTATCGACATGCTCCGGCAGTTCCACCCACACCGAGAGTCCGCCCTGGGGCACACTGGCGCGAACGTCCGCCGGCCAGCCATTCAGAGCGGCCAGCAACTGGTCCCGGTTGGCCCGCAACTGCTGGCGCTGGCGTCGCACATGGGCGGCGTAGTAGCCGTCCGCCATGAACTCCGCGAGGCCTTGTTGCAGATACCGGCTGCTGGCCAGCTGGGTAACCAGTTTCAAATGCAGGATTCGGGCATGCCATCGAGCCCCGGAGATCCAGCCCACCCGCAAATCCCGGGAAAGGCTCTTGGAGAGCGAGCCGCACAGGATCACCCGGTCATCGGTGTCCAGTGCTTTCAGGGGATCCGGCGCCGGCCCCAGGGCGGTGTCGGCGTAGATGTCGTCCTCGATCACCACCAGGTCATGGCGGTCAGCCAACGCCAGCAGGCGCTGTTTGTTGTCCAGGGGCATCAATGCCCCGCTGGGTGTCGAGAACGCGGGGGAGGCAATCACCGCCCTCACCTGCCAACGCTCCAATACGGCCTCCAGGGCGTCCATGTCCATGCCGCTGTCCGGCGACGAAGGCACCTCCACCGCCTGAAGGCCCAGCTGCTGCAAAAGCTGCAGGACACCGTAAAACCCGGGGGACTCCACCGCCACCACGTCGCCCCGCTCACAGGTGGCCATCAATGCCAGGAACAGCGCGTGCTGGCACCCGGATGTGACACACAGCTGATCCGGCGCTACCTGCCAGCCTCGACGGCCCTGGTGGATGGCCAGCTGCTCGCGAAGCGCCAAGTTGCCTTCGGGCTTGTCGTAATACTGGTGCCCCTCTCCCCGTTGCCGTCGCAGCGCCCGGCCAATGGCGCGATTCAGAGCCTCGATCCCGGGAGGCAATTCGCCCGCGGCCAGGTCCGGCAACAGGTCAAAGGCAGCGCTTCGGCCCATGATGTCGAGCAGCAGTTCACTGACGGTCACCGGCCGCGGGGAATCGATCCGGGCACGGCTGGTGGGCGGATTGGCATTGGCGGGACGGGCGGCCACGAAATAGCCGGCCTTGGGGCGGGCTTCGAGCCATCCCTGGGCCTCGAGCCGCTGCAGTGCGTGTTGCACGGTCGCCTTGGACAGCCCCTGGTCCTGACACAGGCTGCGAATGGAGGGCAGCCGCTCCCCGAGCCGCCAGCGTTCGCCTTGCAGCCCCTGGAGCAGCCAGTTTTCCAACTGCTGGTAACGGAATTCTTCAGCCAAACGCGGCGTACTCCGGCAGTCCGTGAATCAGGCGATGCCGAGGGTTTTATTCGCGGCGTCGCGGATTGCCCGGTAACGCTCGGCGTCCTGGCTCAGGGTTTCCAGGTTATCTTCGGGGAAGATTTCCTTTTTCCTCTGCTGGGCTTCTTCCTTGGCAAAGATCGACGGCATCATCTGTTCCAGGCAGCGCAGCATCACTTCCGGCGAGACAGACGCACCGGGGGATGCACCCAGGAGCGTGCCGTAAGTCTTGTCGCTGGACACCAGGATTTCGGTGCCCATCTGCAGATCGCCGTCCTTGATGATCTGAACCCGTTGGCCCGCTTCAACGGCACGCCAGTTGAACTTCTTGCTCATGCCAGGAGCGAAGTTCTCCAGCTCCTCGAACATGCTCTTTTCGCCCTTGAAGGTTTCGCTCACCAGATATTTCACCAGCGGGAAATGCTCCAGGGCCACGTTCAACAGGCCCGGGATGTCGTGTAGCCGCATGGAACGGAGGTAATCCAGAAACCCTCGGCCCTTTTCGAGGACCGGTTTGAACGAGGCAAAAGGCCCGAACAACAGGTAATGCTGGCCATCGGCAACCCGCAGGTCCAGGTGGGGAACGGACATGGGCGGCGCGCCCACGGCGGCCTTGCCATAGGTCTTGGCCCGGTAGTACTCGGCCTGTTCCGCGCTGATCGGCGCCTGCAGGAAGCGGCCGCCCACAGGGAAGCCGCTGAACCGGCTGCGGAATGGCAGGTGGCTTTTCTTCAGCAACGGGAAGGCGCCACCACCGGCGCCAACAAACAGAACATCGGCTTTGTGCTGAATGGCCCTGCCGTGTTGCTGGGCTTCGATCAGCCAGCGCCCGGTCGGGCTGCGGTGCACCCGCTTCACGTGGGTGCCGTACTCGATCTTCACGCCCAGCTTCTCAACCGCGTGTTTGGCCATTTGCTCGGTCAGCGCACCAAAGTTCACGTCGGTGCCGGTCTCGATCACTGTGGCTGCCATTTTCTGGTCCCGCGGCCGTTCTTCCATCAGGTACGGAATCCAGCTCTTGATCTCGTCGAAGTCTTCGGAGTACTGCATGTGCTCAAAGAAATGGTGGGCCGACATCTCCTTGAAGCGCAGGCGCAGCTCCTCGATGGCCGACTCGGAGACGATGGTGCAGTGCTTGGTGCGATTGATGAACGTGGTCGGATCCTGCACCGCCCCGGTTTCCACCAGGTGGGCCCAGAACTGTTTGGCCACGTTGAACTGGGCGTGGATTTTCAGGGCCTTTTCAACGGAAATGACCTCCTCATCCACCGGCGTGTAGTTGAGTTCGCAGTTTGCCTCGTGCCCGGTGCCGGCGTTGTTGAACACCCAGGAGTTACCTGCCCCGGCGTGGTCCAGTCGCTCCAGAATGGTGACGTCCAGCTCGGGGGCCAGCTCCTTCGCCAGGGTGGCGAAGGTGGTTCCCATGATCCCCGCACCGATGATGATTACGTTCATAACCCCTATTCCTTATGGTTCCTCGAATGTCTCAGGTTGCCATGGCGGCATTGCCACGCTGTGACCAGGGATACTCTTTAACCGGCAGATGGATCAGTGCCGAGACCGCGCCCACGCCAACGCCGACCCACCAAACCAGAGTGTAGTCGTTGTACATGTCGTACATGGCGCCGCCCAGCCACACGCCCAGGAAGCCGCCCAGCTGGTGCGAGAAGAACACGATGCCGTAGAGCGTTCCCATGTATTTCAGACCGTATATGTGGGCGACCAGTCCGGAGGTCAATGGCACCGTGGCCAGCCAGAGCGAGCCCATGGCAACCGAGAACAGCACCACCGTTTCCGGCGTGATCGGCGCCATGATAAACGCCGCCGCCACCAACGTTCGGAGCAGATACACCGTCGCCAGAAGGTACTTCCTGGAGTACTTGTTACCCAGCCAGCCCGCCAGCAGCGTGCCCCCGATGTTGAAGAAGCCGATCAGCGCGATGGAGATGGCCCCCAGACCGGAGGCGGTGGTTACCCCGAGCACGTACAGCAGACTGTCCGGACTGATGGGGCCGCACATCTCGGTGATGAAGGCCGGGAAATGGGCGGTGATGAAGGCCAATTGGTAACCGCAGGAGAAAAAGCCGATGAAGATGAACCAGAAGGTCGGGTCTTTCATCGCACGCTTGAACACCACACCCATGGGCTCGTCGCTGGGGGTGGACTGGGGCCGTTCCGGCGCCCGCATCAGCACCAGGGCGAACATAGACAGCACCACGAAACCCGCAAACACGATGAACACGGACTGCCAGGGCATCTGGCTCAGCAGCGCCTGAGCCACTGGCGGCCCGACAATCTGGCCGGCCGAACCGGCCGCCGTGGCAATACCCAACGCCATGGACCGATGCTTGTCGGACGCCGCACGCCCAACCACGGCCAGGATGACCCCAAACCCGGTCCCGGCAATGCCGAAACCCACCAGCATTTCCAGAAACTGGTGCTGGCCCGGGGTAATGGCGAACGCAGACAGCACCAGGCCAACGACATAGACAGCGCCACCGGTCAGGATCGCCCGACGGTCGCCAAAGCGCTCGGCAAAGGCGCCAAAGATGGGCTGCCCGATGCCCCAGAACAGGTTCTGGATGGCAATCGCCAGGGAAAAGGATTCCCGGGGCCAGGCAAACTCCAGGGCAATCGGCAACTGGAACAGGCCGAACGATGCCCGGATGGCGAAGCTGACCAGGATGATGATGCAGCCGGCAATCAGGACCGGATTGATCAGGTGGTTGTAGGTGCCGAAGGATCCATGTTCGGTAGAGGTGTCGCGGCGTTGCGCTTCGCTCATTCTGTTGCCTTCCGGGGTGGGTCAGAGTCTGTAAACAGACAAGTAGGCAACAATTTTTGCTTGAAATGCAAGAACAGAGGGGCGGAGATTGCTGGTCCGCCCCTCCGAACAGATCTAGAAGGCCAATCGCGCTCCCAACACGGCAAACCACTCCTCGGTGCTGCCGCCTTCGGCCTCGGCGAAGTCCGCCGAGTCGCCGTACTTCCGTTCATGAACGACGCCCAGATAGGGTGAGAATGACCGGTCGATCAAGTCGTAGCTCAGTCGCAACCCAGTCTCGGTGGAGACAAGCCCCTTCCCGACCCCAATTTCCCGGTCCTCACTGAACGCCACTGTCGCATCCAGTGTCGCGGCCAAAATCCAGTAGTTGGTAAACAGCAGCTCGTATTCCGCGTCCAATTCGGCGGAGGTGTCACCTTCGTCGCTGACGTAGAGGTTTGCGTCGACCTCGAACCACTGAGGCGCTAACCCGGCCACACCCACCACCGCGTAGGTTCGGTCCGGTCCTTCGGGGGTGTCAAACCGAACGCCGGCCTTGGCGTCGAAGAAAGTGGAAATGGGAATCTGGCCTACAAACTGGTTTTCCAGGCCTTCGTAGGCTTGCTCTTCAATGGCGTACTCCCCTTTCGTCAACCAACGCAGCTTGAGGTCGTCGGTCCCGTAGAAGAAATCGCCATTCCAGACACCCAGTTCCTCGTCGTCATCGCTGTAACGGTACTCGAACTCCTCAAACTGGACACCCCAAGTCTTCAGGGGCTTTTTCCGATCGGTGGTGTCTTCAATCATCCCCTGCGCCACCGCCAGACCTGGCAGCAGCACCGGACCGATCAGGCCGGCAGTCAGGCAGATTCGGGCAAGGCTCATACGTCACCTCCTTCGCTCGTCACTTCCTCAGTGTTGGCCTGAGTGGACTCGGGGCCGCCCTCGACCACAATCTTGCGGAACATGCCTGCAGCCGCGTGGTACGACAGGTGGCAGTGGAACGCCCACTGACCCGGTGCATCCACCTCGGTTTCCATGTAAACCGTCGTGCCCGGCTGCACGCTGACCGTGTGCTTGACTGGGTTCCAGCCATCCGCACCAACATCCAGGATCGACCACATGCCGTGCATGTGCATCGGGTGGGTCATCATGGTCTCGTTGACGAACTTGAACCGGACGCGTTCGCCGTATTGCAGCACAATTGGATCGGCGTCCTCGTATTTGACCCCATTGATGCTCCAGGTGTAGCGCTCCATATTGCCAGTCAGTCGCAGCTCGATTTCGCGGGTCGGCTCGCGATCCTCATAAAGGGGTTTCTGGGCCTTGAGGTCGGAATAGGACAAGAATTTACCGCCGTTCGCAGCCTCAGGCATGATGCCGCTGCCGGGCGCGTAGAAGGGGTCGTTGGCCTCCTGGGAACCAGAAGCCATGCCGCCGTGGGCCGAGTGATCCATGCCCTGCATCGAGCTATGATCCATGCCTTCCATTGAGCCATGGTCCATGCCCGACATCGCGCTATGATCCATCCCGGTCATGTTGCCATGGTCCATTTCGCCCATAGCGCCGTGATCCATGCTGCCGTGGTCCATACCGTGCATTCCGCCCATGTCTGCCATGGTCAACCGCGCCGGTTCACGCATGGTGGGAACCGGTGCTTCCATACCCTCTTCTGGCGCCAGGGTGGCTCGAGCATAGCCTGAGCGTCCCATGGACTCGGCAAAGATGGTGTAAGCCTGGGCGTCCCGGGGCCGAACAATCACGTCGTAGGTCTCTGCGACCCCAATGCGGAACTCATCCACGTTAACCGGCTGAACGTTATTCCCGTCGGCCTGTACCACAGTCATGTTCAGCCCCGGAATGCGGACGTCAAAATAGGTCATCGCCGAGGAATTGATGAACCTCAACCGGATTCGCTCACCAGGCTCAAACAGGCCGGTCCAGTTCTGATCCGGCCCCTTGCCGTTGATCATGCCGGTAAAGCCTTGAACATCTTCGACATCCGCTTTCATCATGCGCATGTCTCCCCAGGCCATGCGGTCCTTGATGGTGTTCATCAAGCCGCGCTGCTTGGCATCTTCAAAGAATTCGCCAACCGTCTGCTGCTCACGGTTGTAGTAGTCCGGCATCATCTTGAGGTTGCGCATGATGCGATCACCGGAATGGGGATGCTTGTCGGTCAGCTGCACCACGTATTCCCGGTCGTAGCGGAACGGCTCACGACCTTCGGGTTCAATCACGATGGCCCCAAAGGCACCATCCGGCTCCTGGAATCCCGAATGGCTATGGAACCAGTAGGTCCCGGCTTGCACCACCGGGAACTCGTACGTGAAGGTTTCACCGGGTTTGATACCCGGAAAACTGATGCCCGGCACGCCGTCCTGCTGGAACGGCAGGATCAGTCCGTGCCAATGGATAGAGGTCATCTCATCCAGGTTGTTAGTCACGTTGATCGTGACCTTCTCGCCTTCCTTGAAGCGCAGCACTGGCCCTGGGGATTTGCCGTTGTAGCCAATGCCTTCCTTAACGAAATCGCCGGTATCGATTTCAACCCGATCCACAGTCAGGTTGTATTCAACAGCTGAAACCATGGCCGGAACCATCAGACTCAGGAATCCGGCAATCAGGCGTAGTTTCATTTTAAATCTCCAAACATCATGGTCCGGGTTCAAGAGTTACTTGAACTCAATGTCGCCGTACATACCGGCCTGGTAGTGGCCTGGAACGTTGCAAGCGAATTCGATGTTGCCGCGTTCACTGAATTTCCAGACAATTTCCTTGCTCTGTCCTGGCTCAAGCAAAACGCTGTTCGGGTCATCGTGTTTCATGGAGTGGCCATCGCCCATGTCCATGTTCATCATCTCGTGATCCAATTTGCCGCCCTTGATCACGCCGTGTTCCACCATCATCAGCATTTCCTCCTGATGCGCCTCATGCATGTCGGGGGTGCCAATGTTGAATTCGTGAACCAGGTTGCCCTTGTTCTGGACTACAAATCGCAGAGTTTCACCGGGCTCGACCTCAATCGACTCCGGCTCGTAATAGTTGTCATGCATTTCAACAGTGATGGTGCGACTCACGTCCGACGCCTGGCCCGGTTCGCCGTTGGCACCTCCATGGCCATGCCCGCCGCCGTGAGTGCCCGCGGCGAAGGCCGGCGCAGACATGGACAGAACGGCGGCCAGCGCGAGGTTTTTTGAAGTGTTCATGAAGGCTGCTCCTGTTAAATAATGAATGTCCGGACGATAAGATGACGGACCGACCTGAATTGATTCTGAAAGCGTGCGAATCGAGCACCGTTCAGGTTTGATTCAGCTAACGCCCTAACACTGTCGAGCAAACCCAAACGGATACCCAGGACCCATCCATGCGCCTGTTATTGGTGGAAGACGATCGCTTACTTGCAGATGGGCTGACCGGTCAGCTCGAGAAGGCCGGTTTCAGCATCGACTGGACGGGGACCGCCAGAGAGGCGGTCAGTTTCGGCAAGCACGACGATTATCGTGCCGTGGTGCTGGATCTCGGCCTGCCCGATGGCAGCGGCCTGGAAGTGCTGAAAACCTGGAGGGCCAACCAGATCAACGTTCCAGTGCTGATTCTCACCGCCCGGGGCGATTGGCAGGACAAGGTCAACGGCCTGAAAGCCGGCGCGGACGACTACCTGGCCAAGCCTTTCCAGACCGAAGAACTCATCGCCCGACTCAACGCCATCATTCGCCGTAGCGAAGGCCGGGTGCAGTCCCTGTTGAAAGCCGGTGGCTTTGAACTGGACGAAAATCGCCAGAGTCTGAGGCTGCCGGATGGCTCGGAACACAGTCTGACCGGCACCGAGTTCCGTCTGCTGCGCTGCCTGATGAGTCGCCCGGGACAGGTATTCTCCAAGGAACAACTGATGGAGCAACTGTACAACCTGAACGACACGCCCAGCGACAATGTCATCGAAGCCTACATCCGTCGGCTCCGGAAACTGGTGGGACCGGAATCGATTCTGACACGGCGGGGCCAGGGGTATCTCTTTAATGAAGCTGTTTAGCAAGCCCTCCTCCGTCAAAGGCACCCTCCTCGCCCTGCTGTTGCCCGCCGGCATTGGCCTGATGGCACTGGCGTGGGTCGTACACGGCTTGCTTCTGGACCGGATGTCGCGGGACTTTGTCGAGAGTCGCCTCAAAGACGAGGTGGCCTTCCTGGAGCACCAGATTCGCCAGGCGGGCGGAGCGGTCGACTCGCTCAATACCGGCGATTACTTCCAGGAGGTGTTCCATCACGCCTTTGCCATACGTTCGCCCTCTGAAACCTTGATATCCCCATCTGCCTGGCAACCGCTTCTGGCCCCCTTGCTTACGATGGATTCGGAGGGCTCGGTACGGATCCAGGGCGCCGAATTTTCCGGGGCCCCCTCGGACATCCTGGCCTATCGGAAGGCCTTTATGGTCGATGGCACCCCCATTGTTGTGATCGTTTCCGAAGATTTTGGCGCCCTGAAGCGCAGCCAAACAGAACTGCATGCCTGGACAGCCGTGGTGTCCGTTTTACTGATTCTTTTGCTGGTGGGCGTCATTTGGATTGGGATCAACCTGGCCATGCGCCCGGTCGTGAGCATCAAAGGCGCCCTGACCCGCCTCCAGGACGGTGAAATCTCACGCATTGGCGTACGGGCACCCGAAGAGTTCAGGCCGTTGGTGCAGCAACTCAATCAGCTGCTGGATTCCCTCGACCATCGACTGGAACGCTCCAGGGACGCCCTGGCAAACCTGTCCCACAGCGTGAAAACCCCCATTTCGGCCCTGCGCCAGATCCTCGAGGACACCGAACGCCCGCTGGACGCTTCATTGCGGCAGCAGATGGCAAGCCGCTTGAGTGATATCGACACCCAACTCGAAGCGGAAATGCGGCGCAGCCGGTTTGCCGGTCCCCAGGTCGGCAAAAGCGCCAACCCCCTGACACAGGCCCGCGACCTTCTCTGGATGCTTGGACGCCTGTACCCGGACAAATCCTTCGAGCTGGCCAGTTCACTGCCCGAGGACTGTCGCTGGGCCATCGAAGAGCACGATCTGAACGAAATCCTGGGCAACCTGCTGGATAACGCCGGTAAATGGTCGGACAGTTTCGTGGAGTTGTCGCTGGAGGAGGTGTCCGGCAAGCCGTGGATCTCGGTGATAGACGACGGTCCCGGCGTTCCGGAACAGGAACTGGCCAAACTGGGTCAGCGCGGGGTTCGGTTGGATGAGCAGACCCCCGGTCATGGGCTCGGTCTTGCCATCGTTCAGGACATTGTCGGTCGCTACGGAGGCAGGCTTGGTTTCGCCGCGCGCACACCCGCCGGTCTTCACGTGCAGGTCACCCTCTGATGCGCTCCGCCCGGCCTGATTGTCTTGAGCGCCGGACACAGTGTCCGGCTCCTGGGACAGATCCAGAGCCTTTTTTCCGGATTGTCTGGTTCACCGGACATTGGCCGCCCCAGTGACCTCGCATAACGACCGCCCGAAACTTTAAAAAGTAGTTAAAACAACAACATAACCGATTGGCACAGTTCCTGTTACACAAGCCGGGATAACTATAAAAAACGCCTGAAAAACAATTCGTTAAGAACCCTGTTTTTCACCCAGCTCGGACAATAATAAGGAACAACTATGCGATTCTTGCTTCTGGCGCTGTTGCTGGCCAGCCCCCTGTGCTTCGGGAAAACCATCGTGGTGGTCCAGAGCTACCACATCGAATACAAGTGGGATGCCGACTACATCAACGCCATCCAATCGGTGCTCGGCAAAGATCACGACATCCACGTGTTTGAACTCGACACCAAACGCCTCGCCAAGACCGACTGGCCGCAAAAGGCTGCCGACACCCAAAACGCCATTGCCGAACTCCAGCCCGACGTCGCCATCCTCGGCGACGACAACGCCTTCACACTCATGGCCCAGCACCTGGCCGACCGCAACATTCCCGTGGTGTTCCTGGGCGTCAACGGCGGCCCAGCGCAGCACCCGGCCCTCGATCACCCCATGGTCACCGGCATCCTGGAGCGACCGTTTTTCAAGGACAGCATTCGCCATTTGCGCAAGGTGCTGAGCGAACGCGAGCGATTCCTGGTGCTCATGGACGACTCGCCAACCATGCGCAACGCGGTGAACGAGTTTTTCGGGGAAAAGCGGGAGGCAACGCTCTACGGCTCCCAACTGGACATCGTGCTGACCAACGACCGGGATACCTGGTTGCAGAGCGTTTTCGACGCCCACACCCAATACGACGCCATCGTGGTTGGCACCCATCACACCATCCGCGATGCGGCCGGCAACTACATCACCCCCAATGAACTGATGACCGAGGCGTTCGCCCGCACCCAGATCCCGATTTTCTCCTTCTGGGACATTTTCATTGGCAAACAACAGGGCATTGGCGGCTTTACGGTGTCCGCCCATCAGGAAGGGCTGACTGCGGCCCGACTGGCGTCGCTCATTCTCGGGGGCGTCAGCCCCGACAAGATCCCTCAGATGAAATCCCTGAGCGGCCATTACGTCTACAGCGAAAGCGGGTTGCAGCACTGGAATCTGGAGCTGTCGCCGTTGATTGCCAGCCAGGCGAATTTTGTGGACTAGGCCATGTCTGCAAGGGGCTCAATACCCCAGGTAGCCGTGTCCGACCACGTCGCGATGGCGATCGACGTGGCGGACATTGATCGCGCGGATGAGCCCCCTGCCCTCCAGATCGCTAAAGCACTGATTGAAGGCGTCCCGTACCTTCCTGTCCCGGAACACCAGACGAAAGGGCTCGGGATCAAACATCGGTGTGAACAGCAGCGGTTCAGTCATGTCAACGCGCGCCCTGAACTGAGGGTCCCGGGCCATGCGCTTGTTGATCTCAGAGAAAATCAGGCCATCGCTCAACACCACATCGACCCGGCCAAAGTAAAGCATGCTGGAGTGAAGGCGCTGGTTCGACAGCTCCTGATACTCATCCAGGGTGCCAATGATGTCCTCAAGGCCGAGAATTTCCCGGGCATTGGCAAAGGCCACCACCCTCAGGTCGGCCAGCCCCGCAAGGGTGTAGGGTTTGACCCGGCTGGACTGGAGTACGGAGGCGCCGTTCTGGTACCAAATGTAGGGTTTTGACGGATAGCCAGCTACATCCCGATCGGCAGGGACCGTGGTCACGGCGTCGGCGCTGTCGTAATCGGTAAAGCTTCGGATGTGCCGGCCAAAAGGCACGACCCGGAACTTGGCATAGTAGCCACAATGTTCCAGCACGGTGGCAACAATTTCTGAATCGCGCCCTTTGCCGCCCGGCTCCGACTGGGATGGCAGGTCCGGCGAGAGGATCGTCAGTGTCGAGGCTGGCAAGGCGCGCGGGAGCATAGTCACGGCGAGCATCAGAACCAGCCCCAGGCGCACTGTGCAACTCATGGTGGAGGACCTCAGCGGTAACGGGGCGAACAATTGGGGTATTGTCGAAGCTAACTATTACACATTTGTTGCACGCCGCGGGTCGGCTTGTCGCAAAATGTGAACACATTCAATACGGTTTCACGAGATGTTCACGTAAGGCTTCTAACATCGCTGCTACATTCCATCTGGAGAGTAGTACCCGATGTCTGGTGATTCTTCCCTGCTAGTTGAAAAACTCTGGCGCCTGAAGCGGCGCATCGACAAAGGCGCCTGCCCCGGCGTTGAGTTCGTTCACCTCAATACCCTGCTGCGTGAACCCGGTTACCGGTCGGACGTGCTCCGGCGCGTGGAAAGCGCCGGCACCGCCGAGCTCAAGGCCCTGGCCCGCGAAATACAGGCCAACGACGACGGCCGGCCGTTGATGGTGAAAGAGAGCGCTGACCGGTTCGAGGACACCGACACCCCGGAACGCAAAGGCTGGCTCAAGCGCAACGCCCTGGTTCTGGTACCGATACTGGCCATCAGCTCCGTTGCCGTCGGCTTTACCGCCTTCGAGAACCGGGCCGTGCGAATCAACTCCGATATTACCGTCGACACGACCTGGGAAACCGGCAAGCGCTACATTCTCGAAAAAACCGTGTACGTCGAGAACTCCAACCTGAATATCGAACCCGGCGTGACCATTGAGGGCGAGCACGGCTCGGCGCTTGTGGTCACCCCCAGCTCCCGACTTTACGCCCGGGGCAAGGCCGATAACCCCGTGGTCTTCACCAGCGCCCAACCCGAGGGCAAGCGCGCCCGAGGCGACTGGGGCGGCGTGGTACTGCTCGGCGATGCGCCAGTGAACGAACCCAATGCCTCCATCGAGGGCCTGCCGGACGGCGAGACCCGGGGCTTTTTCGGGGGCACCGATACCGAGAACTCCTGCGGCGTGGTGGAATTCACCCGCATCGAGTTTGCCGGCTTTGAAGTCTACAAGGACAACGAACTGAATGGCCTGACGCTGGGCGGTTGCGGCAGCAACACCATCATCCGCAATGTCCAGGTCCACCGCTCTCTGGACGACGGCATTGAGATGTTTGGCGGCAACGTCGATCTGAAAAACATCGTGGTGTCAGGCGCCGGCGATGACAGCATCGACTGGGACTGGGGCTGGACCGGCCGGGTCCAGTTCGCGGTGATCCAGCAGCACCCGGACGCCGGCGACAACGCCTTTGAAGGCGACAACAACGGCAACGACCACGAGGCACAGCCCCGCTCGGAACCCACCTTCTACAACGTCACCCTGGTGGGCGGCGGCAACAGCCAAAAAGAACACCGAGGGATGGTGCTGCGGGAGGGCTCCGGGGGCCACTTCCACAACATGCTGATCGACAGCTACGCCATTGAAGCCATGGACCTGCGGGACAACGCGTTGTCGCTGACCAATCGCGGGCTGCTGACCTTCGGCAACAATCTGTTGGCCAATCTGGGGCATCTGGGCCGGGTCGGTCAGGAGAGCGGCGATGGCGACGACGACTTCGGCTTCAATGAAAACGACTGGATGGAAGCGCCTGCCAATGGCAACACCTTCCGGGTAGAGTCCGCGCTCTTCCCCCAGGCCAGGGATCTGGTCAACCCGAAATTCATGCCCCGGGTGCAGCTGCGTCAGATGAACGCAACCCGACCGCCCCAGAGCGAATTCTTTGACGAGTCCGCCGATTTCGTCGGTGCGGTCAGCCCGGTCTCCGCCAACAGCTGGCTCGACGGCTGGACCCGGTTCCCGGAGTCCTGAAATGGCGTGCTGAGAATCGGCACCAGTCATCACGAAATCTGATGTGAGGTATATCGCTTAGGAATTTTTTCTGGGCGCAGGAACGGGAGAGAATTTCACCAAGCCAATGAGGCGAGTTCGTTTCAAACATTCGATTTTACAGGTGGAATATCCCATGAAAGCACTTAGCAAATTCCTTTTCGTTGTATCCCTGGTTTCTTTCTCTGCCCTGGCCCAGGCTGAAGGCGTGAGCCACGAAGACATCGAGCGCGGCAACAACCCGTTCGCCGAAACGCTGGTGATCAAAAGCGAAAGCTGAGCCAAGACGCTGCAGCCGAGGCGGTCCAAGTGACCGCCTTTTTTGTGCCCCGCACACGGCGTGACAGCAAGCCGCCGTCACACCACCGTTAATCAGCTACCGTCGCTAATAAAAAACGCCCCTGGTGCCGTCCGGGCCTAGGGGCGTTGTCGACTGTCTGCTGTTTGCACCTCTAGACGACGGTCACCAGGAATAGCAGCCCGAGGAACACGCCGGTCATCGCGGCAATTCCGTTCATCTCCTCGCCATCACTCACCCAGTAACGCTTGAAGGCCTTGAAGAAGCGCTTGGGGGTGTAGATGTTCTTGCGGTAATGCCGCTGGTAATAGTCTTGCAGATGATCCGGCATGGAAGCCCCATCGAACCGATGCCATAGCTTGAGTACTCCGAGCAGGTCCTTCTTTCTGGCCCACGCCCGGGTAATGACCGGCAGGCGGTTGAGCGGCATGGCGGAGCCGAAGTCAATCAACACCGGGTTGCCCTCGGGCGAGATCAGGATGTTTCCGGAGTTACCAACATCCAGATGGGCAACCCCACGCTCGTGCAATTCACTGACCGCCTGATAGAGCCGGAAAAAGAACCGCTCGGGGATGGCGCCATTCTGGAATCGCTTCTTGATGGGCGCACCGTCCACATAGTCGTAACTGAGCGTGTTGGCAGATCGCGCATCGCGCTCAACGCCCTGGGGCGTAAACGCCAAGCCCTGGACTCGCTGCAGCATTCGATGCTCGTGGGAGGTCAGCAGCCGGAAATACTGACCCAGCGGGCCCTGTTCGTAGCGGTAGGTTTTATAAACCCGTCGTTCGCCCCCCTCATCCCGGTTGATGCAAATGATCGGTTTGTACCACTTCTGACCCGGAACACGTTCCGACAGACAGGGTTTAAGATTGACACCACCAATAGATGTGCAGTTGCCCTCATTCACCAGTCACCCTCCCACAACGGTTGTTCTTGGCCTCACCCGAGGCTGTTGGAGGGCAATTATTGGGAGTTAGCGCGGAGCTGAATAATTCCTTTGACGTATGTCAGTCATCACCGTAGGTGATGTGCAAATCCAACCAAGTCGGGGCTCACATCATTCCTGTTGATAGTCGATATATCGCGCAGCAATTATTCGCAGGCTGGGCTAGTGGCGACAATTCGAAGCTAAACCGATGAGACGGACGGTTTCAATTTCTGTGCTAATCGTCGGTATTTTAAAGGGTTAATTATTTCTTCTAATCCATTTCATAAAGAATGAGGACACGATGACCGAGCTGTTTAAACCGCTAAAAATGGGCAGTGCCGAGCTCAAAAACCGAGTGTTCATGGCGCCCCTCACCCGCACCCGTGCCGATGCTAACCATGTTCCTACCGACCTGATGGTTGAGTATTACGCCCAACGAGCGTCCGCCGGTCTGATCATTGCCGAAGCAACCATGGTCATCGAGGGCAACTCGGCCTTCTGGCGCGAGCCTGGTATCTATTCCGAGGCGCAGGTTGAGGGCTGGAAGAAAGTCACTGAGGCGGTGCATGCCAAAGGTGGCAAGATTTACCTGCAGCTCTGGCATGGTGGCCGCGCCAGCCACCCGGTACTCAACGACGGCAAGGATCCGGTAGCGCCGAGCGCCATTGCCATCACCAGCGATGACGTGCACACACCGGAAGGCAAGAAGCCCTACACGGTTCCCCGCGCACTGGCCGATAGCGAAATTCCGGCCATCATCGAAGGTTTCCGCAAGGCCGCCGAGAATGCCAAACGCGCCGGTTTTGACGGTGTTGAGGTTCATGGCGCCAACGGCTACCTGCTGGACCAGTTCCTGCGCGATGGTTCCAACCATCGAGAAGGCCCTTACGGTGGCCCGATTGAGAACCGCGCCCGACTGCTGCTGGAGGTGATTGAAGCCGTATCCGACGTGTTCGGTTCCGAGAACGTCGGCGTTCGCTTGAGCCCCCTGAACAGTTTCCAGAGCATGAAGGACAGCGACCCGGTCGGACTGATTACCTGGCTCGCCAAGCGCCTGAACGAGTATGGCCTGGCCTTTGTTCATCTGATGCGCAGCGACTTCTTCGGCGAACAGCAGGCGGACGTTATCACCCCGGTTCGTGAGCACTACAACGGCAAGCTGATCCTGAACATGGGCTACACCGGTGAAGAGGCCGAAAAGGCCATCGAATCCGGACTGGCCGACGCCGTTGCCTTTGGCGTGCCCTTCATTGCCAACCCGGACCTTCCGGAGCGCCTGAAGCTTGGGGCCGAGCTTAATGAAGCAGACCCTTCAACCTTCTACACCCAGGGTCCCGAGGGTTATATTGATTACCCGGCCCTGCACGAATTGGCAGAGGCGTAAGGCCAATTAAAAAGGGGAAGCACGGCTTCCCCTTTTCTGTTTGCCTTTTCCAAAAATTGGCCGCTAGGATTCCCCGATTGTGTCCTGCAACATCCGGCGATGGGCCTCCGCCGACCATACCCCGCTGAACTCCTCAATCACCCCTAGCTGGGCTGCCGCGTAGGACAGTCTAGCGGATAGCCGGTCCTGCTGGGCGGAAATGAAGGTTCGGTTGGCATCGAGCAAATCCAGGTAGCCGATTGCTCCCTCGCGATGCATGGTTGTGGCAATCGTGAACGATTCGTTGGCGGCCTCAAACGCCCTGCCCGTTGCCCGATCGGCTTCAAAAGCCCGTCCATAAGCAAAGACTGCAACCCGCGCACTGGCAACCGCCTCAATGATGGTTTGGCGGTAGCGGATGTAGCTTTCTTCCGACACCGCATTCTGGCTTTCGACCCGCTGCAGAATAACCGGATAACTCAACAGCGACCAGGAAATGCGAGGGGCAATGGTGCCGGTACCCTCGAAGCCATCGGACAGTTCCGCCACGTTGGTCAGGCCCAGGAATCCCTCAACGGAAAACTGCGGATAGAGTTCGGCCCGAAGGGCGTTACCAACCGCCACATCCCGGGCCAGCGCTGCAAGCGCACCGCCGATATCCGCACGCAGCTGCATGGCCTCGTTGGCCCGCTCGGCCTCCGGCACCCCAATCGATGCGGTCAACACACTCGATGCAGGATTCAGGACCAGCGCCTCAGGGTCCTCGTTGACCAGCACGGACAGCACGGCTTTGGCCCGGTAGAGCTGGGCACGTGCGTCCGGGAGCTTGGCGCGCTGCTGCTCCAGCAGCGTGTCCGCTCGAGCGAGGTCCAGGTTCGGCGAAATCCCCTCCTGCACGCGCAGGGCCATGACTTCCCGGGTGTCTTCCAGCGCCCGGATGTCCGCCTTGATCAGCTGGACCCGCTGGCGCGCGGCTTCCCATTCCAGATAGGCTCGCACCACGCCCACGGTGACCTCTTTCAGCACCGCCCGCTGGTTGTTCAGGGCAACCTCGAGATTGGCTTCGCCAGCATCGACCAGGGCCTTCAGCCGGCCAAACAGGTCCACTTCCCAGGACGCTGCGAGACCCACAGAGGAAGACTCCTGAACGCCATTGCGATCAATCGCTTCGTATTCACCGGTTACACCGCCCTGCGGCAGCAGCCGGTTCTCATCCGCCCCCAGGTCCGCGAGGGCCTGGCGCACCCGCTGTCGGGTGGCCAGTACATCCAGGTTGGCTTTCTGGGCAACCTCGACCAGACGATTGAGTTGGTCGTCCTGATAACTCCTCCACCACTCCACCGCGGTGGAGTCTGCAGTCTGGACACCGAACTCAAGGCTGTCGAGGTAGCGCTCGTTGGCATCCTCTCGGGGCTGATAGTCCGGGGTGGCGGCGCAGCCGGTCAGCAGCACCGTACCCAAGATCACACTCGTTGCCGTCTTACGCATGGTCGGTCTCCCTGGTCTGGTCGGGTAATGCCTGTGTCTGGGTCGGTGTCGGTGCTGACGCCGTCTCGTCGACTTTGGCGCGCTGAATGACCGCGTAGAACACTGGCGTAAACAGCAGGCCGAACACGGTGACACCGATCATGCCCGAGAACACCGCAACGCCCATCGCCTGACGCATCTCCGCCCCGGCCCCACTGGCCAGCACCAGCGGTACGACGCCAGCGGTAAAGGCAATGGAGGTCATCAGGATGGGGCGCAGTCGCAAGCGACACGCTTCTATGATGGCCTGATAATGGCTCAGCCCTCTCAGGTTCAGATCCCGGGCGAACTCCACCATCAGAATCGCATTCTTACTCGCCAGGGCCACCAGCACGATCAGCCCGATTTGGGTGAAGATGTTGTTGTCCCCGGAGGACAGCCACACGCCTGCGAGTGCCGACAACAAGGTCATGGGCACGATGAGAATGATGGCGAACGGCAGCCGCAGGCTCTCGTATTGGGCAGCCAGGACGATGAACACCAACAGGATCACCAGCGGGAACACATAAACCATGGTGTTGCCGGCCAGTTCCTGCTGGTAGGTCACCTCGGTCCATTCGAACGCCATGCCCTCTGGCAACGTCTGCGCCAGCACCTCTTCGATGGCAGCCTGGGCCTGGTCGGAACTGAAACCGGGCGCCGGCGAACCGTTCAGCTCCGCCGTCGGATACCCGTTATACCGCATGACCCGGTCCGGACCGATGGTCGAGTGCACATCCATGATCGCCGAGAGCGGGATCATCTGGCCCTGCTGATTGCGAACCTTCAGGTTCAGGATGTGCTCCGGATCCAGACGTTTGTCGGCCTCGGCCTGGGCGATGACCTGGTAGGTGCTGCCGAACAGGTTCACGTCATTGACGTAGAGCGACCCCAGGTAGACCTGCAGCGTGTCGAATACCGATTCCAGCGGCAGTCCGAGCAACATGGCCCGCTCGCGATCGATATCCAGATCGAACTGCGGCACCTGGACCCGGAAGCTGGAGTAAAGCCCGGTCAGCGCCGGATGCTTGCGCGCTTCATTCAGGGTGGTCTGCAGGGTATCGAACAGGGCCTCGAACCCCTTGCTGCTGCGGTCCTCGATTTGAAGCTTGAAGCCGCCGGTGGTGCCCAACCCCAGAATCGGTGGTGGCGGGAACACGGCAACAAACCCCTCATCAATGCCGGCAAAGGCCGCATTCAGCTTGCCTGCAATGGCGCCGGCACTGAGTTCCGGCGCGGTTCGCTGGTCAAAATCGTCCAGTGGCAGGAACACGATGCCGCTGTTCGGGCTATTGGTGAAGCCGTTGATCGACAGGCCCGGGAACGCGACGGTGTTGGTGACGCCTTCCGTTGCCAGGGCAATTTCCTGCATCTCATCCACCACCGCCACGGTGCGGTCGAGGCTTGCGGCATCCGGCAACTGGGCAACCGCAACCAGGTACTGTTTGTCCTGCTGCGGAATGAAGCCGCCCGGTACCTGATTGAACAGGTGGCCGGAAAAGACCGTCAGGCCCAGGTAAACGACCCCGACAATGGCACCGTAGCGGATCAGTTTCTTCACCAGCACCTGGTAAGCGTCGCCGGTGCGGTCAAAGAAGCGGTTGAACGGCCGGAACACGAAACGGCCGAAGATCCGATCAAGCACGCGGGAGAGCCGGTCCGGCTTTTCGTCCCGCCCCTTGAGCAGCAACGCCGAAAGCGCCGGCGACAGCGTCAGGGAATTGATCGCGGAAATAATGGTCGAGATGGTGATGGTCAACGCGAACTGCTTGTAGAACTGACCGGACAGACCGGTAATGAACGCGGTCGGGATAAACACCGCACAGAGCACCAGGGCGATGGCGATGATCGGCCCGGTGACCTCGTTCATGGCCACCTTGGTGGCCTCGCGCGGCGACAGGCCCCGATGAATGTTCCGCTCGACGTTCTCAACGACCACAATGGCGTCGTCCACCACGATCCCGATGGCCAGGACCATGCCAAACAGGGACAGCGTGTTGATCGACACGCCCAGCCACTGCATGACCGCAAAGGTACCAATCAGGGATACCGGCACGGCCACGAGGGGAATGATGGACGCGCGCCAGGTTTGCAGGAACAGCACGACAACCAGGACCACCAGCAGAATGGCCTCCAGCAGGGTGGCGATCACGGCATCGATGGAGCCCCGAACAAACACGGTCGGGTCATAAACGATGTCGTAGGTCACGCCCTGGGGGAACGAGCCCGACAGGCGATCCATGGTCTCACGAACGCTGTCCGACAGCTCGATGGCGTTGGCACCGGGGCGTTGGAAAATCGGCATGGCAACGGCGGGTTTGCCGTCCAGGCCCGCCTCAAGCGCGTAGGTGTTCTGCCCCAGCTCCACACGGGCCACGTCAGAGAGCCGGGTGATGGCGCCGTTGTCGCCGATCTTCAGCACGATATCGCGGAACTCATCCAGGGACGTCAGCCGCCCGCGCACGTTCAGCATCAGCTGGAACTGGCTCTCATTGGGAGCCGGTTGGGCGCCAAGGCTACCCGCAGCAATCTGGCGATTCTGGGCCCGGACCGCGTTCACCACATCCGACGCGTTCAGGTTACGGGCCGCCAGTTCATCCGGCTTCAGCCAGAGCCGGACCGCGAACTCACCGCCCCCGAACAATTGCACGTCACCCACACCGCCAAGACGGGAGATCTGGTCTTTGACGTTCAGCTCGGCGTAGTTCGCCAGGTAGGTAATGTCCCGGCTTTCATCGGGTGAATGCAGGTGCACCACCATGGTGAGGTTCGGCGACGATTTCTCGGTTACCACCCCCAGGCGCTGGACTTCCTCGGGGAGCCGGGGCAAGGCGATGTCCACGCGGTTCTGTACCTGCACCTGGGCCTTGTCCAGGTCGGTGCCCAGGGCAAAAGTCACCGTGAGCGTCATGCGCCCGTCCGCGGTTGCCTGGGAGGACATGTACAGCATGTTCTCAACGCCGTTGATTTCGTCCTCAATGGGCGAGGCGACCGTCTCGGCGATGACCTTCGGGTTGGCGCCCGGGTAATTTGCGGTTACCACGACGGTCGGCGGGACCACCTCCGGGTACTCGCTGATGGGTAACTGGAACAGGGAAATACCGCCCCCGATCAGGATGATCAGGGACAGCATGGTGGCGAAGATCGGCCGGTCTATAAAAAAGTGCGGGAATTTCATCAGTCAGACCTCAGTACTCGACGCCAGCGGTCTGCTGGACTTCGGGTGCTTGCTCTTCCAGGGTGAAGGCGACCTCGGACGGCGCTTCCGATGTCATCACCGGCGCGATGGTCATACCCGGGCCCACCTTGGCGGTGCCATTGGCCACCAGGACATCGCCCTCGGACAGGCCCTGCTCGATCACCCGGAAGGTGCCGAAGCGCTCGCCGATTTCAACCGGGGTATAGTGGGTCTCGCCCTGGTCGTTGACGGTCAGGACAAAACGGCTGTCCAGGTCGGTGGCGATGGCCCGATCGGGCACCATGATTTTCTGCTCGGTGTCCGCCACCGCGATTTTGACCCGCGCGAACGCGCCGGGCACCAGGGCTTCACCGGAGTCCGCCAGGACCGCGCGCAGGCGCAGTGTGCCCGTGCCGGTGTCGATGCTGTTATCAACGAAATCAATCTCGCCGACATGGGGGAAGTCCTGCTCACCGGTCAGCTGAATGCGCACCGGTGCGCCCAGGGCCTTGTCCCGGGCCTCGAAAAAGCGATACCAGGTGCCCTCGTCCATGTCGAAATAGGCGTAACGGTCCTGGTTCGAGGCAATGGTGGTCAGGCGGCTCTGGTTGGCGGTTACGGTGTTTCCGGCGGTAATGTTGGCGCGGGAAATCACGCCATCAATCGGCGAGCGGATGGTGGCGTAACTCAGTTGCAGTTCCGCTTCCTTGAGCTGGGCGTTCAGGGAGGACACCTCGGCCGCTGCCTGGCGGCGAACCGACTCACGCAGTTCCGCCTGTTCTTCCGAGATGGCATTGCTGCGCAGCAGACGTCCGGCACGTTCGGCTTCGGCCTTGGCCTGGTACAGGCCCGCTCGGGCACGTGCCAGTTCAGCATTGAGCTGCTCCACGCGGGCCGTCAGGTGGCGGTCGTCCAACTGGAACAGAATGTCACCCTTCTGCACCTGCTGGCCTTCGACAAAATGCACTTCATCGACCACACCGGACAGCCGCGGCCGAAGCTCGACGTTCTCCGGCGCTTCAATGCGCGTGGTGTAGGTTTTCTGGGGTTGAACCTGGGCACTGGCGGCGGCAACCACCTCTACCGAAGGCGGCTGCGCCTGGCTCGCGGTGCCCTGAGCTGCGCTTTCGCAGCCGGCAAGAACAAACACGGCCGCGCTGAGTACGGCAAGAATTCGATAAGTCATGGACTCGACCCTTTCGGAACTTGGTGGGAACTTCAGAGTCGAGGATTATCGTCGGCCTGCGCCCGGTAAAATAATCACGAACCGGTATTCGCAACATCACCTCCCGTGATGTTGGCTTCCCGGGCCCTGGTGCGACCCGCCACGAGGGACCCGAACACGATGAGCACGCTGGCCATGATCACCGCGCTGGTCGCTTCGCCGAAGCCCGCCAACACCAGCAGCACCACGGAAATCAACGGCGCACAGTAGGCCAGCGTTCCCAGCAGCTGGATGTTCCCGTGTTTTACCCCGTAATCCCAGGTGAAGAAGGCGACGCCCACGGGCCCGAGGCCAAGGCCGATCACCCCAACCCACTGGCTTGCGCTGTCCGGCCACACCGTTTGCTCCCACATGAGGTGGCAGATCCACGCCAATACCGCGGTGACACCGCAGAACCAGCCAACGGCATCGGTGGGCACGGACTTGACCAGGCGGCTGAGCACCGAATAGGACGACCAGATCAAGGCGCAGGCGAACGCCACTAAGTAGCCGTCCAGATTCTGGGCACTGAAGCCGCTGCTGTTCCGACCGATCAGCAACCAGCAGCCAACCAGTGCCACCACCGCCCCGGCGATGTGCTGTGCCCGCAAGGACTCGCCCGGCAAGAGCGCCGAAAACAGAACAATGAACAGCGGCCAGAGATAGGCCAGCAGGCTGACCTCGACCGCCGGTGCCAGGGTCATGGCCTTGAAGTAGGCAAAGTGATAACCAAACAGGCCCACCACACCGATGGTCCAGGCAAAGGCGGATTGCTTCGCGAAGCGGATGCCCGTGTGCCCGGCCTTGAACCAGCGCACGCACATCAGGGCAAAGGCGATGGTGAAGGTCATGGCCATGAGCTGGAATTCCGGGATCTGGCCGCCGGTGAGCTTGGTCAGCAGGGCCAGCGTGCCCCAGAGAAGTACCGATATTGAGCCAATCCAGGTGGCTGATGCCGCGGTCATAGGTGCGTCTCCCTCATTCAGCAATGAAACGGTTAAGACGCAACAGATTATCGAGGGGGTTCGGCGCGGGCTTTCGGATTCCGGCGCGGTTATTTCGAAAGTCGGCGGAAATGACTGGGGGAATGCCCGAAATGTTGGGCGAATCGGTCACTGAAGGCTGACAGCGAGCTGTAGCCCACGGCATCGGCGATGTGCTGAATCGACTGGTCACCCCGTTCGAGCAGTTGCCAGGCCGTCTGCATGCGCAACTCGGTCAGGTAATGATGGGGGGTCAAGCCCACCTGCTCCCGGAACAGCTGGTTCAGTTGCCGCACACTCAGGTGCGCGATGGTGGCCAGCTGATTGACGGTGATCTTCTGCTGGTAATGTTCGTCGATGAAGCGTTTCGCCACGTCCACCCGACGGTCCAACCGTAATCGGTCTCCGAAGCGCTCCTGCAGCAGCTGGATCAGCAGCAGCAACATCTGGTGTTGCGTCTGGGAGCCTTCCGCGCCCTGTTGCAACTGGGCATGGAGGAACTGCACGTAATGCTCCAGCCCGGCATCGAGCTGCACGAAACAGGGCAACCGGTCCAGCATCGGGGCCAAGGCGGCGGGAACGTCCGCGACCACGAACCGGTTGGCATCCCTGGCTTCGAAATCGTGATCGTGACCGGCGGCGATGATCGCCGCCCTGCCGTCACTCACCTCGCCCGCTCGACTGTTTACCGACAGCGACAATCGTCCGACCAAGGGCAGCACCAACTGATGGTGATCATGGGCGTGTTTCTGGCCCTGGTCGCCATAGCTCTTCAGCTGCAGTTTCGACCGGGGTTCGCTCATGATTTAGCGGCCCGCCGGCGGAATGGCATAGGTGCCGGTCGCGTGCGCCACCGGCTGATCATCGCCATCGGAGTACAAAAAGACCTCCCCTATGGCGAGGGTCTTGCCCAGCTTGATCAGGCGGCAGTCGGCGATGATGTCCCGGTCGGCTCTGGGCTTGCGCAGGAAATTGATGTTCAGGTTGGTGGTGACCGCCAGGGCGACCAGTCCAATGGAGCCCAGAATCGCCACATACAGGGCGGCGTCCGCCATCTCCATCAGCACCGGGCCGGACACCGTGCCACCGGGGCGAAGATGGTCGTGGGAAATGGGTTTGCGGATGGTGGTCGCTCGGTCCTCGAGGGACACAATCTCAAAACTGGATTGGGGAAACTCGTCCCGAAAAAACTGTTCGAGTTCGTCCTTGGAAATCATCGGGGCTCCAACGCGGATCAGGGGCCCATCAGTATAACGGGATTGCGGGCCGACCGCAGGTTGCCGGTTCAGCCCGCCATCCATCGCTCACTCGCTGTAGGCGTCCACCAGGACCCGATGGCTGATCTCAGGCGTCATGTCGCCCCGCTCCGAGAGTTCGGTCATGCCGTGGGCTTTCAACGCCTCGACGATGTCCGCCAACTGGTTTTCCTTGACCCCGTATTGATCCAGGCGAGTGGGTACGCCCAGGGTCTCAAAGAACGCACGTGTCTGGGCGATGGCCTGGTCGATGCGCTCGTCCTCAGAGCCATCGACAATGCCCCATACCCGCTCGGCGTACTGCAGGAGTTTTTCCCGCTTCTGTTCTTTACGGAGTTTCCAGACCGACGGCAGGATAATGGCGAGACTCTGCCCGTGATCGATGCCGAACATGGCGGTCAGTTCGTGCCCAATCATATGGGTACTCCAATCCTGGGGCACGCCTACGCCAATGTAGCCGTTCAGCGCCGAGGTGGCCGCCCAGACCAGGCTTGCGCGGGCATCATAGTCCTCCGGGTTAGCCAGCGTGACCGGGCCGACCTCGATCAGGGTCTTGAGAATGCCCTCGGCGGTGCGATCCTGAATCTGCGCGTTAACCGGATAAGTCACATACTGCTCAACCACGTGCACAAAGGCGTCGACCACGCCGTTGGCGACCTGCCTGGTGGGCAGGGAGAAGGTCAGCGACGGGTCCAGGAATGAGAACGTCGGATACAGCAGCGGACTCATCACCGGCCATTTCCCACCCTTATGGGAGACTACGGCGCCCATGTTCATTTCAGAACCGGTCGCCGGCAGGGTTGCGACGGTACCGAGTGGCAGTGCCTGCTCGACCGGAAGGCCGGCAAAGCCATGCCCCAGCAGACTTTCCTCGTCGCCCTCAAACGGCGCAGCCGCGGCCACGAACTTGGTGCCGTCCATCACCGAGCCACCGCCAACAGCCAGCAGGAAATCGATGCTCTCCCGGCGAACCAGATCCACCGCTTCCATCAGGGTGTCGTAGCGCGGGTTCGGCTCAATGCCGGCAAACTCGAACACCGTCCGATCACCCAGGCCGGCCAGCACTTTATCGAGGGTACCGAACCGCTTGACGCTGCCGCCACCGTACAGAACCAGCACACGGGCATTCTTGGGAATGAGCTGATCCAGTTCCTGCAGACGGTCTTTGCCGAACACGATGCGGGTTGGGTTGTAGAAATCGAAATTTTGCATAATCCTCTCTCCTCATCAAAGCGTGAAGAGATTGTATCGCCGACAGGTTAGATCAGAATGGGCATTTCGATCATTGGCATGCCTTTTTCTATCATTGACGACACGACTAGGCATTTTAGTGCATCGCAGGTAAGATGGCGACTTCACCCATTCAGGAGACCGACCGATGCCCACACTCGCCCAACTGCTGACCCCACTTGCCGCGACCGAGGGCTACAACCCAACACCGATTGAGGGCGTCGGCGTCTACCGAAGCAACGAAACCACCGGCAGAGAGCCGCTCTGTTACAGCCAGGGCATCATTATCATGGCCCAGGGCACCAAGCGGGTTTTTCTCGACAACCAGGTGTATGAGTACAACCCCGACAACTACCTGGTGCTGACCCTACCCACGCCCGCTGACTGCGAGGCGATCACACCACCCGATGGCCCCCTGCTTTCCCTGGTCATGGACCTGGATCTGTCGGCGTTGCATGAGCTGGTGCGGATTTTTGATGAATGCCGACAGACCGGCGGTGCCAACGCTCCCGCGCTGAATGCGCACACCTTGTACGTGGCGCCGGCCACTGGCGCCTTCAACGCCAGCGTGGTGCGGCTGGCCGAGGCGCTGAATGACCCGCTGGCGGCCAAGGCCCTCGGGCCGGGCCTGAAAAAGGAACTGTTGCTGCACGCGCTCCGGGGCCCGAACGGCGCCTCGCTGGTGGATCTGGTGCGGCACAACACCCAACTTTCCCGACTGGAGCCGGTGCTCAAGCACGTCCATGCGCACTTTTCGGAACCGCTGGATGTCGAACAGCTGGCCGCTCTTGCCAACATGAGTCCGGCGACCTTCCACCGCAACTTCCGGCAGGTGGCCGCCCAGTCCCCCATTCAGTACATCAAGCGGATCCGGCTGACCCGGGCCCGGGAGCTGCTGGTGGATCAGGGCGTGAAGGTAAGCCAGGCGGCGTCCCTGGTGGGCTACGAAAGCGCCAGCCAGTTCAGCCGGGAGTTCAAGCGGTTTTATGGCCAGCCGCCACAATCTATTGCGGCGGCTTCTCTGGCCGGTTAGACCGCTTTCAGGTGCCGCCCACAGGGCGAAGTGGTCATGATTTCGTGCCAGCGATCCCGCAGCAGGCGCTCGAGGTGGTCCCGAATCCAGATAATGCCGGGATCCCGGTCATGGCGGGCGTGCCAGATCAGGTACAGGCTGGTGGGATCAACCTCAAAGGGCAGCTCTCCCATCCAGAGCCCGTTCACAAAACCGCAGTCCTGACTGATGAGCTCCGGCACTGCCGCAATCAGGTTGGTCTCCCGCAGCACCTGCGGCACGATGGAGAAGTGATTGACGGTGGCAGCAATCCGGCGGCTTTGTCCCTTCTGGTCCAGATAGCTGTCCACGAAACCATGGGCGTCGCCCGACATGGACACCAGCAAATGCCGGGCCTCCAGGAATTCCTCCATGGTGATCGGCTTGCCCGCCAGCGGATGTCCCTCGCGCATCGCCAGCACGTAGCCACCCTCAAACAACCAGGTGCTCCGCAGGCTGTGGTCGTGCTGGTTCAGAACGCCAACCGCCAGGTCCACGTGGGCTTCGCGCAGATCGCCGTAGGTGCCTTCGGGTGTGTACGGGACCGCGTGCAGGTCGACACCGGGCGCCTCCCGCTCCAGCAATTCGATTAACTGGCGCCAGACCATCTCAACGATCACGTCGGTGGCGGCGATGCGAAATTTCCGTTTGGAATTGGCGGGGTCGAACTGAGTGGCTGACACCGCGTTGGTCAGGGCGTACATGGGCCCGCCCACCTGATCCCAGAGGCTCAAGGCATAAGACGTCGGTTCGATGTTACGACCTTTGCGGACAAACAGCGGGTCGTTCCAGATCTGGCGCATCCGGGAAATTGCGTTGGATACCGCCGGCTGGGTCATGGCCAGACGCTCGGCGGCTCGGGTCACCGAGCGCTCGGTCATGATGGCGTCGAAAATATAGAGGAGTTGCAGCTCCTGGGTTTTCATCGTGGGGTACCTGAATGATGGCAACGGGCCCGGATAAGTCTGACCAGCATTGGCGGGCAGCGCAACCGGCACACAAAAACACCCTCCCATAGCGGGAGGGTGTTGATTCGAGCCGGTGAGTTACAAGTTGCCTTTAACGAAGGCCCGCAACTGGCCCAGGCTGCCGGCACCGGTCTGCCGGGCCACCACGCCGCCCTCGCGGAACAGCGCCAGGGTCGGAATGCTGCGGATTCCCATGCGAGCCGCCGTTTCCGGGCTGTCATCCACGTTGACCTTGGCCACTACCAGGTCATCGCCCAGTTCGTCGGCGATTTCCTCAAGCATGGGGCCAACGGTCTTGCACGGGCCGCACCAGGGTGCCCAGAAATCGACCAGGACCGGCTTGTCGTTACGACCAACGGCCGCATCAAAGTTGCTGTCGTTTACTTCAACGATGTTGCTCATATCGTTTCTCCGTTTCCAGTAATGCCTGAGTCCAACCATGCGCCCTACTCTTACTGAAAACCAATTGTTCAGCGGTATACATGGTATTTCCCAGGGTGATGTACACCGGTTGTCAGTGACTGCCAAAGCGCTTGCTCAGCACCAGTCCGCCCCAGGCCAGGGTGCGATCACCGGTACCGTTCTTGATTTCGGAGCTCTGCACACGCAACACGTAGCTCAGCTCCATGTTGTCCCAGAGGGTGTGGGTGTAACCGGCCCAGACTTCCGCCAGCAGCACATTCAGATCATTGGCACTGAGTTCGTGATCGGAATCCCGGAACTGACCCTGCAGGAAAGCGTTGTAGGCCCTGGCCTTCACCGACAGGCCACCCCAGAAGTAGTTCTCCCGACCGCCGACCGCGGAGACGCTGGGCGCCCGCTCACCGTAGGCCATCAATTCCGGGTTGAAGCGGTTATCCGGCGACGAAATCAGCCCTCCCCGGAACACCAGGGCGGCGCCAAATTCGGTGAGGTATCCGACGCTCCCGAAGTAGGTCACCTTGAACTTGCTGTCCGGCTCACTGCCATCCAGGTACTGGTGGTAGGCCGCGGAGTACCGCAAGGTAGGCTCGCCCCCTTCGGAGATCTGGTGATCCCAGCCTTCGGCCTTGTCACTGCCGATGGCCTTGTGAATCGTATTCTGACCGTGCTCGAACAGGTCCAACCCCAGGGCACCAACGGTCAGCGAGGTGGTCCATCCCGAGGTGCCACCGGCTGACTGATAACTGCGGCTCGTGGACAGATACACCAGGCTGCTGTACGGCCGGTCGTCCCTGTCGATACCTTGCGCCGCGATCTCCTCGGGAGTAAAGCCGTAGGCACCGAACTCCACCGAGGTGTTCTCAGGCTGGTCCGGCAGCCGGCCAAACGCGCCAATCAGGCCCTGGTCGATGGCCCCCACCGCGCGGGAAACCAGGCTGCTGTTAAACGCCTCGGAGTTGGAGGAATAGGTGATGGCGACCCCGGCCGTGTAGTCCCGGTCGGTCTGGGTCGGGGCGAACAGGTCGTTATCAGTAGACAGTGCAATGGCGGAGGCGGACTCACCAGCCAGGCTGGCAGACGACGCCGCGGCAAAACCGAGTGCAAGAGCGAGTGAAAGGGAACGCATGGCCAACTCCAGTGCTTCAATTGCGTGAATCGAGTTGGCGGCTATTTTTCGGACGACGGGGGCAGCAGACTAATCAAGAGACGGTATTCACAACATCACAGCTAGTGATGCATACGTACTTATACCGCCCTTTTCAGGTTCATTCCCTGAGACTCTATTTTAAGAGAAATTATAGAAATATCCTCTTACCTCATGAAATATATATTTTTGTTATTTTTTAGCATGGAATCTTAAAACGTCTTGGTGAACGTTTCGGCAGTAAAAAACGGATTATTATAATTTGAGGTGATGTATCCCATATTGTTTCGGAATTATTCAGGACGCCTTCCCAGCCCCATACTTCTCCCCATCAGATGCCGACCACCCAGGCGGTTTCGATGAAAGCGTTGACTCATTCAAACTCAGGAGAAGATGTTATGCGTAAAGTTGCACTGGTAACCCTCGCCTCACTCATCGCGGTAGCGGCTCTTCCTGCCCACGCGACTCTGGCAGATCGCAAATCCGATGAACCGAGCGCCGAAGCCGCTCAGCCCGCACCTTACAGCGGCCAAATCGTGATTCGCGGCGAAGTCCGTTCTGACGAAGCTGAAAAGGTAGCTGCAGAGCCGGCTCCCTACAGCGGACAGGTTGTTATCCGCGGCGAAGTGAAGTCCGAAAGCCACGGTTAAGCGTTAGAAGTTTCATTTGCGTCTTGGCACCAGGGACGGTGCGTTTTTCATATCCATCTTAGTCCGCCAATGCCCCACACGGCGGCGAGTCCCCCTCCACTTTGGCCTTCAGCCTCTCACAAACTTCACGGTCACCATCGCCTTGCCCGGACTTGATGACGGCAACACACAGAGGTGGTTTTGCCGCATCCAGCAAGTTGCCCCAGTCGTTCGCCGTAACTAAATTGTTTGAACAGGGGCAGCGAAGCAGACCACACGGATGAAACCGCATTTTCTGATCGTCGGTTACCTTATCGCGGTCGCATTGCCGCTTGCATTGTCCTGGTGGTTTGGTGGGCCGATGCGGCCATGGCAGGAGGAATTGGCCTCTAGCCTCGGCATTCTGGCCTTCTCGATGATCCTGATGGAATTCCTCCTCTCCGGCCGGTTCAAGAGGCTTTCAAAAGGCGTCGGCCTGGATACCACCATGCGGCTGCATCAGGTTATGGCGCGCGCCGCCCTGGTCTTTGCGTTGATCCACCCGCTGCTATACCAGGGCACGCCCTCCGGGGGGCAGCGCCCCTGGGACCCCACCCGAGAACTGACAGTCACCACCGATTTTGCCCCACTGGCCTCAGGCATTGCCGCCTATCTGCTGCTTGGCGCTCTGGTATTCCTGGCCATCGGACGCACCAAACTCGATTACAAATACGAGACCTGGCGCCTTTTACATGGAGTCGGCGCGCTACTGATTGCGGTGCTTCTATTGCATCACACGGTGTCTGCGGGCCGATACGGGTCCCAGCCAGTGATGACCGCAGTGTGGTTCGCCATGACGGCCGTGGCCGGCGGTTCACTGATATCGGTCTATCTGGTGGTGCCCCTGCTTCAGAAAGCCCGGCCCTGGCGGGTGACCGACGTTGTTCGACTGACGTCCAGGCAATGGCTACTGACCGTGACACCGGACGGCCATCCCGGGCTTCGCTACCAAGCTGGGCAATTCGTTTGGTTGAACATAGGCCACAGCCCCTTCTCGCTGCACGAACATCCACTCTCCATCTGCTCAGCGCCCACGACGGGGCCAGAAATCTCGTTCATGATCAAGGAGCTCGGGGACTTCACGCGGACCGTCGGCCGGATCCCAACAGGAACCCTGGCCTACCTGGATGGGCCCTACGGCAACCTGTCGATTGAGGGGCGCGCCGAGCCCGGAGTCGCACTCATAGCCGGAGGTGTCGGCCTCGCGCCGCTGCTGGGGATACTGAGGCAGATGCGGGACACCGGCGATTCCCGCGAGGTCAAAGTGATCTACGGGAATCGGATAGTCGATCAGATCGCCTTCCGCGACGAACTGGATGCCGAGGACACCGTGTACGTCCTGCAGGAGCCCGCGGACGACTGGGCCGGCGAATCCGGCCTCATCGATGCCGCGCTGATCGATCGCGTGTTTTCGGAACAACAGATCAAGGACTGGCTGTTTGTGATGTGTGGACCGGCCAGCATGATGGATATCGTCGAACACCGGCTGATTGAGAGGGGCACGCCCTCTCATCGCATCCTGTCCGAACGGTTCGACTATGACTGATGCCGGGCCATCAAGCCTTGACCTGGATCGCCAGCTTGCCCGAGAAGCGCTTGGCCATGAAGTCTTCCTGGGCTTGCACCACATCCGGTAAGCGATAGGTCTTTGCCACCACCGGCTGTATTTCGTTGCGCTCGATGTAGCCAATCAGGTTCTCGAACACCCGCTTGGGTTGCCAGGTTGAGCCGAACAAGCTCAGGTCCTTCAGGTACAACGTGCGCACATCCAGCTCCACAATGGGGCCGGCAATTGCGCCCGAGGCGACGTAACGACCACCGCGACTCAGCACCTCCAGCAACTCCGGCCACTGGGGTCCGGCCACCAGATCGGCCACCACCTGCACGCTGTCTTTGTCCAGGACTTCGAGGAGCGACTGGCCTCGGGCTATGACCTGGTCAGCGCCCAGCTCGCGAACCTCGTCGAACTTGGCTTCACCACACACGGCAATGACCTCGGCGCCCCGGCGCTTGGCCAGTTGAACCGCCGCGGAGCCAACACCACCAGACGCCCCGGTAATCAGGATCCGTTCACCCCGCTTCAGATCGGCGCGGTCCAGCATGCCCTCGGCGGTTGAATAGGCGCAGGGAAAGGACGCCAGTTCCAGGTCGCTCAGGCTGCTGTTCACCGCGAACACTTCACTTGCCCGGGCCACGGCATACTCGGCGTAGCCGCCATTGCACTCGGACCCAAAGGTAATGAGGTTGTAGGAGGCCGGATCATCCGGCGCCTGCTGCATCGCACGGACCAGGACACGCTCACCGATCCGGTTCGGGTTTACGCCGTCACCAACGGCAACGATTCGGCCGCAGGCATCGGCGCCCTGGATACGGGGAAATTCCAGAGGCTTACCCGACCAGCTACCGTCCTCCTCGTTGGCCCGATCAAAGCCACCGGCGGCCGTCTGGTCCGTGCCCGTGGTCACCCCTTTTGAGTACCAGCCCGTCCGGGTGTTGATGTCGGTGTTGTTGATGGCGGTGGCGCCGACTTCGATCAGCACCTCACCCGGGCCGGCCTCGGGCACCGTGAGGTCCTCCCGATACTCCAATTTGTCGAGATCACCATGGCCGGTCAGGACAACGCCGGCCATGGTTTCAGGAATACTGTGGTGTTTCATGGAGCCACCTCCTCATCGGAAACTGATCAAAATACGCGCAACAGCTGATAATTCGCGGCAAATAATAGAAGGCGCCAATAATTCAATCAAACGAATATTACTGATACCATGTATCAAATGTTCTAATTCATAGGCGAAGCTCACCCCATGAAACCCATCCTGGACCTGGAGCTGTTGAACACCTTTTCCGTCGTCGTGGAGGCTGGTGGTTTCAAGGAGGCGTCAGGCCGACTCTACCGTTCCCAGGCCGCGGTCAGCATGCAGATCAAACGCCTGGAAGAACAACTCGGGCACAGGCTGCTCGAACGTAACAACCAGGGCATCAAGCTCACCGAACCGGGAAAAACCTTGCTGGGCTACATTGACCGACTGCTGCGCCTGAACAACGAAACCCTCAGTGCCCTCAGCCTGGAACCACTGCAAGGCCCGGTTCATTTCGGGATACCGACGGATTACGCCCAAACCTTCCTGCAGCAGTTTATTCCGCGCATTCGCAAAACCTTTCCCGAGCTGGTGCCTCGCATCACCTGTGGGCGCAGTCGCCGCCTGCGGGAGCTCGTGGGCACCGGCGAGCTGGACGTGGCGATTGTCACCGGCGAACCCCAGTACAGTCCGGAGAAGAGTCTGTGGTCGGAGGCGCTGCATTGGTATGGGCCCGCCGGTTTCCAGGCACCCGGAGACGAACCGTTACCAGTCGCCCTGCTTGAAAGCGATTGCGCTTTGCGGGATCTGGCCGTGTCGGATCTGAAACGTTCCGGTTTAGAGACCGATCCGGTGCTGATCAGTTCGGACATGGCCAACCTGTATTCCGCAGTGGAATCGGGCTTGGCGCTGGCGCTGCTACCGGAATCCTCCGTAGCCTCATCCCGGGTCCGCCCGGTTCAGCTCAATGAACTGCCCGGACAACGTTCGCTGACCATGAACGTCGTCACCGCCAGCACCCTGAGCCCGAGCTTTTTGGAGCCGCTGCAGGACTGCATGCTGGCCGCCGCGCGGGCACTCATCAGACAGGATTGAGGGAATTTACAGGTGGCTCCAGCGTGCCTGGAAGAAATCCAGAAACACCTGGATACGGGCCGATAGGGTGGTGTTCCGGTAATACACCGCATTGACCAGCTCCCTGGGATTGGGGCGCGTCAGGTGGCTATCCAGCAATTCCACCAGATCCCCTCGCTCGATATCCCTCGCGATCATGAATCTCGACAGATAAGCCAATCCGTTGCCCTGCAGGCAAAGCTGGCGCACTGCCTCACCGCTGCTCGCCCGCAGGGTCGGCCTGATCCGGACGCCCTCACCCAGGTGCCAGACGTTGAGGGATTCCGGCGCGGTGAACCCGATAATGTCGTGGTCGCCCAGCTCGGCGGGCGATTTACACTGGCCGCGCCGTGCCAGATAGTCCGGTGAAGCCACGACCGATAAGGGCGACCGCCCAAGGGCCCGGGCGTGCAGCGTGGAGTCGTCCAGCGACCCGATGCGGATAGCGACATCGATCCGGCGCTCGAGTAGGTCCACAATCTGATCACTGGCGGTCAATTCCAGCTCAATGTCTGGATAAGTGGCCCGAAACTCCCGGACGTGTGGCACGATCTGGTGCAACAGAAACGGATTCGCGGCATCCACCCGCAATCGCCCTGCGGGCCGCTGTTTGCGGATGGCCAACTGCTCTTCCGCCTCCTCCAGTGCGGCCAGGCCACTGCGCACCTTCTCGACGAACAGCCGCCCCTCTTCGGTCAGGCCCACTTTCCGGGTCGTTCGGTTCAGCAAGGTGGTGTTCAGGGTCTGCTCCAGTCGGGTGACTGCCCGCGACACCCGAGTGACCGACACCTCAAGTTGTTCCGCCGCTCCACTGAAGCTGCCGCTATCCACCACCGACAACAGGAAATGAAGATCGTCCGATCGACTTTTCATTTTCACTTTCCGCAAAAGTATTTTTCAAAAACCACTGTTTATCGCAAAAGTGTGCGGACTCAAACTAGCTACCGTCAATTAACTCCGCTCATTGCCAAGGAGCCCGCTATGCCCATTGCTCTCTTCGCACTCACCTTGAGTGCCTTTGCAATCGGGACCACCGAGTTTGTCATCGTCGGATTGGTCCCCACCATTGCCCAGGATCTGGGTGTTACCCTGCCGTCTGCTGGTCTTCTGGTCAGCCTCTACGCCCTGGGTGTCGCCGTTGGCGCACCGGTACTGACGGCCCTGACCGGTCGCTGGAATCGCAAGGCGGTATTGCTGTCGCTGATGAGTCTGTTCATCGTCGGTAATATCCTTGCCTGGTTGGCGCCCAACTATGGGTCGCTGATTACCGCCCGCATTCTCACCGGCCTTGCCCACGGTGTGTTCTTCTCCATTGGCTCAACCATTGCCACCAGCCTGGTGCCGAAGGAAAAAGAAGCCAGCGCCATTGCGATCATGTTCACCGGGCTGACGGTTGCCCTGGTGACCGGTGTTCCCCTGGGTACCTTTATCGGCCAGACGTTCGGCTGGCGCGCCACCTTCCTCACCGTTGCCGCCCTGGGCGCCATCGCCCTGATCGGAAGCGCCTTCCTGGTGCCGAAGAACCTGAAGCAGTCCAAGCCGGCCACCCTGCGTCAACAGCTTGAGGTCATTACCCACCCACGGCTGCTGCTGGTCTATGCCATGACCGCCATTGGCTACGGTGGCACCTTCACGGCGTTCACCTATCTGACACCGATTCTGGAAGATGTGACCGGCTTCGCTTCCGGCATGGTCAGCCTGCTGCTGCTCGTGTACGGCGTCTCTGTGGCGACCGGCAACATCTGGGGCGGCAAGCTGGCGGACCGGCTCGGGCCAACCTCCGCGCTGTACATCATTTTCGGTGGTCTGGCAGCCATCCTGTTCGTGCTCACCTTCAGCGCCTACAACCCGATTGCCGCGGTGATCACCCTGCTGATCTGGGGCGCCTTTGCCTTCGGCAACGTGCCCGGCCTGCAGGTCTACGTAGTCCAGTTGGCTGAACGCTACACCCCGCATTCCGTGGATGTGGCCTCCGGCCTGAACATCGCAGCGTTCAACATCGGTATTGCCCTCGGTGCCTGGCTCGGCGGCCACGTAGTGGCCGACATGGGGCTGATGAACACCCCCTGGATTGGCGGCATCATCGTGCTTAGCGCGCTGCTGCTAACCCGCCTTTCCGCCAGCCTCGATAACCGTGAACCGGCTACGGCCTGAATTCTGATGGTTCCTGAGTAAGGTTGGTTGAACAACGGGCCACCATACGTCGACCCGCACGTGTGGTGGCCACACGATTCGAACCGCTGGGCGAATCGAGCGTAGAATTGGGAAACCCCTTTTCATCGAACGCCCGCAGAGTCATGACCGTACCCCTGGTATATCACCCGGACTACAGCTTTCCATTTCCGAGCCGCCACCGCTTTCCCATGGAGAAGTTCGCCCGCCTGGCCGGGTATCTCCGAAGCCGTGGCCTGCTTTCCGCCGACAACACCTATCGACCCGGTCCCTGCCGACAGTCCTGGCTAACCCCGACTCACTGTCCACGCTACCTGCAGCGCTTTTACAGCAACACCCTGTCCGACCGCGAGCAACGGCAGATGAACCTGCCCTGGAGCGAAGGTCTGGTAAAGCGGACCTTCCTCGCGCCCTCCGGTACCGTGCTTACCGCCCAACTGGCGCTACGCCACGGCATTGCCTGCCACCTAGCCGGTGGCACCCACCACGCCCATCATGACTACGCCTCGGGTTTCTGCATCCTTAATGATCTGGCCATAGCCGCCAACGTGCTGGCCGGCCAGGACGGAGGGCTCCAGGTGTTGATTTTCGATTGCGATGTCCATCAGGGCGATGGCACTGCCGCCCTGCTCCGGAACCAACCCAGAGCGTTCACCTGCTCGATCCATTGCAAGCAGAATTTTCCGTTCACCAAGCAGCTGAGCGACTGGGATGTCGAATTGGCGGCCGGTACGGATGACGCCAACTACCTCGAGACCGTCAGTGCCACCCTTCTAGCCGCCATCCACCGGGTGAAACCGGACATCGTGCTCTATGACGCCGGCGTCGATGTGTTCGAAGGCGATCCGCTTGGCCAGCTGAAGATTTCCGAGGCAGCGATCCGCGAGCGTGACCGCCTGGTGCTGACAACCCTGAAAAATGCCGGAATCCCCGTAGCAACGGTGATCGGCGGTGGCTACGACGATGACCGGGATGCCCTGGCCCGCCGGCACGCCATTGTGGCGGAGGAAGCCATTCGGGTGATTGAGCGCAAGCAACTGAGAAATTAGTACAACAGACCTACCCCAACGCTTCAGTTTACGTTAAGGTAAACGCGGTTTTGCCCTGACACGGGATCTCACCGGATCCAGTCAGGCTGTCTGCACAGACATTAACTACACTCCCACAAGGAGTGTTTTGTTCCTCAGGCCACCACCCCAGGAAGAGGATTATGACAACAACAAAATCCAAAGTTGTATATTCCCCAGTGTTTACCGACGGTGCGGAATTCCGTATTCCCACGTTCAAGCTTCTGAAACAGGACGGCAAACTCTACAAGAGTGCCAAGGCACCTGATCTAGACAAGGACAAGGCCCTACGTATTTATCGGGCCATGGTTACCACCCGGATTCTCGATGAACGCATGCTGGCCGCCCAGCGCCAGGGTCGCCTCAGCTTTTACATGCAGTGCACCGGTGAAGAGGCCGCCGTGATTGGCAGTGCCGCCGCCCTGGACGATGGCGACATGATCATGGCCCAGTACCGGGAGCAAGGCGCACTCGCCTACCGTGGGTTCAGCATCGATGAATTCATGAACCAGCTGTTCGGCAACGAACTCGACTACGGCAAGGGCCGGCAAATGCCCGTGCACTACGGCTCGAAAAAGCTGAACTACATGACCATCTCCTCGCCCCTGGCGACCCAGATTCCGCAGGCCACCGGCTACGCCTACGGTCAAAAAATGGCCGGCGGCGGCCACTGCACCATCACTTACTTTGGTGAAGGCGCCGCCTCCGAGGGTGATTTTCACGCGGCCCTGAACATGGCCGCGGTGCATCGGGTACCGGTCATCTTCCTGTGCCGGAACAACGGGTACGCCATTTCCACCCCCGCCGCCGAACAGTTTGCGGCCGACGGGGTCGCACCCCGGGCCTACGGCTACAAGATGGACGTCATCCGGGTGGACGGCAACGACATCCTGGCCATGTACCAGGCCACCCAGGAGGCCCGCAAGTTGGCGGTGGAGCACAACCGCCCGGTCTTGATCGAAGCCATGAGCTACCGCCTGGCGGCGCACTCCTCCTCTGACGATCCGTCCGGTTACCGCAGCAAGGACGAAGAAGCCGTCTGGCGCGAGAAGGATCCGATCCTGCGCATGCGCCTGTGGCTGGAAAGCAAGAAATGGTGGAGCGAAGACGACGAAAAGCAGCTTCAGGAAACCATGCGCCGCGAGGTCCTCGAGACCATGAAGCGCGCGCAAAAACGGCCACCTCCCGCCCTCGACACCCTGGTTACTGACGTCTACGACGAAGTGCCACCCCACCTGGCGGAACAGTTCGAAAAGGTGAAAGCGCACATCCGCAAGTACCCGGACGAGTATCCAAAGAGTGCCGAGCACGCCAAGGGAGGTGCCTGAGATGACGAAGATGAACATGCTCCAGGCCATCAACAGCGCCCTGGACACGGCCATGGCCGAGAACGACAAAGTCCTGTGCTTCGGCGAGGACGTCGGTGTGTTCGGTGGCGTTTTCCGAGCCACCAGCAACCTGCAACAGAAATACGGAAAAGATCGCTGCTTCAACACGCCGCTGGTGGAACAGGGCATCGTCGGCTTTGCCAATGGCCTGGCCGCCCAAGGGTCAGTGCCGGTGGCGGAGATCCAGTTCGCCGACTACATATTCCCGGCGTTCGACCAGATCGTGAACGAGTCCGCCAAATTCCGGTATCGGTCCGGCAACCTGTTCGACGTGGGCGGCCTGACCATTCGAGCGCCCTACGGCGGCGGCATCGCGGGTGGCCTGTACCATTCCCAGTCCCCGGAAGCTTATTTCGCCCACACCCCGGGCCTGAAGATCGTGGTGCCCCGTAACCCTCACCAGGCCAAGGGTTTGTTGCTGGGCGCAATCCACGACCCGAACCCGACCCTGTTCTTCGAGCCAAAACGCCTGTACCGAGCCTCCGTCGGCGAAGTGCCCGACGAGGATTATCGCCTGCCCCTGGGCGAAGCCGAGGTCATCAAGGAAGGCACCGACATCACCGTGCTGGGCTGGGGCGCGCAGATGGAAGTGATCGATCAGGCCGTGGAGCGGGCCGAGAAAGACGGCATTTCCTGTGAGGTGATCGACCTGCGGACCATCCTGCCCTGGGACGTGGAGACCGTGGCCAATTCGGTGCTCAAGACCGGCCGCCTGGTGGTCACCCACGAGGCGCCTCTGACCGGTGGCTTTGCCGGCGAAATCGCCGCCACCATTCAGGACCGCTGCTTCCTGTACCTGGAATCACCCATCGCTCGGGTCACCGGGATCGACACCCCGTTCCCGCTGGTGCTGGAAAAAGAGCACCTGCCCAACGCCTTGAAGGTCTATGAGGCCATCAAGTCGAGCGTTGAATTCTAGGCTGATATCCGGACAGGAGAACAATGATGAGTGATTTTATACTGCCCGATATCGGTGAAGGTATCGTGGAATGTGAACTGGTCAAATGGCTGGTGGCCGAGGGCGATGTGATCGAAGAGGATCAGCCAGTGGCCGAGGTCATGACCGACAAGGCCCTGGTGGAAATCCCCGCGCCCTACAAGGGTCGTGTCACCCGGCTCTACCATAAGGAAGGCGACATCGCGAAGGTGCACGCGCCGCTGTTCGAGCTGGTGGAAGAGGACGGCGAAGGCGGCGCCAGCAACGCCGCGCCAGAAACACCGGCAGAAACCAACACCGCTGATTCCGCGCCGTCACCGGCGCCCCAAGCGGCCGCCGGTGACAGCGACGACACCCCGGAAGACTTCATTCTGCCCGACATCGGCGAAGGCATCGTCGAGTGCGAGGTGGTTGAATGGCTGGTGGCCGAGGGCGATGAGATCGAGGAAGACCAGCCCGTGGTCGAAGTGATGACCGACAAGGCCATGGTCGAGATCACCGCGCCCAAGGCCGGCCGGGTTACCAAGCTGTACCACGAGCAGCAGGCCATGGCGAAGGTGCATGCGCCGCTGTTTGCCTTCATCCCCCGGGAACGTGAGGAAGGCGCAGCGCGCACACCGGCGGCCAGCGCTCAGCCCGCGCCGGAGGCCAAACCCGCGGTAAACGCACCATCCCAGAAACCCGGCCATCAGCGCATTCCCGCCAGCCCGGCGGTGCGCCGACTGGTGCGCGAGAACAATCTGAACCTGGCCGACATTGTCGGTTCCGGTAAAGATGGCCGGGTGCTCAAAGCCGATGTACTTGCGCACCTGGAACAGCCGGCCAAGCCCGTTACCGCCGAACCTTCTCCGGCACCGTCCGCCGGTCGGTCCCGTCGTGCCCCGGCGGGCGAGCAGGAAGTTCGCGTGGAGCCGATTCGCGGTATGAAGGCGGCCATGGCACGCAGCATGGTGGCCTCGGCCAGCACTATTCCGCATTTCAATTTCAGTGAGGACATCGACGTCACTGACCTGCTGAAGCTGCGGGAACAGCTGAAGCCAGTGGCTGAGGCCCGAGGTTCAAGGCTGACGCTGATGCCCTTCATCATGAAGGCCATGGCTCTGGCGGTGCAGGAATACCCGATCCTCAACAGCCAGCTGAACGACGAGGCCACCGAGATCCACTACCTGCCCTCGTGCAACATCGGCATGGCGGTGGACGGCAAGGCCGGGCTGATCGTGCCCAACGTCAAAGGCGTGGAGCACCTGACCCTGCTGGAAGTCGCCGACGAAGTCGCCCGACTGACCGAAGCGGCGCGCTCGGGTCGGGTCAGCCAGGACGACCTGAAAGGTGGCACCATCTCCATTTCCAACATTGGCGCCCTGGGCGGCACCTACGCGGCGCCGATCATCAACGCGCCGGAGGTGGCCATTGTGGCTCTGGGCCGGACCCAGAAACTGCCGCGCTTCGATGCCAACGGCCAGGTGGTGGAACGCGCCATCATGACCGTGAGCTGGGCCGGCGACCATCGCATCATCGATGGCGGCACCATTGCCCGCTTCTGCAATCTGTGGAAGGGCTACCTGGAATCGCCGCAGACCATGCTGCTGCACATGGGCTGATCCCTGACCATGGTGCAGAAGGCGCAACTGCAGCAGTTCTATATCCCGGAAGAGCAGTCGATCTACCTGCTCAGCCACGACGATGCCAAGAAGCTCAAGGACTGGGTGGCGCTGTGTGCCACCCAACTCCGCCAGCTCGGCTACCGGGACATTGAACTCATCGGCAAGGGCGCCTACGGTTTTGTGTTCGCCGGGCGCATGGTCCGCGAAGACGGCAGTGAACTCGAGCATGTGTTCAAGTTCACTCGCATCAACCTGCCCCAGCACCTGCAGGATCGGCTCGAAGACGAAGCCCACATCCTCGAGCAGGTTCGCCACCCGCGCGTCCCGAAACTGATTTCCTATCAGCGGGCGCGCAACCAGCCCATTCTGGTCATGGAGCGGGCGGCCGGCCTGAACCTGGAGGAAGTGTCCTTGCGGGAGGGCCGGCTGAAACCCCGGCTGATCATGCGCATTGCCGACCAGTTGGCCGACATCCTCCGTAACCTGCGTCGGGAAACCGGCGCCGCCGGCCGGCCCATCGTCCACGGCGACATCAAACCCTCCAACCTGGTGTTCGACGCCAGTACCGAGAACATTGCCCTGATCGATTGGGGCTCTTCGGTGTTCGCGCAGCTGGACGCCAACCAGCAGTTCGTCACCGCCAACGTGATGGAGCTGATGTCCGACAACCTGCAACAGACCAATGCCCGTCTGGGCGATGTCTACTTCATTGGCACCGAACAGCTGAACGGCGGACTGTCTTCCCCGCGCTTTGACGAACAGGGCGCCGCCGGCACACTCTACGCCCTGGCCTCGGGCCAGTCCTGCCGGTTTGGGCATCAGGCCATTCCGGCCACGTCCCTGGGCTTGCCCATGGAGTTTGCCCGCATGCTCGATGGCATGCTTGCCATCGACCCGGACACTCGCCGCAAGGCCGGCGACTACTACCTGACCGAAATGCCCCGTATGGCCCGCACCGTCATGATCGACCTGCCGACGGCACCGGTCGCACCCCTGGTGCCGGTGTGGGTGCGGGCGTCCGATCAGGAAATCGATACCGTGGTGTACAGCTCCCGAAAATCCTTCCTGCGGGAGGAAGGCGCGCCGGAAACCCTCAACGACGTCAACGACGTCCAGCTCGACCGCTACTACAAGAACTTCATGCAGGGTATGGGCGAAACCGAGAAAGCCTTCCTGGCGGCGGTCAGCCGGCTCGGGCGTTACCCGGTCGAAGGCGGCCTGGCGGTACGCTGGGAAACCGACGGCGTGTACGTCGACACCTCACTGAACCTGCACGACCCGGCCCTGAAACCGGCGTTCGTTCGGGCCGTCAACAACATGGTCAACCTGGCCCAGGCGATTTACCGCAAGGGCATCTTCAAGAGCTGCCTGTTCAACGCCCGTAACACCTTGCACATCGACCGGGACGATGCCGACCAGCCGTTCCTGGTCAGCCCGGGCATGAGCCTGCACTACGAAGTGAGCGCGGCGCCGGAGGTGGAGGACGAAACCCGTGTGCACTCCTACTTTGAGGACGGTCCGGACCCGGAGGAATTCCTGGTGCTGCCGGACACCATCATCAAGGCCCTGGAAGCCCTGAACGACATTCATCACACCGGCATGATCATCTTCGAGGCGCTGCCCAAGCACCTGAAAATCCATAGCCACTACCGGCTGCTGGATCCGGACCAGGAACCGGAATTTCGCCGCCTGCTGGATGTCATCCTGTCCGCGGTGGAACAGATCAGCGGGCTTGGCATCTCCGGGTTCATGAAAATGCCCTACAAGGACACCCGTTTCTTCCCGCACATTGAGCGGCTGCCCGAGAGCTACTACCCCCGCAATCCCCGAACGTCGCTGGCCTGAAGCTTCCCGCCACCCAATTTGACATGATGCATGTCATACGAAATAATCTTTCGCATGATGGGCATCATGGGAAATCGCATGAATACTCGAGTTCAAAGGAAAGAGGAATCCCGCCAGCGCATTCTGACCTCGGCCGCCAAGCGGCTTCGACGGGAAGGATTGGGGGGCGCGAGCGTCGCGGCCGTGATGGACGATGCCGGCCTGACCCATGGCGCGTTCTACTCGCATTTCCAGAACAAGGGCGAACTCGCCCGTGCAGCCTTGGAAGAGGCGCTGCGGCACAACCGCAAGCGCTGGACCGGTGGTTGGTCCCGCGGCTCCTGGGCTAGCCGCCTGTCCGACCTCGCAAAACGGTACCTCACTCCGAACCACCGGGATAATCTCGATGACAGCTGTGCCCTTACCGCGCTGTGTTCGGAAACGGCGCGCAGTGACGAATCCTTTCGAGCGACCTATCAAACGGAACTGACCAAAACGCTCTCGGCAATCGCCGACCAGAATTTCAACGAACTCGATCGCCAGCAAGCGGACGACGTGCTTGCCTTCATGTCGCTGCTTGTTGGCTCCATGGCGCTCTCCCGTGCCGTGGACTCCGGCCCGTTGTCCGATCGAATTCTGGACGTCGGCCGCGAGGCAGCCTCCCGCCTCGCATCTGTGGACTCACAATCACCGGCAATTCAAAAGGAAAACACCCACCATGAATAATCCCCTGGCCTACTCCCTCATTATGATCGTTGCCGGCATTGGTATCCCTGTCATGGCCACCCTCAACGGTGGCCTGGGTGCGCGGCTCCAGAGCCCGACCCTGGCAGCGGCCATCCTGTTTTTTGTCGGGCTGGTCATTGCGGTTGCCTATCTGCTGGTCACCGAGGGCATTCCTGACAAGATTTTCCACGCCAGCACACCGCTGTATTACTACCTCGGCGGTTTTCTGGTGTTATTTTATATTCTGACCATCACCTGGGTCGCACCGCGCTTCGGCATCTCCAATGCCATTGCATTCGTGCTGCTAGGACAAATGATTGCCATGAGCATGATTGACCATTTCGGTTTGTTTGGAGCCCAGCGATTCGCCCTGGAGCCCCAGCGCATAGCCGGGCTGACCATGATGGCTATAGGGGTTTTCCTGGTGCTCAATAAGGCGACCCCCCCCGCCGGCAGTTAAGACGTAGCGTCAGTAGGGCCCGCTCTACTGACTGGCTTCGCTTATTTTCATCGATCCCCGGCATCGCTTTGCTCCGCAGTTTCTCGACCAGTCCCGAAGGTTCGTCGATACTCGCCCGGGGTCATGTTGATTTTCTGCCGGAACAACCGGCTGAAGTAACTCCGATCCTCATAGCCGACCCGATAACCGATCTGGTCGACCCCTAACACGTCCGACGCCAACAGTTGCTTTGCCGTCGCCAAACGAACCTTCTGCAAATACTGCATGGGTGTGTCACCCGTTGCCTCCTTGAATCGACGCCGGAAACTCCTCAGGCTCAGGCCGACCTTATCGGCCAGTTCCTCCAGCAAAAAATGTGATGAGAAATTGGACTCGATCCATTCCTGGGCGTCCTGGATCTTTCGGTCCCCGTGTTGTTTTTGCTCCTCCAGCGCCAATTGAAATTCCTTGGGCGCCTCCGGCAAGTCCATCATAAAGTGGCGCGACACCCTGGAAGCGACCTGAATACCCCAGAGTTTCTCGATCAAATACATGGCCATCTCGAAGCCGGAAACTACTCCGGAGGAACAAAACAGGTTACCCGACGCAGTGATATGTTTCTCCGGCTGCAAGATGACCTGGGGATAGCGCGATCGGAACAGGTCCACCATCCGCCAGTAGATGGTCGCGGTCCGGTTATTGAGCAACCCCGTTTCCGCCAGCAAAAACGTCCCGGTATGCAGGCACGCAATTTTCGCTCCGGTACGGTACTGCTCACCCAGCCAGTTCACCGTCTCCCGGTGTTTCTCGACCACGTTTTCAACCCCGTCCCAGATTCCGGAGACGATGATCAGTTCCGGGCGCACCAGCTCATGTATAGCGCAGTCCGGCTGCAGATCAGAACCACAAAAGGTTTTTATCGGGGCCCCGGATTCACTGGCGACCATCACTTCCTTACCTCTGGCGCCCTGATTTTGCTGGTGCCGGAAGGCCACAGAGCCGGCATAGAAGATATCCCGAGCCAGGGAAATACTCATTTCCATGGCTCCATCAAAGGCGAGTATGGCAACGGTTCCGGTGTGTTTATCTGACTCCACGTGGTTACCCCAATATTTCGATAGGTAGCTCATTAAAACACATACTAACCACCCTCTGTCGATGGCCGTTTTGTCCAAAATACGGTCATTTTCATCCGCAGTGACCGCCTCCGTTTCTCCCTACTATAGATCCGAAGCCATCCGGTGACGCGCACCGGGGCGCCACCACAACAGGAGATCCGTCATGCCAACAGTACTCTATGAAAAACGTGGAAGAATTGCCTACATCACCCTGAACCGGCCCGAGGCCATGAACGCTATTAACGAGGATATGCACGAGGCCCTGTGGGATATCTGGCAGGAATTCTCGGTTGATGACAGTGTTGATCTCGCGATTGTGACTGGTGCCGGGAACGAGGCATTCTGTGCAGGTGCTGATCTGAAAACCCATGCCACTTCGTGGGTCAAGCGGGCCGATGCGCTCTTCCCTCGTGAGAAAATCAAGGACGGCCTCGGCGGCCTGACTCGCGGGATGCACCGTATGTACAAACCCGTCATTGCCGCTGTAAACGGCTGGGCCCTGGCCGGAGGGCTGGAGACTGCCATGGCCTGTGACATTCGTATTGCTTCCGAAAATGCTCAGTTCGGCTCTTTCGAACCCCGTCGCGGTTACCACCATGGAGACGGCGGGATCGTGCGTGTCGTCAATACCTGCGGTGCCGGCATTGCCCTGGAAATGAACCTGACCGCTGAACCCATCAGCGCCGAACGGGCCCTGCAATGCAACATGGTGTCCAAGGTGGTTCCCCAGAGCGAATTAATGGCAACCGCCGAAAAAGTGGCCGCGAGCATTCTGCGCAATGATCAGTGGGCGGTACGTTCTGCCAAGGAAACCATCCTCAACGTCATTGGCCGGCCACTGGACGACCAACTGGCGTATGAAGCCTTTACAGGATACTCGGGTGCGGCAAATCCGCCGGTGGCGAAACTCCTCGCCGATTTCGCCGACAAGACGGACAAAGGTCGTGTCGGCAAGAACAAAACCGAGCTCTGACATCGTCCAGCCGGCGGCACCTAACCGCCGGCGCCTGCCCCTGGATCGCACCACAACAACGATAATCGGAGGTTTCAATGAACCCCATGCAGGATTCCCAACTCTCAATTACGGCCGTGATGCACTACGCAGAACGGCTATTCGGTGATCAGGAAATCGTGTCCGTGACCCACGATATTCCAAGACACCGCTATACCTATCGGGACGCGTTTCAGCGAGTACGAAGGTTGGCCAACGCGCTGGAAAAGCTGGGCAATGGCCCGGGCGATGTGCTCGGAACCCTTGCCTGGAACGACTATCGCCATTTTGAACTCTACTACGCCATTTCGTGCAGCGGCATGATCTGCCACACCATCAATCCGAGGCTGTTCCCCGAGCAGATTGAATACATCATCAACCACGCGGCAGACCGCTGGCTGTTCGTCGACCCTGATTTCATTCCGCTGCTGGAGAGCCTCCAATCCCGACTACCGGCGGTGAAGGGCTACGTGGTACTCACCGATGCCGCACACATGCCGGAAACCACGCTTCGCAACGTGATTTGCTATGAGACCCTGGTCGGCGCGGAATCCGATCGGTTTGTTTGGCCAGAACTGGCGGAAACCACACCTTCAGCGCTTTGTTACACGTCAGGCACCACCGGCAATCCCAAGGGTGTGCTCTACACTCACCGCTCAACCATCCTCCAGTGTTACGCGACCTCTACCCCAAACGCCTTTGCGGTCTCCGCCTCCGATACGGTCATGCCTCTAGTCCCCATGTTTCACGCCAATGGCTGGTCCCTGGTGTATTCCTGCCCCATGAATGGCGCCAAGCTGGTTCTTGCCGGTGGCAAAGCGGGGGATGGCGAAATCGTGGCGGAGCTGATCGCCTCTGAAACCGTCACGTTCACGGCGGGCGTTCCCACCGTTCTAGGCGCCCTGCTCCGCCACACCCGGGAGAATGAGATTACGCTCGAGTCTCTGGAGCGTGTTGGTGTTGGCGGCGCAGCCTGTCCAGCCGCTATTTACGACGAATTCAAGTCAAGGCACGGTGCACGGGTGCAGCAGGGCTGGGGGATGACCGAGCTAAATCCTATCGCCAGTTATAATGCCGCAACGCCGCAACAGACCGCCGGTTTGAGCGCTGAAGAGGCTAAAACCAGAGCCCTCAAACAGGGTCGCCTGCTTTTTGGCATCGACCTGAAAGTGGTTGACGATAATAATCAGGAGCTTCCCTGGGATGGCCGGAGCGCCGGCTCCATCAAGGTGCGCGGACCCTGGGTTATCCAGCAATACTTCCGTCACGAGCAGTCCACCACCGATGACGATGGCTGGTTCGACACTGGCGACATCGGCACCATGGATCAGTGCGGTTATCTCCAGATCACGGACCGAAGCAAGGACGTTATTAAATCCGGCGGCGAGTGGATTTCATCCATTGAACTGGAAAACCTGGCCATGAGTCATCTGGACGTTCTGGAAGCCGCGGTCATCGGGCTGTCACACCCAACCTGGACCGAACGCCCGCTCCTGCTTGTGGTTCTCAACGATGACTCGACATTGACCTCGGGGCAATTGTTGGCATGGTTCGAGGGCAAGGTTGCAAAATGGTGGATACCGAGCGACTGCGTGATTGTCGAGTCTCTCCCACACACCGCTACGGGTAAGCTGAGTAAAAAAGACCTCCGCGATGCGTTCCGGGGCTACACCTGGGGAATGCAATCCGAACCTGAGGAAACCTCCTAGTTGAGCGCCGGCCGGGGTTTCGCCAACCCCAGGCCGGCAGCAGCGATCCATTCACAGGGTTTATCGGTGGAAGGGAATGCGCAGCAGTGTGCAGTAGACAACTGGCAGTACGATCAGCGTCAGCGCGGTCGCTACCCCCAGTCCGAACACAATGACCACCGCCATGCTGGCAAAGAACGCGTCACTGAACAACGGAATCATGCCCAGCATGGTCGTGATCGCCGCCATCAATACCGGCCGGACGCGACTCACCGCGGCGTCCACCACCGCAATGAACGGATCGCTCTGCTGCTCGACCTGAAGCTTAATCTCCTCCACCAGCACGATGGCGTTCTTGAGCACCATACCGATCAGGCTCAGGGTGCCCAGCAACGCCATGAAGGTGAAAGGTGCGCCGAACAGCAACAGCCCGCCAACGATCCCGATCAGAATCAGAGGCACGATGGACCAGATCGACAGCGCCTGACGGAAGCTGCCAAACAGCAACATGGTGATGATGAACATGCCCAGCAGCCCCATGGGCAAAGAGGCGAACAACGACGTTTGTGCCTCGCTGGAGGTCTCGTACTCGCCACCCCACTCGAGGGTATAACCGTCCGGCAATTGCAGCTTGGCGACTTCCGGCCGAATGCGCTTGAGGACACTTGCAGCGGTCTCACCGGACAGCGGCATGGGCTCGGCATACACCGCCAGCATGCGCTGACGGTTGCGGCGTTTGATCAGCGGATCCCGAAGCTCGGTGCGGGTGTCACTCAGAACATTGCCGGCCCCCACATAGGCCTGTTGCTCGTCACTCCAGACGTTGATGGCGCCCAGATTTTCCACGTCGTAGCGCTGGCTCTCGCGGGATCGCATCAGTATGGGAATCAGATCACTGCCTTCCCGGTACACCCCGACCCGCTCACCCTGGTTGTTAAGCAGCAGCGCCTGATGCAGGCTTTCACGAGATACGCCCACGCGCCGGGCCTGCTCCTCCAGGAACTCGGGCACCAGGACCAGTTCACGGTTGCTCCAGGAGATTCGGACGCTGTCGGCCATTTCCTCATTACGGAAAATGGCTTCCACCTGGGCCCCGAGCTGACGCAGGACGACCGGATCGTCACCATAAATGCGGGCTTCCAGACTGGCGGTGGCGGAAGGTCCGACCTGCAGCGCCTGAACCTTGTACTGAACGTTTGGGAATTCCGCGCGCAGCAGTTTGATCACCTGCTCCATACGCGCCTGGCGGGAGGCCTTGTCTTCGGTCTCGACAATCAGCTGACCGAAACTGGCGTAGCGTTTTTCCGGTGCGTACGTCAGGGTGAAGCGCTGCGCCCCGCCGCCGACCACCGTGGTCACCTGCTTCACCGCGGGCATGTCACCCACCTGCGATTCAAGCCGGCTGACGACCTCCTCGGTACTGAGGATATCCGTGCCTTCCGGCAGCCAGACATCCACGAAGAACAGTGGCGTAGTGGCGTTCGGGAAGAACGCATTCTTGACCTGACCGGACATCGACAGCACCGCCACCAAAAGCGCCACTGCCAGGCCGATGGTGACGTAGCGGAACCGAATGGCCAGGGTCAGCACACGCCGGAAGACCTGGAAAATAAGGCCCCGATACGGGTCCTCCGGTGCCGATCCGGTGGCCAGTTCCGCCGACCGGTCCGCGAAAAAGCGATCGAAGAAAAACGGCGTGAGGGTCAGCGCGGTCACCCAGCTCAGGATCAGCGAGTAACAGAGCACCCAAAACAGGGAACCGATAAACTCGCCCGTGGTGTCTGGGGACAGGCCAATTGGTGCAAAGGCGGTGATGGCTATGATGGTCGCGCCCAGGAGCGGCAACTTGTTCTGGGCAATGACGTCCTTGGCGGCTTCCCGCTTTGACCGGCCCCTGGCCAGGCCGATCAGCATGCCCTCGGTCACCACAATCGCGTTATCGACCAGCATCCCCAGCGCAATGATCAGGGCGCCCAGCGAAATCTTCTGTAACTGCAGTCCGTGTATCGCCATGAGCACGAAGGTGCCCAGGATGGTGATCAGCAGGATCAGCCCCATCAGCAGGCCACTGCGTAGACCCATGAAGAGCAGCAGCACCACGATCACGATGCCCACCGCCTGAGCCAGATTCACCAGAAAGCCGGACACCGCCTCCTCCACCACCGCCGGCTGGTTATAGACTGTGTTCATGGTCATGCCCAGGGGCATCCGCTGTTCCAGTTCGGCAAGGCGCTGGTCCAGCAACTCGCCCACCTCAACCACGTTCACGCCCGATGCGAAGGAGACCGCCAGCGTCAGGGCCGGCATGCCGTCAGAGTGGTACAGCAGATTCGGCGAATCGGAGAATTCCCGGTGGACTTCGGCAATATCCCGCAGGCGGACCAGTCCGCTGTCCGCAGAACCCACGACCAGACGCTCCAACGCCGGTACCGTATCCATTTGGCCGCTGGGCTGAACCGACAGGGACAGGCCCTCGCTCTTCAGGTGTCCGGCGTTACCCACGGTGTTCTGGGCATTGAGCAGATTGGCCAAATAGGACGGTGAAATACCAAGGGCCCGCATGCGGTCGCGATCGAGGGCGACGATGATCTGTTCCTGGGCCTGACCGCCAATGCTGACTTTGGCCACCCCATCAATGAGCTGCAGTTCACGCTGGATGAGGTCCGCGTGATCTTCAAGATCCTTCAGGGAGTAGTCTTCGCCCCGCAGGGTCAGGAACAGGCCAAACACATCGCCGAAATCATCGTTCACCACCGAGTTCGAGGCGCCAGGCGGCAAGACGGCCTGGGCATCGTTGATTTTACGGCGCAGCAGGTCCCAGTACTGGTCCAGCTCGTGTTCCTGCACGGTTTTTTCGAGCTGCACGGTGATCTGGGACAGTCCGTCTGAATTAATCGAGGTAACGTCATCCAGCCCGGGCATTTCCTGGATCGCCTTTTCAAGCGGCAGGGTCACCTCTTCTTCCACTTCCAGTGGCGTTGCGCCCGGGTATTGAGTGGTGACCACCGCCGAGCGGAGGGTAAATTCCGGAAACTCCAGCTGGCCCATGCCAAAAAACGCCTGAATGCCCCCGAGACTCAGCAACAGGGCGAACATCCAGCTGATGGATTTGCGATCAAGAAAGTAATCCACCATCTCAGAGACCACCCTCTTTGACCCACGGACGCACGGTTCGGCCTTCACTCATCAGGTGCGCACCGGCGGACACGAGGCGGTCGCCTGCTTCTAGTTGTCCCTGCAACAGCACGCCGTCGCTGGTCTTGGCGCTTGGGGTAACCGGCACCGGTTCCACCCGGCCGATGTCTTCACCCTCTGTGTCGGCCTTGCTGACGTAGCGCCAGACTACGGCCTGATCCGGATTATGCTCCGCAGCGGTCACGGCGCCCGCAGGCACCAACCACGAAGCGTCCTCGTCACCCGTCAGGGCATTGAAGTCCAGCAGAACCGAAGCACTCATACCGGACAGCACCATGGTGTCCTCCGGTGCCGGCAGGGTGACCGTGACCTCGTAGCTCAACGAGCCCCGAGCCGCGTTACTGTCATGTTCCTTGTAACTGGCCACGTAGCGCTGGTTGGGGCGCTCGGCGAAGGTCACCCAGGCCATCGGCTCAGTGCGCTCGCGGGCCGACCGCGCCCGATCCGGCCGCACCTGCCGAATGTCTTGTTCGGGCATCTGGAAGGTGACGTCAATCGATCCCGGGCGTTGCAGCTCAACGATGACCTGCTGTGCTGCCACCACCTGATAGACTTCCACCGGTACGCGGGATATCACGCCGGCAAACGGCGCCTTCAGCACGGTATAGGACAACTGATCTCTGGCCTGAGCAAGCTGGGCCTTGGCGGACAGGTATTGGGCCTCGGCCTCATCGAAACGGGCCCGGCTGATGGCGTTTCGCTCCAGCGAAATCCGCATGCGTTCGTAGGTCGCCTCGGCCAGATTGAAACTGGATTGGGCATTCTCAAGCTGGGCGTTGGCGTCCCGCTGATCCAGGCGGGCAACCACTTCACCCTGTTCAACAGTGTCACCGGCTTTGACATTGAGTGCGACCAATTCGCCGCCGACCCGGAACGACAACTCCGAATGCTCGGAGGCAGCTACCTGACCGGGATACTGCTTGAGCCCGCTGACCCGGGCGGTGTCCAAGGTCACCAGCTTTACCGGGTGAACGGATTGCTTGGTCAGTGGCGGGGCCTCGGCGGTGCAGCCGACCAACAGGAAAACAACCGCTGTGATCGCCCCCCACAGGGAGGACTTCCAAACCGCGTCAGTAATGTTGTTCATTGTGTCTCCCGATATTTATCGAGTCAGGGTGAATCGCTATTCAGGCCAGGGCGATTGCGTCCCACGCCATGTTGAATCCAAGGTCAATCTGTTCGTCCGTGCCCTCGAAGCTGCCTTGCCGGGTCCGCTGAACCAGGTGGTGGATGGGTCGGAACATGAAGGTTTCGAGCAGCGGCAGGGGCACCGGTTTGATCAACCCGGTTTCCTTGCCCCGCTCGACGGCATCGAGCAGCGGCGCCGCCTTGGCCTCGTTACGCGCCTGTATGTCCGGAGTCATCCAGGCCGAGTGGGTAAAGCTGTCGTGGTAGCGGAAGTATTCGGGCCGGCTGAGACCCAGACGGAACAGGGCGTGCCAGGTGCGGCGCAACCCGTCTTTCAGATCTGTGCCTTGCTGGAAGCTGGCGACCGCCGCTCCGATAACTTGGTCACTGACGTAAAAAAATGCCGCTTCCAGGAGTGCGTTCTTGTCGGCGTAGTAAATGTAGAGCGTGCCCGGCGATACCCCGGCGCTGCGGGCAATGCGGGCCACCGAGGTGCCGGCAAAGCCGAATTCGGCGACCTCTTTAAGGGTGGCTTCCAGAAAGGCCAGGCGTTTGGAGTCGTCTCTTTGTCGCATAGGTGCAGGTTCAATCCAGATGGGTGCTAACAATAAAGCGCCCGCCTAAATTAAATGAACGTTCATTTATTATCAATCGTCAAAAATAAGCGCATACCGAAATATGCGCTCAATGCAGTCTGAGGTTCAGGCGAAAATGAGGTTGGTTTGCAGGCTCTTGGCCACCAGCCTGCCATCCGGAGTCCAGATATCGGCGCTGGAGGAACTCACTCCGTCAGCGCCGAAATGCACCTTGGCCAGATACCCCAGGTGATCTCCCGGCTGAACGGTGCTGGCGTGTTCGGTGAAATGCATGGACCAGCTCACCGTAGATACCGGCTTGAAACCCACGTAGTACGGGCTGGCGGTCGGTGGCCAGGAATCGATCAGGGCAACCAGGTGAGGGTCCTTGATCTGTTGCGGAGCGTCCTTGAACCGCATCCAACCGCCAAGCTCCGGCACCTTGCCGCCTTGGAACGGCACACCGGCCGTGGTCACGTAATTGTCGAAGTGGGAGACGAAGTCCGGCAAGCCGACCTCGGTCATCTGGGTGCCCTGCTCTTTCGGCGCGAGATCGGGCGCGGTGAAGGTATCGATTCGCACGTCCGACTCGATGGGCCGAACAAAATCGGCCCGGGCGGTAACCCGAATCTTGTCTTCCTGAATCAATCGGATTTCTCGGGATGTCAGGGTCTTGCCGTTGGAAATCTCCTCGACACTCACGGTATACGACTGCCCCGCCAGCGCCGGTCGGACAAACTCGACCTGGAAATGGCGCAGCGTCTTGTCCGGGTCGACGCCCTCGCCGGCGGCCTGGCACAGCACCGCTCCGGTAATACCGCCAAACAAAGTTCGCCCCTGGCCCTAGGAGGGCTCTATGGGCACGTACTGCTTGTCCCTCACCTGCTCCAGAATCTGATCGATGTGCATGATGCCAACCTCCTTCGCTGATAATCGCGGTTATTCTCTTGCATACAAGATATTTAGACGAACCACGGTGCACTCCTCCTGAGCCACTACAGTTGCTTCAGCAACCGCTTGAGCTCCGCAACCTCGGTGTCCGTCATCCCCTCCAGAAACGCCGTATTCGCCGGTACCACACGGTCATTGACCGCTTCAGCCAGTTTCTTGCCGGCAGGCGTCAAGTACACGCGCGCCACCCGGCGATCGCTCGGGTCCTGCCGCCGTTCAACCAATGACAGCGCTGAGAGCCGGTCGAGAACGCCGGTAATGGTAGCGCTGTCCAATTCGCACTGTTCCCCGAGTTCGGTCGCCCGGATATCACCGCGCACCCACAACTGGTTCAGTACCCGGCCCTGAACGGCGGTCAGCCCCAGGTCCTCCATGGCGGCCTTGAACGCACGGGAGCCCCGCCGGGCCGCGCGGGTCAAAAGATAAAAAATGCACTCATTGGGATGCTTTGAGATGTCCATAGCTTGACCCTACCCAGGATTTACTTTGTACACAAGAGAAATATTCGATTGCTCAGAGGGGTGTCGGCTGTCAGCCGAGACATTAGAATGTTCGTACTCCCGAGGACCCAACACGTTATGCTCGACAAACTCGACATCAAACAGATGCGCCTGCTGCTTTTGGTCGCCCAAACGCAAAACCTGAGCCGCGCCGCAGACGCCCTCGATGTTAGCCAGCAGGCCGTAAGCATTCAGCTGAAAGCACTGCGGGCGATTTTCCACGACCAGCTGTTTGTCCGTCACGGCCACAAGATGGTGCCTACGCCGAAATGCGAGCGGTTGTGGGCCAAGATCAAAAGCGTCCTCGAATCACTGGAGCCGGAAACCCAACCAGAGCAATTCGATCCGGCGGCCGTTGAGCAGACAGTCACCGTATCCGCGGCCGATTACTCCCAGGCGGCGCTCTTGGTGGAGCTCTTCACTCGGGTACGGCGGCTGGCACCCGGTTTAAAGCTCATTGTGAAGGATCTGGAGATCGATTCGCTGGAAGAATCCATGCGGGAGGGAAAGCTGGACCTGGTCGTCAGTATTCCCGATTTTTTACCTGAGCAACTGCCCTACACCACCCTGTTCAGCGAACGCTATGTCTGTGTTGCCGCTAGCGGGGCGGATATTCGCATCTCGGCGTTTACCGATCTCAACCACTTTGATCACCTGATCGTTTCGCCAGCGCGGGCCAACCTGCGGGGGTCTTCCGCACAATGGTTCAAGGCGCTCGGAGTGGATCGAAACATCGTTTCGTCTGTCCCCTCCTTCAATTTGGTGGCCGACTATCTGAAAGGTACCAACACCCTCGCCTTCGTACCTTCGAGGCTCTTGCCCCATCCGGAACTTCAGGTCGTCGACGTTGACCAGACGCCACCGGGGTTCGACGTCGTGGTTGCGTGGCATCCGAGAACCCGCCACAGCCCATTGCATCGATGGTTGATCGGACAGCTGGTCGACATTGTCCAACAGAAAACCGCCGCCCCGGGCTGGACACTCGGAGCGGCGACAGGTCAGTGAGTCAGGTCATTACCAGGTGACGGCAACCTTGCCAAAGTGGGCGCCGCTTTTCTGGTAAGCAAAGGCGTCGGCCAGCTCTTCGAAGCCAAAGGTTCGATCAATAACCGGTCGATGTTCATTCATCTCCAGCGCCCGGACGTAATCCACCTGGTGCTGACGACTCCCCACCAGCAAGCCTTGCAGGCGTACCTGTTTGAACATCAGGGCGGCGGTCGGCAGGTTACCTTCGAAACCGGTCAACACACCGATCAGTGAAATGTGGCCACCCGGAGCAACGGCCTGCACGGATTGCTCGATGGTACCCGGGCCGCCCACCTCAATGATGTGCTTCGCACCCTGGCCTTCCGTCAGTTCCAGCACCTTCGCCCCCCAGTCCGGTGTGGCACGGTAGTTGATGGTCTCGTCAGCGCCCAGAGCTTCAAGGCGAGCCAGCTTCTCCTCCGAGGACGAGGTCGAAATCACCCGCGCACCAAACATCTTGGCGATCTGGAGAGCGGCGATAGAAACACCGCCAGTTCCCAGGGTGACGATGGTGTCGCCGGCCTGCAGCTGACCGTCACTGACCAAGGCGCGCCAGGCGGTGACGCCAGCCGTGGTGATCGACGCCGACTCCTGGTGACTCCACCCTTTCGGTGCCAGCGTGAAGGCGTTGGCGGGACGGGTGACGACTTCTGCCGCCATACCGTCGACGCCATCGCCCGGCGTCAGGGCGAAGTCGCTCACTGATGCATCCGCCGGGCCATTCAGCCACTGGGGAAAGAAAGCCGAGACCACGGAATCACCGACGCTGAATTCGGTCACTCCCGCACCTACCTCTTCCACCACGCCGGCTCCGTCCGAAAGCAGGATTCGATCATCCTCAGTGCCCAGGGCGCCCTCGGCAACCAGCAGGTCATGGTAATTCAGGGAACCGGCGGCAATGCGTACCTTGATCTCTCCGTGACCGGGGGACGGTGCGTCGGGAGCGTCCACCACCTGGATGTTGTTCAAGCCACCGGGTTGCTTCAGGGTCAATGCTTTCATGGGATCTCCTATCGATGCTCTATGAAAGATGAAACCTTAGGCCGCCCAAGTAACAAGTGAAACCGAGTAGCTCTTGTAAATTCAACAAGCCATCAATTGTTATAAAAAGAGAAAACTCTTCACGGTTTCCCTATTGCCGGCGCCGTAAAAACTGGGACTTTCGCATTGGCATGAGCCCGGGTCTTTGATTTCGTAACTCTTGTTTCGGGCTATTCAGCGTTTGGGCAAGGCGTCGGCGATATCGATCACCCGGCGGTCGTAAAAGAAATGCGAAGTGGATTCAAAGCCCTCTGGCAGTGCATTCCTGTTGCACTTTCGAAACATCAACTGAGAAATAAGCTTCCAGCCCATGGCGTTCGTGTTGTACAGAATGTCGCCGCACTGTTTGCAGAACACCCGCTTCATTCGCTTCCGGGGGTGCTGGAAGGCAATGACGTTGTCCTCTCCTCTGGTGATTTGAACTTGATCGGGCTCCCAGGCCAGCACTGAGTGGTAGGGCACCTGGAGCAGTTCCCTGCAGTCCTCGCAGTGGCAATAACCATGCACTCTCGGAGCACCCGAGGTGGTGACCTCAACCGCGCCACAATCGCAATGTACTTGGTGATGTTCGCTCACGGCAAACCTCCTCCTTTTCTGACTCTTAAAAGTACGACGCCAGATGCGCAGCGTAGCGATCAAAATCACGCTCCACGTCGGCATTCTTCATCACGTCGTAGCAGGCAAAGGTCGGCAGCGCTTCCATTCCGAAGAAACGGAAGTTCATGTGCATGGGGAACAGCAGGTCATCCACGCCCTTGCCCTGGAACAGGTATTCGTTCTTGTCGTCAAACGACTCCGCCGGCGCATTGAACGTCACCGACATCATGTACTTGGTATCGGTCAGGGTTCCGCCAGCGCCGTAGTTGGCCTTGGGGGCCTCGGCCGTTCGGCCGTCACCGTTGCACAGCGCGCCGCCCATACCAGCGGTGTACACCTCGTCCATGTACTTCTTGAACGTCCAGGGTACGCCCATCCAATTAATGGGGGTTTGCAGGATTACCACATCGGCCCATTGATGGTTCGCCAGCTCGGTGTCGACGTCCCAACCGGCATCGACCTCCACGATACGGGTTTCGTGCCCTTTGGAGCGCAGGACCTCGTCTGCCATTTGGACCAGGGTCGCGTTCAGACAACCCTCAGAGAACGGGTATTTGTGGTGTGCGTTGATGATCAGAATGTTGCTCATGATGGTCTCCTGGTTAAGCGTTCCGGTGGTGTGTGAGCTACCACTGGTATACTATGGTTACCTGAAAACAGCGCGCAATTAGTTTACTTTTGGTAACCTGGAGAAAAACATGGCGGGCAATCAAAAAGCAGTCGTAAAAACGGACAGTTACGGCAGAAAAAGTGTCATCAATGTTTGTAATGAGCCCTGCTCGATTGAAAAAGGCATGCGGCTGATCGGTGGTAAGTGGACCGGCTCAATCATCTTCCATTTGAAGGATGGCCCGGTTCGATTCAACGATCTGAACCGAATGTTGGGCGGTGCCAGCAAGAAGATGATTGACCAGCGCCTGAAGGAACTGGAAAGTCGTGGCATGGTCGTTCGGACGGTGATCAATGATCGGCCGGTCGCAGTAACCTACGAATTGACCGAGTTCGGCAAAACCGCCCTGTCGGTGCTGGACGAACTGCGCATCTGGTCAGAGACCCACAACGTGGCCTGATCCGGAAACGGCATGAACACTCATTCTGCTGCCGGAGCCGGCTCCGGTTCACGCTCCAGATCAAGCAGCTGGCGCTTGCGCTCCAGCCCCCAGCGGTAGCCGCCGAGTTGGCCATCGCCTCGCAGGACCCGGTGACAGGGAATGAGCACCCCCACCCGGTTGCGGGCGCAGGCGGAGGCTACCGCCCGTACCGCCTTGGGTTTGCCAATCTGCTCTGCCAGCTCGGTGTAGGTCAGCACCTGCCCGGTTCGGGTGGATTGGAGGAACTTCCACACCGTAGTCTGGAAAGCGGTGCCGCGCAGGTCCAGCGGCAGGTCGGGCATGGGCCCGCCCTGCTCCAGGAACTCGTCCAGTGCGGACATCCAGTGGTCCAGATCCGGCGCGGCCTGGGCCGGTGAAGGCAGCAATTCGGCTTTCGGGAATTCGGCCCTGATGACCTCAACCAGCTGCGCGCTGGTCTCGCCAAACTGGACGAAACACACCCCCCGCGCCGTTGCTGCCATGGCGACCAGACCCAATGCGGTCCTCCGGCAGGCGTACCAGATGCATTCACATTCGGCGCCCCGCCGGTACGAGGTTGGGGTCATGCCAATTTTGCCAACCTTGTCCTCGTATACCCGGCTGATCGAGCCGTAACCGGACTCGTAAATGGCGTCGGTCACGCTGTTGCCGCTTTTCAGTGCCTGCTTCAGGCGCCGGGCTCTTACCGCGTCCTGGTAGGCTTTGGGCGACACTCCGAGTACGGCCTTGAAGGTTTTTTGAAGCCTCGAGGGCGACAGACCCACTTCGGCGGCCAATTCCTTCAATGTGAGGGTCTGTGCCGACCGCTGTTCAATGGTGCGGGCCAGCTGGACCATCTGCTCACGCCGGCGATCGGGAGTTTCACGGGGGCTTGTCTGTGCGCTGCCAAGCGCCTCCACCGAAGATTGGGTTGGCTTGTCGTTGGGTATGCTCATGGGCTGGTCTCGTCGGTCGTCTTTACCCTTATCTGAACCTGTTGCCGGGCCTGATTCCATCCGTTTATTGCCGAAGTCACGCTTCTGTTCCGGGCATCTTTCATTTTTTGCTCAGGTGCACCGGAGTCTGTGGTGTGGTGCACGGAATGCCGGGACGACATCGTCGATAATCGGTCAATGGCCACCAACTGACAACCACCACGGAGGGTTTCTCTCATGGGTAACGCAAGATCCCGCGCCGCCGGCGTGTCCCTGCTCCTCGCCATGTCGGCCAGTGGAGTCTGCCACGCCAACAATGTGCAACTGATCTTCGCCGCCGAGAACGCCCTTTACGCCGCCGGATTCGACATAGGTCAGGCCGATGGTTGGATGGATGAATCCCTCACGCGGGCCATTCAGCAGTACCAGACCCAGAACCCGAATCTCAGTCGCAGCGGCACCCTGGATTCCGACACTTTAACAGCCCTGGGCATCAGCGCACCCTCCACCCGCCTGGTTATGGGGAATGTCGTGCCCAGTCGCGCCGAGGCCATGTCAGCGCTTGGCCTGACTACGGCAAAGGGCCTATCCGCAAGCACGCCGGCTGCGCCGGTAAAAAAGGTCCGCCGGGCGCCCGAAACCGGTTTGCAGCCCGTGGCGCCATTCACGGCTGACGCTCCAGAGCAGCCTAAACCTGTGGCCACCGTCACCCAGGCCAGCCCGAAACCGACAACCCCGGTTGAACCCTCTCGCCCCACTGCTGCTGCACGCCAGCCTGAGCCCGCTCCGAAACCCGTGGTGGAATCCGTCACCGCACCCGTCGCGACAGCGACCATCGCTGCCGAGCCCACCTCCAAACCGGAAATGCCCCTGTCGACCCAACCGGTGCCAACTGCTGCCCCTGAGCCTGTCAGCGCCCCAGCACCGTCCGCCGAGCCGGCACAAGTACCACCAGCCCAGACGGCGGACGCTCCAGCCGAACCCAATGACGCCACCCTGGCGAGCGCCTCTGACGCGCCCTCCAGCGAGAGCCCGGCTAAGGCTTCAACGATGGAAATCGATGTGCCCCAGGAAGCCGCCAGCACGGTTCCTGAGCCAACGCCACCAACCCCAACCCAGGTTGCGGATGCGCCAAAAACCGAGCGGCCGGCACCGTCCAGCACAGGGAGCTTTTTCAGCAGCCTGTTCGACTTTCTGTTTGGCTGGTTGGTGTAAATTTTTGGCTTTTTGTTAAAAGCTGAGGTCTCGCCCCTTCGGTTCTGCAAAAATTCGCTTCTGCACCTTCAGTTTCGCTTGGGAAGGTCGATAAGCTTCAAGTCCGCAGAATAAACAGAAGGGAAAACAATGGCGTCCTCTGTGTTTCAATCAATTGAACGGAAAATGGGCGTGCCGGGAAAACTCCTGGTCGCCCCCGTTTTCATCCTGACCCTCTTTGCTTTTGTCACGTTCTCCAGTGTTCGCGAGTTCCAGCTCCTGGATGAGCGCATGAACACCGTGGCCCGTGACCTCGCTCCTGACACTGCCACCGCAACGGACGCGCTCATCAATCTTTACCGCATGAGGCTGAGAGTTTTTGACTATTATTCAACGGGTAATGAAGATCTTTTAGACTCATTCTCACAGTTAGAAGCCGATTTTGAACAGGGCATGACTGACGCCCAGGAGAATATTCAGGATCCGGAACGTGCCGCGCTGGTTGACCAGATCGAAAGTGCGACCCGTGACTACGTCGACGCCTTCAGAAATGAACTGGTACCAGCCAAGCAGCAGGTGCTGGCGATCATCAAGAATGAACTGGATGTTCACGGCCCGGAAGCCACGGATGCCCTTCGTCGGGCACTGGACGGCGTGACCAACCGGGATCCTGAGAGTCGGTTCCGGGTGGTACTGGAACAGCTGCTCAGCGACGCCCTGCTGATGCGAATGGCGGCGCAACGCTATTTTGCGGATGGTAATGACCGCTCAAGAAAGAACCTGACCTACGCCATCGAAGACCTAGGTGACGCCCTCGGGCTGATCGACATGCGGGACGTCCCTGACTACGTGGAGAATTACCTAAAAACCGCCATCGGCGAATTGGAGCAATACCGGGCGTCGGTGGAAAAACTCTTGGTCCAGCAGGACAAGGCCGTGCGCGTGAAAACCGAAAAACTCGACGTCTTGGGCCCGTCCATCGCGGAAAAAGCCCGGGAACTTGAGTACAACGTATTCGGTGCGCTGGAAGAAGTGGCAGACGACGCCGACGCCGAGACGGACAAGGCACTGCAATTCACTACCGCCGCCTTCGCCATTTCCGTCGTTCTCGGGCTAGTGGTCGCGGTATTGATGAGCCGCTTGATGGGCTCCAGCGTAAAGCGCGCAAGAACGGAGATACTTCGCTACCTGGACGACATCAGCAACAACCGGGGCAACGTCACCACCCGCCTCAGTCAGGGCCGGCCGGACGAGATCGGCGATTTCATCGAGGCGGTGAACGCCTTCCTGGCCACCCTGGAGGACACCATCTCCAAGATCGTTACCTCCTCGCGCCGGCTTACCACCGAATCCGAGTCCCTGTCCGGCATCACCGAGCGCACCACCGCCAACTCCGAGCAGCAGCGGGATCAGATTACCCAGGTGTCCGCCGCCATGCAGGAAATGGTGTCCACCTCCGAGGAGATCGCCTCCAACACCAGCGACACCGACGAGTCTGCCCGTCACGCCGCGACCCTGGCCGAAAGCGGACAGGAAACGGTGACCACCGCGATCAACTCGGTCAACAGCCTGGCCGGACAGGTGGAAGCGGCTTCCAAGCGCATTCAGCAACTGGAAAACGAATCCGGCGAAATCGGCAGTGTCCTGGAAGTCATCCAGAACATCGCCGAACAGACCAACCTGTTGGCGTTGAACGCGGCCATTGAGGCCGCCCGGGCTGGGGAGGCCGGGCGTGGCTTCGCGGTGGTGGCCGACGAGGTGCGCGGGCTGGCCAAACGGGTCCAGGACTCCACGGTCGACATCGAGCGCATCGTGTCCAACCTGCAGCAGGGTGCCGCCGGTGCGGTGGTTGATATGAGCCGCGCCAAGCAAATGGCGGGCGAGGCGACGGACGAAGCCGGCAAATCTGGGGCCGCCCTGGCCGACATCCTGTCCGCGGTGCACCGCATCGTGGAGATGACCACGCAGATTGCCAGTGCCACCGAGCAGCAGCGGGCAACGGCGGCGGAAATGACCCAGAACGTGGAATCCAGCAGCGAAGCCATCGACAAGCTGGCAGACGACATCGGTCAGGTCAACGGTTCCAGCACCTCACTGGCCGACATGGCCGAGGATCTTAACGAAATGGTTCGCCGGTTTCAGGTCCGCTGAGCGGAACCCAAAACCGACAGGCACAAAAAAGCCGGGTTGATTTTTGGTCAACCCGGCTTTTTTCTTGAGACTGTCAGAACTTCCAGAAAGGCGTCCGCAGTTTCTGGTGAACGACATCGGGCGAGAAACCAACGTCGTTCAGCAGGCGACGATCGGTCGTCATCACCAGGTGAACAAAGTTACGTTTCATGCGCCAACCTCTGTAAAACGCCGAAGCACGCTTCATTTTAACCTCCAAAAATCAACACGCTCCGTAACGGGTGAAAACCTCACGGAGTCCTCATTAGATAGGCCCCTATTTTAATGGCCGAATCGGATGTGCTGAATACTTGGAAACCCCTATCAGGAGCGCTTTCCGGCGGTATTGAGGTTGGTGGGAATTACGTACCCCGACCGTTCTGAACCAGGGCCTGGTAGATCTCATCTTTGAGCTGAACCCGCTTCTGCTTGAGCCGGTGCAGCTTGTCGTCGCCGATGGGGGCATCCCGCAATTCCAGGCCTTCGATTTCCTGGTCCAGCTCTGCGTACTGGTTGAACTTGTCCCCGAACTTTGGATTGGTGTTTCGCAACTCGTCAATCAGGTCCCTGTATTGCGGAAACTCTTGGTGAAGTTGGTGATTGGAAATCCCCATAACGATGCTCTCCTATTCGTTGCAGAGTGTCGGGCCCCTATCCTCTCATAATAGCCGAGCCTGCCAGTTTGGGAACGCCTTTGACAAATCGCTAATAACGCTGCCGGCAATGGAGGTATAGGATGGAGAAAGCATAAACAGAGACACCTCGGGACTATCGCGAATGACGTTTGCACGAATTGCCGGCACGGGTTCTTACCTGCCTGAGAACATCGTTACCAACCAGGATCTTGAAAAGATGGTCGACACCACCGACCAATGGATCCGTGAACGCACCGGCATTGAACGTCGACACATTGCCGTCGAGGGCCAGACCACGGTTGATCTGGCCGAGCCGGCCGCCCGCCGGGCCATCGAAGCCGCCGGGCTGGAACCGGGCGATATTGACCTGATCGTCTTTGCCACCTCCACGCCGGACAAGATCTTCCCGAGCTGTGCCTGCATCCTGCAGGCCCGCCTGGGCATCCGCGGCTGTCCGGCCTTTGACATCCAGGCGGTGTGCAGTGGTTTCGTGTACGCTCTGGCAACCGCCGACAAGTTCATCAAAACCGGCGCCAGCAAGCGGGCCCTGGTGATTGGCGCCGAAGTCTTTTCCCACATCATCAACTGGGAAGACCGCGGCACCTGCGTGCTGTTCGGCGACGGCGCCGGTGCGGTGGTTCTGGAAGCCAGCGAAGAGACCGGCATCCTGTCCACCCACATCCACGCCGATGGCCAGTACGAAGAACTGCTCCATGTGCCCTGCGGTATTGCCGATGGCTATGATCAGGTCAAAGCCGGACGCGCGTTCGTTGAAATGAAAGGCAACGAAGTCTTCAAGGTGGCGGTGAACACGCTGGGCAAGATTGTGGACGAGACTCTGAGCGCCAACCACATGGCTAAGTCAGACATTGATTGGCTGGTGCCCCACCAGGCGAACCTTCGCATCATCGCTGCCACCGCCAAGAAGCTGAACATGTCCATGGATCAGGTGGTGGTCACCGTCAACGAACACGGCAACACCTCCGCCGCCTCCATCCCCCTGGCCCTGGATGTGGCCGTGCGCGATGGTCGCATCAAGCGCAACGAAGTCCTGCTGCTGGAAGCCTTCGGCGGCGGCTTCACCTGGGGTTCTGCCCTGCTGCGCTACTGAGTCAGGCGCTGCACACCCGGTTGCGGCCGGTTTCCTTGGCCTGGTACAGCGCATCGTCGGCGCGATTGAGCAAATCCGTGGAGTTCTGCTGCCAGGTCTCCGGGGTCAGCACCGCGGTACCCACGCTGATGGTCACCACCTTGGCCGCGCCCGAAGTTTCATGGTCGATGCCGAGAGCCTCCACCGCCTGGCGGCAGGCGTCGGCCACCTCGGACGCGTCGGGGGTATCCGGCAAGATAATCGCAAATTCCTCCCCACCATAACGCGCGACCAGATCCGCCGGGCGGTGCACCACTTGGCGCAGCGCGTCGGCAACCAGAGCCAGGCAAGCATCGCCCTTCGGATGGCCGTACAGGTCGTTGTATTCCTTGAAATGGTCGATATCCAGCATGATCAGGGATAAGGCCGTGCCTTGCCGGATTGCCCGCCGATACTCCGCCTCCAGAACCGCATCGAAGTGGCGACGATTGGCCAACCCGGTCAGCGAGTCGGTCAGTGAGATGCGCTCCAGCTCGGTTTTCGCCGCACTCAGTTCCGCCGCCCGGCGATCACTGACCAGCAGGTAGCTGAACAACAACCCCGCAAACAGCACCCCAGAGCCCGCGACGAATACCGGCAGCCGGCCGCGCCTTCGCTCTATAAACGCCTTCGCGGGTACCGCTTCCACCACCCATTGCCGGCCGCCAATGTCGAAGATGGCCGACCTGTATCGACCCTCGGCGTCCCAATCGGCAAGCTTGGGGTCGGCCGAGCTGAACAGCAGGACATTCTCGTCACCGGACCGGTCGTAGACCTGGAACAGGAAATCGTTGCCGAGTTCGTGACCAATGGCCTGATGCACCAGTTCACCGACGCGAAACACGCCGTTGATAAAGCCGTAATGCTCCATGCCATCCCTCAGGCCGCGACCGGACGAGGCCGGACGGTACAGCGGGGCAAATACCAGGAACCCCTTCTGGTTTTCCGGCTCCTGAACCAGGCGGATACCGGCGGTGGCCGCCATGGTCCCGGTCTCCCGCGCCGCCAGCAAGGCCGCCAGCCGGGAGCCCTCGCTCGCAAGATCGTAGCCCAGGGCCGCCCGGTTTTCGGACAGCGGCTCAATGAACTGAACCGGCACGTACCAGGGCCGCTCCTGCGCCGCTCTCAGCCCCGTGCCCACGGCTTCCTTGAGAGCAAAATTGACGAACTGTTCCCGCTGCAGGCCAACGAACCCCGACAGATCTTCGTGCCGGACCACCGGTGCCCAGGCAAACGCCTGAATGGCCGGCGAGCGCTCCAGAAGCTTTTGGGTGAGAATCCGGAACCGCTCCGAATCCATGTCCGGCAGCACCGACACCGATTCACGCAGGGCAAACAGTATTTCCAGATTCAGCAGAACTTCCCGTTCAAACACCGCCGAAAGCTGGTCGATGTCCGACCGGAACCCGAGTTCGATGGCCTTGGACTCCTCCTGGTACAGAAACCGGCCAAGCGCCAGGCTCAGGCCCAGCCCGACCAGGAGAAACAGGATAGCCCAGAGGAACTTACCTACATTCATGAAGTGGAACCCAAGCCCTGAAACCCGAACTGTCTGTCTAACACCAGCCGACCTGCCCACAAAAAATCCCTATTCAAAAGCACGGCCGGTATACGTTCTTACTTTAGGCCGAGATGTGGCTTTTTGTAACGTGGATTCCAGTACCTGACACGAAAATCATGATTGAGTGCCCAGGGGCCCTCAGGCTATACTGTATTTTCATACAGTGTTCATCACATTCACTGCGAGGAGTAACCATGGCGGTACAAGCAGTCTATTTTTCTGATAGGGACGGCCTTGATATGGCGCTGAAACATCCAGACACCATGCTTTTCACAACCAAGGCAGACGCGGACGCCCGCGACAAGATCCTGGAGCTGGCGGAGGAGATCCAGATTTTCCTGAGCCGCAAGGTCGAGGGTCTGAGCGACGACCAGGCCGAGCTCTGCGCCATGGCCATTGCCGAAGAAAAAGACCTGTTCCAGAAAGCCCTGAAAAAGCCCGAGCTGCTGAACACCGCCAGCGAAGCGTGAGATCCCGTCGGCCGGGTTGGTCGATCTGACCGGGCCGTCCGTCAGAATAGGTCATCCAAGGATGGCACTGGGCCTCGTATACTGCTGACAGACCATACGCCAACAAAAACAACGCAGGCCTCCAGATGACGCAACGCGCACCCACGCACCGGCCATCCATCCTGATCATTGGCGCAGGCTTTGGCGGCCTGGGCATGGCCATCACCCTGAAATCCGCCGGATTCAACGGCTTCACCATTCTGGAGAAAGCCGGTGACGTCGGTGGCACCTGGCGGGATAACACCTACCCCGGGGCCGCGTGTGACGTCCAGTCCCACTTTTATTCCTACTCGTTCGAACCCAAGCACGACTGGTCCCGGAAATTCGGGCTGCAGGAGGAGATCCTCGGATACATGCGTCACTGTGTCCGCAAGTACCAGCTGGGGCCCCACCTGCGCTTCCACAGCGAAATTGCCGAGGCCCGGTTCGACGAGACCGAGAACCAGTGGACCGTGACCCTGACCGATGGCAGCCAGCTCAGCGCCGATGTGCTGATTACCGCCACCGGCCAACTCAATCAGCCGGCGTGGCCGAAGGTAGACGGGATGGAGCGGTTCGCGGGCCCGCTGTTCCACTCGGCTCGCTGGGACCACTCGACGGATTTGCGCAATAAGCGCGTTGCGGTGATTGGAACCGGCGCCAGCGCGATCCAGTTTGTCCCGGAACTCGCCGACCAGGTCCGCTCCCTGGCGCTGTTTCAGCGCTCGGCGGCCTGGGTGCTGCCGAAACCGGATCGCCCCTTCCGACGCTGGGAGCAGACCCTGTTTCAGGCGCTGCCCTGGTGGGACCGACTGTATCGGTATCTGATCTACTGGAAGAATGAGAGCCGGGCTCTGGCGTTCACCCGCTTCAATCGGTTGCTGGAGGTGTTCGCGCGGCAAGCCCGCAAGGAGGCCCACCGGCACGTCACCGATCCCGCCAAACTGCAGCACATCATTCCGGATTACCGGATTGGCTGTAAGCGGATCCTGATCTCCAACGATTGGTATCCGGCCATCAATCGACCGAACGTGAGCCTGGTGACCGAAACCATCGATCGCATCGAACCGGACGGCGTGGTCACCCAAACCGGCCGGCACTACCCGGTTGATGCCATCATTTGTGGTACCGGCTTCAGGGCCTCGGAATTCCTGTCGCCGATCCAGATCACCGGGCGTGGGGGTCAAACCCTGAATGAGGCATGGAAGGACGGTGCGTCCGCGTTCAAAGGGATTGCGGTGAACGGGTTCCCCAATCTGTTCATGCTCTATGGCCCGAACACCAATCTGGCCCACAACTCCATCATCTTTATGCTGGAATCCCAGTTTCGCTACGTCCTGGACGCACTGCAGGCCCTGAAGAAATACCCGGGGTCGGCCATGGACGTGCGCCAGGACCGCCAGGACCGTTTCGCCGCCTGGGTGCAGGATGGCCTTCAGGACAGCGTCTGGGCCTCGGGCTGCACCTCCTGGTACCTGGACGCCAACGGCCGGAACACCATCAACTGGCCAGGATTCACCTTCAGCTACCGATTTGCCACCCGTCGGGTGGATACCGCGGACTACCACTTCCTGTACCCGGGCAAGCCCGCCTAACGTCCCAACCACGGGCGTTGGCAACCTGCCCGGTTGCGCCTTGCCCAAATTCATAGGATGATTGGTTAACCCTGTTTTTGGATGATAGAACGATGCTGGAAAAGATTCGCAAAGGCTCCCTGGTGGAAACCACCATTGAAAGCCTGCGCCAGGCCATAGAGGGCGGCCAATGGCCAGTGAACAGCAAACTGCCGGTGGAGGCGGAGTTGGCCGACGCACTCGGCGTAAGCCGCAACACCGTGCGCGAGGCGGTGCGTGTGCTGGTGCACGTGGGCATGCTGGATACCCGCCAAGGCGACGGCACCTACGTGCGCGCCACCCGCGATGCCGGCGAGACCCTGCGGCGGATCAGTAGGACCCGGCTGGCGGAGCAACTTGAAGTCCGAATCATGCTGGAGACCGAGGCGGCAACCCTGGCTGCCTCCCGGCGCACCGAGGCCGACCTGCGGGCCATGACCCAGGCGCTGGATGCGCGGGCACGTGCCGGCGACGACCTGGAGCAGCGGATCCATCACGACCAGACCTTCCACCACCGGCTCGTTCAGGCCTGTCACAACAGCGCCCTGATCGGCCTGTACGACTACTTTGCCCAGGCCGTCGGCCAGACCATTGAGCGCACCGAGACCGACGCCGATCTGCCGGAACCCTCCCAGGAAGACCACGAACTGCTGCTTGCCGCCATTCGCCGTGGCGACACCGGCAAAGCCGAGCAATTGGCCAGGGCCCTGCTCCGGCCCAGCCTGAATGCCCTGCGCAACGAGGAGCGCTGACCCATGCCCTTCCGGATTGACACCTTCACCCTGCTCCTGCTCGGCGCCATTGTCCTGGCCTCGGTACTGCCTGCGACCGGAACCGCCGGCGATGTGCTGGCCACCGCCGGGACCATTGCCGTGGCCCTGCTGTTCTTCTTCCACGGCGCAGCCCTGTCTCGGGAACAGATCATCGCCGGCGCAACCCACTGGCGTCTGCACATCCTGATCACTGCCCTCACCTTCGTGTTCTTTCCGCTGGCGGTCTTGCCGATCCATGGCCTGAGTGACCTTGCGCCGAGCTGGATGCCGCGGGATCTGGGCCTCGGCTTTCTCTATCTGGGGGTGTTGCCGTCGGCGGTTTCCTCCTCCATCGCCTACACCGCAATGGCGAAGGGCAACGTGCCGGCCGCCATCTGCAGTGCAGCAGCCTCGAACGTGTTCGGCATGATGCTGACGCCCTTCCTGCTCCTGCTGCTGGTCAGCACCTCAGGCACCGGCGAGTTTTCCGTGGCCGAGGCGCTAAAGGACATCGTGCTGCAACTGCTGTTGCCGTTCATGGTCGGGCACGCCCTGCGACCCTGGCTGGGCGGTTTCATGGGGCGTAATGAAAGCATGATGGCGCGTTACGACAAATGCGTGATCTGGCTGATCGTCTACTCGGCCTTTTCCCACTCGGTGGCAAGCGGGCTCTGGCAGAATCTCCCGGTCAAGGCCATTGTCCTGGCCATCCTGCTCTGCTTCGGCCTGCTGGGGTTGTTCATGCTGATGGCGCGGATTCTGGTCCGGCGCTTCGGGTTCAGCCTGGAGGATGAGGCTGCGGTGGTGTTCTGCGGCTCCAAGAAAAGCCTGGCGTCCGGCCTGCCCATGGCCAAGGTCCTGTTTTCCGGCCATCCGGGCTTCGGCATGATCGTGCTGCCGATCATGTGCTACAACCAGATTCAGGTCATCGTGGGCGCTATTCTTGCCCAGAAATACAAGGCGCGGATCGAGGCGCAGGCAGGTGGCAGCAAGAATTAGCCACCACCGCCCATGCCCCCGAACAGCATGGCCAGAACGGCCAGCCCCACGATCCAGCCGATGACCGCGGGCCAGAAATTCACAAGCTGCGGCGGCTGGTCCGCCTCGCCAGGGAAGTTGTCAGGGCTGTCATCATCAATGGCGGTTTCCCTGGGCTCGGCCAGCCCCTGAAGACTGGACCACTCAAACCAGTTCCCCAGAAAGTTCGCCACCGACGAGGATAGACTGCCGTTCTCCGCCATGGGGCGGATCTGGGGCTCAAGCTGACGGGCAATTTCAGCCCGCACCGGCTCTTGGTCGGCCGGAGGCTCGCACAGTATGGCCTGCCAGATACCCACGTCCTGACTGCGCCTGGAGTCGTTCAAAAGCGCCTTGATCTGAAGCACGACTTCACGCACCACCTGGCCATCGTTGCCATCCAGCGGCCGCGCCTCCGGCGCGGATTGCTCACGGCGCTCCTCGGTCGGCGCCGGCGCAGGCGCTTGGCCGGTGGCATCGCGGAACGCCTGATCCAGCCTGGCCGCCTCGTCACCAGAGGCAAACTTCATCTGCTGCTCGTACGCCTGACGAATCCGGTGCTGATCAGTCGTGGGTTCGATACCGAGGATTTCCCAGCAAGTCATAAGGCTGCAACTCCGAGCTCTTAAATTCATTACATTTTTGAGAGACAAACCGTCTGTAGTTCCATACGATAGACCAAACAGTTACAGACCGGTTTCCAATCTCCAGCTCGGCAGATTATAGATTGTCACCCATGCAAAATTCGACACCCTTTGCCTGCGGGCATCGTTTCACTGCCCGACGGGCTTCCCTTTGCGCCGCCGTCTCGATGGCACTGATGCTCCCAACCCTGGGCTGGAGCCAGTCCGAGGGAGCCCTGCTGTACCCGCCAATCCTCGATGCCGAGGGCGAACAGTCCCAGCTGCCGGAAGTGCTCACCACCACCCGGCTCCGGCAATCCAAGCTTCGGGTGCCCGGCACCACGACCATCATTACCGGTGACATGATCCGGGACCTGGGCATCATGAACCTGGTCGAGGTGTTCCGGTTGGTGCCCGGCATGATCGTTGGTGTCTCCGGCAGCAGCAACCCGGTCACCACCTATCACGGAACCTCCCAGTACGAGCAGCGCCGCCTGCAGGTACAGATTGACGGGCGCACCGCCTACCGGGCCAGTCTGGCGGACGTAGACTGGATCTCCATGCCGGTGGCCCTGGAGAACATCGAACGAATCGAAGTCAGCCGCGGCCCCAATTCCGCCGCCCACGGTATCAACGCCTTTCTCGGCAGCATCAATATCATCACCCGCTCGCCGACCGACACCGCCGGCGTTGAGGCCTACGCTGCCGCTGGTTCCCGTGGTCATTTGCGCACCTTTACCTCGGTTGGCGATGCCGATGGCAACGGCAGCTGGCGCCTCTCCTACGAGAAACGCAAATCCAATGGTTTTGATGCCCAGGTCGAGGGTGGTGAAGAAAGGGCCTATCACGACGGCCACGACATCAACAACATTAACTTCGACAGCATCCTCAACCTGAGCAACGACTTCTCGATCGACGTTCGGGCCGGCGTGGTGGACGGCGTCAACGAAGAGGATCAGTTCAAATCGGGTAAGCTTGGCGCCACCGAAAACCCCGACATCGACATCAACAGCCACTATTTCCAGACTCGCCTGAACGGTGCCACGTCCGACCAGCACTTCTACCACCTCCAGGCGAGCTACCAGAACCAGATCCGTCGTCAGCGCTGGAACATCTCCATCCCAATCGCCGGTGAAGACAACCCCATCGATAATGGCGTGGCGCTGATCAGTTCCCTGCTGCCACCGGGCTCCCCGACACCGAGTGAAGCCCAGCCATTCAACGCGCGCCTGAATGAAGACGCCGAAGAATCCCGTCTGGAATTCGAGCTGCAGGACACCCTCATCTTTAGCCCCCAGGTCAAGCTGGTGTCCGGCCTGGGTTATCGCGAAGACAGGTTCAAATCCGAGACCTTTTTCAACGGGACCGGTCACAACTACCAGACCCGGTTATTCGCCAACGCCGAGTATTCACCGTTGAACTGGCTCACCTTCAACGCCGGGGGTAACTGGGAAAAGACCACAACCACCGACGAAAGCTATTTCTCGCCGCGGGTGGCCACCAACTTCATCCTGAACGACAACCACGCCTTGCGCTTCGTGTTCTCCCGGGCCGTTCGTACCCCGGATGCGTTCGAGCAGGATCCTGACTGGTCCTATCGCTTCCGCAATGTGAATGCGCCCTTCCAGGTGTTGGAAGGTGCACGGGTTCGGGTCGAGGACCTGGTGGACCCGAGCACGTCCACCTTTGGCGAGGAACTGGAGGAAGAACGGATCACCTCCCGTGAGATCAGTTATTTCGGGCAATTTCATTTAGATAGCGCGCTCATGAACGTTGAAGTGCGGTACTTTAACGACTATTTTCGGGATATGATCAGTGGCGTGATCAACGAGGAAGATTGGTACATCGCCAACAACGTGGCCATGGAACAGGAGGGCGTCGAGCTGGAAACCTCGCTGGAGTTCTCTGGCACCATGTTGCGCGCCACCTACGCGTACCTCGACCAGGACGGCCGCTATTCAGGGGATCCGGACGCCCTGTCCGCACGGACCCAGCAGCGGGCCGTTGACCTGCTGGCACGCCTCTCGGCTCGGCACTCCGGTAGTTTGGCCTGGATTCAGGATCTGCCCTGGGATCTGACCTCCTCCGCCGCTTTCTATTATGCCCAAGAGGTGCGTGAGACCCGGTTCAAACGGGCCGATTTCCGCCTGGCCCGTCGCGTGGACATGCCGGATTTCAGTTACGTGCTGGCCCTGACGTTGCAGCACTACATTGAGCAGGAGCCATGGATCAGCCCTGACAATGTGATTGATCATCCCAACCAGTATTTCGTAGAGGCCGGAATTCGCTTCTGATTGATGACCAAGGACAGGTACCAACCCGGGAAGGTATGACACGAGACGGCTGTATCAGGTGGCGAAGCACTCTGCTTCCCGGGGTCCGCGCTTTCGCAGTGTGGGCCCTCTGGGTCTTTTCCAGTCTTGTCTTCACCGTGGCCGCCCACGCCCAGGACTCTGCCAACCAAACCGTCTACCTTGCCGGGTCGGGCAATACTGCACTCGACCAGCATATTGGTAGCCTGCTGCAGGATCGACTCGGGGATGGAGTCACCCTGCTCCCGATCTCTGATGACCAGATCCCACTGATCGAAAACACCCCCGTGGTGTCGGTGGGACCGGCCGCCTTTTCCCGCGTGCGCCAAGCCAATCGAAGCATCCCGATTCTCGCCATGCTGGTGCAGCAGTCGTTCATCGACGGCTTCGCCGAACTGGCTCCCGGTCAGATCTCGGGGGTTCTGTACGATGTCCCGCTGCTCCGGCAGGCACTGACCGGCAAGGCCATCCTGCCCCAGGCCAACACCGTGGCGATTCTGGCGACACCCGGTTCGGTCGAACTCTACGAGCCGCTCCTTGACCAGTTGCCGCTCCATGGCATGACCGCCCGGGTGTTTGTGGTTGAAAGTGACGGCGACCTGATACCCACCCTGGTTCGCGCCCTCGGCTACGGCGATTTCCTGTTGGCCGCGCCGGACGACGCCATCTACAACCCGCGCACCATCAAACACATCCTGCTGACGGCGTACCGGCGCAATAAGATTGTCATTGGGCCGAGCCAGGCCTATGTCCGGGCCGGCGCCCTCGCTTCGAGTTACGCCCCGTTCCCCGAGATGGCCAACCTCGGTGCCAACGCACTGAAGGAATACTTTGCCACCGGCCAATTCCCGGATCCGTCGTATCCGACGCGGTACCGGGTAGAAATCAATGACCAGGTTGCCCGATCCCTCAACATTCCCATTCCGGATCGGGAAGCGCTCAATCAAACCATTCAGGATGAACTCACCAATGCAGGAGGGCCACAGGGTGACTAAACCGGACCAGGCGCATGCCCCCCTGTCCAGAAAGCTGCTGCTTCTGGGCGCGCTTCCAGCCGTTGTCATGTTTATTGTCCTGATGGTGTTCTTCACCTCAGCGCGGCTGGACGATGCCCGACAGGATCTTTCCGGCAGCAGTCAGATGCTGGCCGACAGCCTGGCTCCGGCCCTGGAATACGCCGTGGTGTCCGGAAATTCCGTTGCGCTGGAGCAGGTACTGACCCAATCCCTGCGGCGCAGCAAGGCGGACTGGATTCGGGTTGTTGACGTCATGGGGACCCAGATCGGTCGGGTTGGCATTGGTGCCAGCGACGATGACTCCGACGCCGGGCCGTTCAACGTCTACGAAGCGGAAATCCTTCAGCAACCCCTGGAACTCGACTCGGCCCAGGATACCGAATGGTTCACCCCGGAGTACGGATTCGGCTCCGGCGCCCTCAGGGTGGGCACCGTGCAGGTGGGCGTCAGCACCGAGATCCTGGAAAACCGGAGACAGGACATCCTCTGGAGTTCACTGGCGGTCGGTACCGCTCTCTTGCTGTTTTCCATTCTGCTGATCAATCATTTCCTGGGCAGCATTCTGGCGCCCATCCGCAACCTCTCGGGGCGTGTTGGCCGGCTCATCAACCGCGACTATCAGGAAGTGGCCCACAGCGGCAGCCGGGGCGCCCGGGAAGTGGTCGCCCTGGAGCAACAACTGAATGAACTGGCGCGTCACCTGACCGAACTGAACAACGCTCGGGAACAAACCCTCGCGGCCTCGGAAAGCGCCCGCCAGAAGGCCGAATCTGCCAACCAGGCCAAATCCGAGTTCCTGGCCACCATGAGTCACGAACTGCGAACACCGCTCAACGGCGTGCTGGGCATGATCGACCTGATTCAGGAAGACCCGCTCACCACCCGGCAACGGGATTACCTGGACACCGCACGCCAATCCACCGAGGACCTGCTCACCGTCATCAGCGATATCCTGGATTTTTCGCGCGTCGACAACGGGTCCCTGGTGCTGGACAGCCAGGAATTCGACCTGCGTAAACTGATCGAGAACTGCACGGCCACCTACCGGCATCTGGCCGAGGAGCGGGGATTGCCGCTGAACCTGAGCTTTTACGGCGAATGGCCGGACACCCCCATCGTCGTCGGTGACGCGCCCCGCCTGCGCCAGATCCTCGCCGGTCTGATCGACAACGCCATCAAGTTCACCGGGGACGGGTTCATCAACATCCAGGCCGGCTGCGTAGCCCTGGAAGATAACTGCCTGATTCTGAACTGCTCGGTGAGCGATTCCGGCTCCGGCATCCCGGTTGATCGGCTTTCCGATATCTTCAATTCCTTCGAGCAGCTGGAGAACGGCGACGACCGGCGCCACGGCGGAACGGGTCTCGGCCTGTCACTGGTGCAGCGGCTGATCGAACTGATGGGCGGGCACATCAAGGTCGAGACCGACCTGGGTAAGGGCTCCTCCTTCCGCTTCGAGCTGCCGTTCGAACTGGCCAACGGTGCCGAGAGCAAGAAACCGCCGGAGGAATCGGCTCGGCGCTCCGCGCACGGTGCCGCCCATGCCCTGGTGGTGGAGGACAACCTGGTGAACCAGCGGGTGGCCATGGCGCTGCTGGCCCGACTCGGTTTTCAGACCGACTCCGCCGACAACGGCAAGGATGCGTTCGAGAAAGTGCGCAACAACCACAAGGGCTATGACCTGATCCTAATGGATTGCCAGATGCCGATTCTGGATGGCTACGAAACCACCCGCATGATCCGGGAATGGGAGCAAGGCAATGGCCAGAGTGGCACGCCCATCATTGCCCTGACGGCCGACGTCTTGCCGGGAACGGAGAAGAGCTGCCTGGATTGCGGCATGAACGACTATCTGGCCAAGCCCGTTCGCAAGGAAAACCTGCAGGCGGTGTTGAGCCGCTGGGTGCAGCTCTGAGTCCAGGCGCCCTTCCCTGGGCGCCAGACTCGGGCCTGAACTTAGGCCACCGGCTCGCGCATGGTGACGAACTCTTCGGCCGAGGTGGGGTGGATGCCGAGAGTGGCATCGAACTGCGCCTTGGTCGCGCCGGCCTTGATGGCAACCGCCAGCCCCTGGGTGATTTCCCCGGCCTCGGGTCCAACCATGTGGGCACCCAACACGCGGTCGGTGCCGTCGTCCACCACCAGCTTCATCAAACTGCGCTCGTCCCGGCCACTGAGGGTGTATTTCATCGGGCGGAACTCCGAGCGGTAAATACGCACCGTGTAGCCAGCCTCGCGGGCTTCGTCCTCGGTCAGGCCCACAGTCCCGATGCTGGGCTGACAGAACACCGCGGTCGGAATCGCCGAGTAGTCCATGTCGCCCTGGCCGTCGCCAAACAGGCGACGGGACAGGACCATCCCCTGAGCCAGCGCCACGGGTGTCAGCTGCGGCGTACCAATGACGTCGCCCAGCGCGGTGATCGAGGGCACGGCGGTCTGGAAATGGTCGTCCACCGCCACGTGCCCGGAATCGGTGAATTCCACGCCCAGCTCCGCCAGCCCCAGGCCATCCACCAGCGCCCGCCGGCCGGTGGCGGCCATGACCAGGCCAGTGGTCAGGGTTTCACCATTGTTCAGATGAACCCGATAGTGCGCGCCTTCGCTTTCGACCGACTCGATGGTGACGCCATACTTCAGGGTCACGCCCTTCTTGCGCATTTCCTGATCGATAAATTCCCGGACGTCGGTATCGAAACCGCGCAGGAACAGTTCGCCCCGGTACAACAGGGTAACCTCGACTCCCAGACCTGCCAGGATGCCGGCAAACTCCACCGCGATGTAGCCACCACCCCAGACCACCGCCTGCTTCGGCAACTGCGGCAGGTAAAACATTTCGTTCGAGGTCAGGACGGATTCCTTGCCGGGAATGTCCGGCACCACCGGCCAGCTGCCCGTGGCCACGGTGATATGACGGGCGCTGTAGGACTGATCCCCCACCACCACGGTGTTGGCATCCTTGAGAGACGCCGTGCCCTCAATGATGGTGACCCCGGCATTGTTGAGCATCCGGCCGTAGATGCCATTCAGGCGCTCGATTTCTGCGTTTTTGTTGGCGACCAGGGTCGGCCAGTCAAACCGGGTACTGTCCAGGGGCACGTTCCAGCCATAACCCGCTGCGTCTTCCAGTTCGTCCTGGACGTGTGCGCCGTAGACGAACAGTTTCTTGGGCACACAGCCGACGTTGACGCAGGTACCGCCCAGGTAACGTGACTCGACCACCGCTACTCGCGCTCCCCGCTGGGCGGACACCCGGGCCAGCCGCACGCCGCCGGAGCCCGCGCCAATGATAATCAGGTCAAAATCGTGGTTCTCAGACACAGTGTCTCCTCTTGTTCAGTCAAATCCTGCGGTCAATTTTGGGCGCTGGCGGCTGCCTTGCTGTCGGCGTGAACTTCCCGGAACAGAACGTGGTCCTCATAGTCTCCGAGCTGGATCTTGCCCAGGCTCCGGAACCCCTCAGACTCGTAAAACGGCAGGTAGCGGCTGTTGCCAGTGTCCAGCACCAGACCGCTGCCCCTGGGGTTCTCGGCACAGAGCTTCTCCACCGCCTTCAACAGCAAGCGCCCGTAGCCCCGGTTCTGGTATTTCGGATTCACTCCCATTAGGGGGAGCTGATGCGCCAGGGGTTGCGGCAGGAGGCGTCGAATTTTTTCGTGGTAATCCAGGTAGCGTCGTGTCGAGGCAAACCCGGTGGTCAGAACCATACGGATGCGCCAGCTGAATTGATCAGCCAGGTTCATCCTGAGTTCCGGATCGCCGATGAAGGCCACCGCCACCAGGGTGTCGTCCACCATCACCCCGATCGACTCCTGTTCGAACCCCAGGTACAGGTCGATCAATTCGCGAATGGTGGCGCGAATGCGCTGGTCGTATCCCGGACGCCGATGGTCGAACAGGTATTGGAAGGTCGGTTCATTGCGGTAGGCGTGATAGAGAATGGACCGTGCTTCGTTGGTTGCGGTTGCATCCAGGCGAACGACCACCGGTTCGGAAGCTTTCCTGTTTTGACTGCCTTGACTCATCTCGCACTTCTCCTGCCAACACGGCTAAACGGCTTTGACCACGAACATTCGCATTCAGATCGTCAAGGTTAAACGTACCGACACTCGTCCTGGTTCATCTTCACGGTCCATGGCAGCCTGATCGATGATAACGCCGTTACCGGTATTCAGGCGCTCAAGCCAGGCTGCAACCTCCGCGAAAGGTGCGTCTTCCAGCCACACCCGGATGGCATTTTCGCCGCTGGGCTCGAAACGCTGGAGTGAGAGCCCGGCTTCACGGGCGGACTGGGTGACCAGTGCCATCAGGGCACGACCATCGGGAATGTCGACATTGCCCTGCCCGGACTCTGCGCCCGCGCTGCCGAGGCGCTTGATGGTGGGTTCGTTGGCTTGCATCCAGGCCAGCAATTCGGCGGCGTTCTCGCGCTGGGCCAGCGAAGAATCGTGGAAATCGGCTGCGGGCCGCCACACTGCGAAGTACAACAGTCCCAGGAACACCGCCACCACCAATACCAGCAAGGCTTGCTGGTCCCGGCGCGGCAACTGGTCATACTGCGCGATCAGTTTTCCGACCGCAGGTTGGTCCTTGAGCTTCTCGAACATGCCGTTACCCTCCCGACACCGTCAGACGGCCACGGGCGCCGCTGGATTCATTCACCACTGACCCAATCTGGGCTTCCAGGCCCTGGTTCGCCAGGCCGTTGCGCAGGGTACTCAGCCGGTCGTAACTGTCGGCCCTGACATCCACCACCAGTTCACCCCGGGAGCGACTGAAATTGACGGAGTTGAAGGTGACCGATTGAGCGCTCGGCAGTTCCGAATACTCCTGCCCGGTGTACTTCATCAGGCTGATGAAATCGAGATCGGGGCCGTCCGAGCCGGCCACCCGCAATTGCCCCTCAATCACCCGCCGGACATTGCCGGCGTGGGCGCGTCGGTCTCCGGGGAAGGCTTCGCGGTACACCGCCATGGCCTGCTCCTCCAGCTGGTTGGCCTGGCGTTCGTGGTAGAGCCCCATACCAATCTCCAGGGCTACCTGAACCCCGAACCAGACCGCGGCCACGGCAACCAGGGGTTTCCAGGGCTTGAACGGGCTGGCTTTGTTGCTGCGGGCGGAGAATTTGCCCTGGCACAGATTGATCGGGCTGGACAGGTGATGGTGATGGGCGTGCGCCAGCAACTCCAGGGGCATGAGCTCCAGCGTCTCGCGACGCACCGTCAGACGACCCGGTGCCTTGAGTTCGCCGATGACCGATTCGTGCAGATTGAATTCTTCCTCGGTGGCGTACAGTGACACCGGCATTTCCGCCACCACCTCTTCTGACGGCGGTACCGCGAGGGTATGGGCAAACATGCCGAGATTGGCCGAGTGCATGCTCAGCCATTCGCCCCGGTCACTGACCATCAGCGTTGTGTCACCGTCGATGCACACGGACCAGCCACCTTCGGTGGTGGGCAGCAGGGCGGCGTCGGGGAAGATCGCATCCAGGCGCGCGTGCTCCCACCCCGAGAACAGGGACACCCATTGGGCCATGCGTTCGTCGTCGATGGCGGCAACCCGGAAGCCTTCATCCATGTGCTTGCCCAGGGCCAGATGCACGGTGTCGATGTCCTGGGCGATCTGCTCCTCAACCGCGTACGGCAGGGCCTGGTGGATGAACCGGCTTTGCTTGGCGGGAATATCGGCAACGCAGAACAGGGCCTCATCGCCCGGGATCAGGCCGATCAGCAGCACATTTTCCAGGGCGTTCTGGCCCAGGGTCTGCTCGATGTCGAATTGCGAATCGCCGACTCCGCGAGCCTGGGTATCGCCACTCGCATCATGCAGGACCCAGTTGTAGGCCTGGGCCTCAGGATTCTGCTCCGGATCCGCCAGCGGAGGCACGGGCCGCACGTATAGCCGATAAGACATGGTTATCCTTCTGAAATGGTGACCGGTTCTTTGGTGATTCGGTTTTTCTGGCCGGTGTCCCGTCGAACCGTTCGGATCTCGCCCTCCGGGTTGCGGAAAATGGTGCTGACCATGTTCACAACCCGATCATCGTAGGTAATCCGTGAAACAACTTCAAAAAATCGGGTTTGCAGACCGAGGCCGGCACTGGTGAGACCGAGGCCGGCGAACTCCGGCAGCGCCAGAAAATCCTGCAGATTCTCGAAGGGTTCCTCTTCTCTCTTCTCAAGAATAGCCTTCGCCTGGGCATCCGTCAGCTCATCACTGAGGGAGCGCAACACCGCACCGGTCGCAGTGTTCACGTTGATGCCCAGTCCGGACACCGGCAGTGTCGCTACGTGGGGGGCCAGGGCTTGATAGATCTCCTCGGTCATGCCGTCTATCAGGCGCAGTTCGGTCACACTCGCGAACGGTTGATTGCCGGCGCGATACCCCGGTTCTGCGGATAGATACTGGCCATCCTCCGCCCCATAAGCGCTGATGGTCTGGTCGTTTTCATCCTGCCAGTCGATCAGCACGTCCACGGTGATCTCGGATATCTGCAACGCCGCCAGCAATCGGGTCAGCCGATCCTTGGTCAGCGGGTCGACCTGGCCGTTGCCCGTGACCAGATCGTTGAGGTTGATCCGGCCACCCAGATCGTCAATCTGAACCTCGACCACCCCGGCGTCGTCCACCGGCAGGACGGCCGAGTTCATGGCCCAGAACTCATCAAGGGTGTCGATCATCTTGTTCTCTTCCTTGTCCTCTTCGTAATCCCGGACAAGAATCTGACGGGCAAAGGCCTCCGCCCCAAGGGCGATGCTGACGCCCTGCTGCTGGGCCAGGTAATGGCCGGCCTTGAACACCCGAATGCTCTGTTGCTGGGTCATGCCCGCCGTCAGCATGACCACCAGCGCCATGGCCAGCAGCACCATGATCAGTGCCACACCTCGCTGACGCCCCATGCGCCCTGCCCGACTCCAGCGGTTCATATCAGCCTCCCTGCGCCGGTTGGGCGTTGGGGTCGGTGGCGTCGTCCGGCGACTCCTCCGGCTCAGCTTGCTGCGCCGCTTCGTTGGCCTGGTTCACCACGCCCTGTGCTTCTTCGGCGATAAAATCCGGCAGCACGAAGGTGCGCACCAGCTCGCCAAAGCGCTCATGCTCAAGGGTCACCTCAATGCCCATGGGCAGGGGCAGGTCTGGGCGGCTGCCGGGATTGAGGCTGGCCAACATTTCGTCGGTTGGCCATTCGGGCTCCCAGGCACGCCGGTCATTCAAAAAACGAACCTCGAACTCAAGGACCTGTTCCAGCAGAAGGATATCCCGACTGTCGTCCTCCTGGCCCTGATCGACCATGGGCCAATACCGTCGCCGCAGTTCGTCCCCGGTGTATTCCCAGGCTACCCGCTGCAACCCACTGCGGCGGGTTCCCAGCGGATTGCGCCAGCCCTGGCGGGTGAGGATGAGGGCGAAGTCTTCTTCGCGACTGGTCAGAGCAGCCTGGAAATCCCCATACACGTCACGGGCCGGACGATTCACGATCTGCATCAGGTCCCGCTCCAGTAGAACCATGGCGCGCTGCAAGCCATCGAAGTCTTCCGCCAGCTCGTTCACCCGGTCGCGGGCGGTGACAATGGAGCCGACCACTTGCCAGACCCCCAGACCGATGACGGCGGTGATGGTGACGGCGATGAGCACTTCCATCAGGGTAAAGCCCCGTTGGGAGGGACGCTGAGGTCGAAGCTGCTTCATCAGTTCTGCCCCAGGAATGCAGACAGGGTATGGATCGGGGCCGGTTCGCTTTCGTCGCCCCGGTAACGGGCCACCGTCACCTCAACCCGTCTCATGTTGGCCTCGGAAGTGCCCTGAACCCGGGTGGTGACTTGCCAGCGAAAGGTGCCGTAGTCGGTGTCGCGGGAGTTTTCGGAGATGCCAGGCAGGTTTTCCTCCAGCCTCAGCTCATTGATGCGGTTGTCCGCAAGCCAGCCGGCGAGGGTCTTGTCGCGCACGCGCTCGTAGCTGGCGATGTACTGGCTGCCTACCTCGGCGGCGGCGGTGGCAATAAGCCCGAACACCAGCAAGGCAACGAGGACCTCAATCAGGGTAAAGCCTTTCGCCGTCTTCACTGGTCGTCCTCGTCATCCCCGGGCTTGCGCCATTCCAGGGGCGACACGCCATCGGACGCCAGTACCTGGAGGTAATCGCTGTCGCCTCGGCGGATGGTGAACTCGAATTCGAAGGGCGTGGTTTCACCGCTGGAGAAAAACACCACGTCCGGTCGCAGTTCGTCCTCGGCCGAGGCCAGTCTGGGCGCGTCGCTTTCGATGAATTTGGTGACTTCCAGCCAGTCCGGAAAACTCCGGGACCGGAACAGGCGCTCACCGGATGCCGCCCAGTCGCCGGACTCGTCTTCGTAGGCGACGAACTGGTAGCCCTCCGGGAAAATCTGGAGACCCAGCTCCCGGTTGTTGAACACCGCCTGCTCCGAGGCCGTCTGCATGAGCAGGTACAGGTCCCGCACCTCGTTCTCCAGTTCCCGCTGTTGGGAGCTGCCCCCGAACGTGAAGACCGCCAGGGAGGCCAGCAGGCCAACGATGATCAGGACAACCAGGATCTCAATCAGCGTGAAGCCGGATTGTTGCGTCCTGACGGGCACCGTGGATCAGTCCTTGGTGTCCCAGGCGCTGATGTCGGCCGCATCGCCGTCGCCGCCTTCCTGACCATCGGAACCATAGGAATACAGATCATAGGGGCCTTCGGTACCCGGGCTCACGTACTGGTATTCCGCGCCCCAGGGGTCTTCGGGCACGCTCTTGAGATAGCCATCCGGGTTCCAGTTTTTCGGCTCGGGGCTGCCGCTGGGCTTGGTAACCAGCGCTTGAAGGCCCTGCTGGGTGGAGGGGTACTGGCTGTTATCCAGCCGGTACAGATCCAGGGCGTTGGCGATGTTGCTGAGTTGGGTTTCGGCGACCGTGACCTTGGCCTGGTCGCTGCGGCCCATGATGTTGGGGGCAACGATGGCCACCAGAAGACCGAGAATGACCATAACCACCATGATCTCGATCAGGGTAAAGCCACGGTTATCGACTCGCTTGTTCAGGTTTCGAAGGTTCATCGTTTCTCTCGTCATTGGCATGGAAGTCCTTGTCTCGTTCTGGATTCCGGCAACCGAACGGGCTTTAGCCCACCAGGTTGCTCATATTCAGGATCGGCAGCATGATCGCCAGCACGATGATCAGCACCACCACCCCCATGACCAGCAGCATCATCGGCTCGAACAAGCCGACAATCGCCGCGATCTTGGACTGCAGGGTGTTCTCCTGCATGCGGGCGGTGCGTTCGAGCATGCTGTCCAGCTCACCACTGGCCTCGCCGCTGGCAATCATGTGCAACATCATGGGCGGGAAATAGCCAGTCTGGTCCAGGGACCGGTTCAGCGACCCACCCTCACTCACTTTCTTGGCGGCCACCCGCAATTCACTGCGCAGGTGGTCGTTGGACAGTACCTCACCAGCAATTCGCATGGCCTCCACCAGGGGCACACCACTGGTGGTCAGAATGCTCAGGGTGCTCGCGTAGCGGGCGGTATTCACACCGCGCACCATTCCGGAGAACAGGGGCAGATGCAATAACCGTTTATGAAATTTCATCCGGAAGCCAGGTCGGCTCAGGGCGATGCGGAATGCCACGATCGCCAGCACAAGCAGGATCAGCAGATAGACACCGTAACTGCCCAGAAATTCCGACACCGCCAGCATCGCCTGGGTCAGCGCCGGCAATTCCTGGCCCTGTTTCAGGAACACGTCAATGATGTCCGGCACCACGTAGGTCAGCAGGAACACCACGATGGCGATGGCCACCACGCTCAGGATGATGGGATAGATAGCGGCCAGCTGGATTTTCTGGCGCGCTTCCTGGCGGCTCTCGGTGTAGTCCGCCAGCCGGTTCAGCACCAGATCCAGATGGCCCGCGTGCTCTCCGGCCGCTACGGTTGAGCGGTACAGACGGGGGAAAGCCCGGGGAAATTCGCCGAGGCTGTCGGCCAGGCTGTAGCCCTCCATGACCTTGGCCCGGATGGCGATCAGCATGCTCCGGATACGGGGTTTGGTGGACTGCTGCGCCGCCGCCGACAACGCCTGCTCCACCGGGATGCCGGACTGGATCAGGGTCGACAGCTGACGGGTCACCAGCGCCAGATCGGCGGCGGCCAGGGAGCCCCGACTGCTCAGGGGGTTGGCCCGGGCCTGCTTCTCGGTGGCCGGCGCCACGGCCAGAGGAGTCATGCCCTTTTCACGGAGTTGTTGGCGAACCGCCCGAGGGGCGTCGGCTTCCATGACCCCCTGCTTTTGTTTGCCCCGTGCGTCCAGCGCCTTGTAGTCGTATGCGGGCATGGTTTAGCGGCCCCGGTAGGTAACGCGGAGGACCTCTTCGACACTGGTCACGCCGTCGAGGATCTTCTGGACCCCATCGGCGTGAATGCTCGGCCCGCGCTTGCGAGCAGACCGCTCCAGCTCCATCTCGCCCCCGCGCTTGTCGATCAGACTGCTGAGTTCCTCGGTCACCTCGACCACCTCGTAGATACCGATACGGCCCCGGTAGCCGAGCTCGTTGCAGTGCTCACAGCCTTTGGCCCGATAGATGGTGGGCGGCAGGGCCGGGTCCAGCTGCAGGAATTCGCAGTGTTCCTCGGACGGCGTGTACGCTTCGCGGCATTCGGTGCACAGGACCCGGACCAGACGCTGGGCAATGATGCCCACCAGGCTCGAGGAAATCAGGAACGGCTCGATGCCCATGTCCATCAAGCGAGTGATGGCGCCGACCGCGGTGTTGGTGTGCAGGGTGGACAGCACCAGGTGGCCGGTCAAACTGGCCTGAACCGCGATTTCGGCGGTTTCCAGATCTCGGATCTCACCGATCATCACCACGTCCGGGTCCTGACGCAGGATCGCCCTCAGGCCCCGGGCAAAGGTCATGTCGACCTTGGGATTGACCTGGGTCTGGCCGATGCCCGGCAGGTCGTACTCGATCGGGTCTTCGACGGTGAGAATGTTGCGGCTGCGGTCGTTGATTTCCTGCAGCGAGGCGTACAGGGTGGTGGATTTACCGGAACCGGTGGGACCGGTGACTAGCAGGATGCCGTAGGGACGGTTGATCAGCTTGCGCAGGACTTTCAGGTCGTCCCCGGACATGCCGAGGGATTCCAGGCGGATGGCCCCGGCCTGTTTGTCGAGCAGACGCAGCACCACCCGCTCGCCGCTCGACGATGGCATGGTCGAGACCCGGATATCCACTTCCCGGCCGGCCACCCGCAGGGCAATCCGGCCATCCTGGGGAACCCGCTTCTCGGCGATGTCCAGCTTGGCCATGACCTTGATCCGGGACACCAGCAGCGGCGCCAGGGCCCGTTTCGGTTGCACCACTTCCCGCAGCACCCCGTCGACCCGGAACCGCACCACCAAACGCTTCTCATAGGTTTCGATGTGAACGTCAGAGGCGTTGGTCTTGATGGCTTCGGTGAGAATGGCGTTGATCAGCCGGATGATCGGCGCGTCGTCTTCCTGCTCCAGCAGGTCCTCGGTCTCGGGCACCGACTCGGCCAGGGACGCCAGATCCATGTCATCGCCGATGCCCTCCACCATCTGCATGGCTTCGGCCGAATCGTTCTGATAAGCGGCGTTGAGGGCGTGGTCGAACCGGTCCGGGTCGATGGTCGAGAACCGCGCTCGACCTCCGCTGACCCGGTTGGCCTCGGCCAGGGCCGAGTGCGAGGCACCCGGTCGCACCAGGATGATGGGGTCGCCGTCTTCGGAGCGCGTCAGGATGACGCCATTGCGTTTGGCAAAGGTGAAAGGAAGACGACCTAACGGAGCATCCTGCTGCTGCATTTCGGATTCTGTAGTCACGGTCTTCCCCGTCCTGAAATTCTTTTCGATTCAATCAATTCAGAAAGGCTACCACAGGATATGGACCCGCTGAATAACTCTATACACTATACTCCCAATAAAACATCGCCGTCTGATAACCTGTGGGCTTTTTCACCGCCCACCACTTGCTCCAGGATGATCCATGCCTTTTGAAAACCAACGGCTTCCGCTCTTGCTTGCACTGGTCGCAGGCGCCGCCATGGTGGGTCTGACAGCCTGGCAGGTGGTTAGTTTCTGGCAGGCCCAACAGCAGCAAACCGCCGTTACCAGCACCGAGAACCTGGCCGAGCGCGGCCGCGGAGCCAATGAGCCACCGGAAGTGGAATTGGCCTCTCTTGCCCTGTTCGGCACCCTCAGTGGCGATGCCAGCGGCCAGCCGCTGGAGACCGAAAACCTGCCCGAGACCAATCTGCGCCTGTTCCTGCGCGGCGTGCTCGCCGCCGACGGCGAATTCCCCGGCAGCGCCCTGATTGAGGACCAGAAAGGCAACACCGAAGCCTACCCCGTGGGCGAGGAGCTACCGGGCAACGCCAAGTTGCGGTCCGTGCACCCCAACCGGGTGGTCATTGAACGGGGCGGCAAACTGGAAAACCTGTTCTTCCCGGAAGAAAACAACCGCTCTGGCCTGTCCGTGGCGGCCGACCGGGGCGAGCCACCACCTCGGGCCGAACCGACTGCCCAGTCACCCTCGACCACCCAGACACCCGAGTCTGCCGCTGATAACGAACAGCGCAGGGAGGAAATTCGCCGGCGCCTTGAGCAACTCAGGGAACGCCTCCGGAATAACAGTAACTGAGGCCCGGCATGGTCACGGCTGCTCCTGTGCTTTGGCGCCGTGCCCCACTCCTGCCAATGCTGTTGCTGGCGGCTGCCCTCGTGGGCGCGTTCGAGCTCAGCAGCCGCTTGATGAACTACGTCCAGGAGGAGTTCGGCAGCGAGGCCTACGAACGCCTGGAAAACTGGCAACGCCTGCACAAGCTGGCGGCCAACGCCCCGGTTGACCGCCAGCTTCGCCTGGTCAATCGCTTCTTCAACCGGGTCAACTTCGTGAACGATATCCGGCACTGGGGTGAGGAGGATTACTGGGCCACCCCGGTTGAACTGCTGACCACCAACGGTGGCGACTGCGAGGATTTCTCCATCGCCAAGTACCTGACCCTGAAATCCCTCGGGGTGCCGGACGATCAGTTGCGCATCGTCTACGTCAAGGCCCTGGAGCTGAACCAGGCCCACATGGTGCTGGCCTGGTACGCCGAACCCGATGACGATCCGCTGATCCTCGACAACCTCATAAACGAGATTAAACCTGCCTCTCAACGCACTGATCTTGAACCTGTTTACAGTTTCAATGGTGAAGGGCTCTGGCTCAACAATTCCGGCGGCGAACGCAAGCGCATTGGCGAGGCCGAGAAGCTGTCGCGCTGGCAGGAGCTGAATACCCGCCTCACCGATTCCCTCCGCCCCTGATTTCGGTCGCTGCCCAGGTGTCGGTATATGACACCCCGGATGTCGGGAAACGACAGCGGGCTCGCGGGCAATCGGTCTAGAATGCCCCCTGACCACTTTCATGGAGTAACGAAATGCGACGTTGGAACGGCTGGGGTGACGACACCTTTAACCTGACACTGCCCTCGGATGGCCATCAGTTTCTGAGCGAACGGATTGGCGCCGGCCAACCCCTCGACGATGCCACTCTGGAATCCGTGTGCGCGAAGGTGCCCCGCTCCCGCCTGCCCGAGGATCCAGCAATCGATGGGCTGATTGATACCGGCGCCGAAACCCGGGTCCGCCACGCCCGGGGCCAGAGCCTGGCCGACTGGCTGGCCATGCGCAGCGGCGACTTTGGCGTCTTTCCCGACGGGGTCGCCACGCCTTCCACCGGGGCCGAGGTTCGCCAGCTGCTGCAGTACGCCAGCCGCCACAACCTGCATCTGATCCCCTATGGCGGCGGCACCAGCGTGGCCGGCCACATCAACCCGGTCGAACTGGACCGGCCGATTCTGACCGTGAGTCTCAGCGCGATGAATCGCTTGCTGGACCTGGACCCGGACAGCCAGATCGCCACGTTCGGCGCGGGCACACCCGGCCCCCTGGTGGAATCCCAGCTTCGGGCCCACGGCTACACCCTGGGCCATTTCCCCCAGTCCTTCGAACTGTCGACGGTCGGGGGCTGGGTGGCCTCCCGCTCCAGCGGCCAGCAATCCCTTCGCTATGGCCGCATTGAGCAGCTGTTCGCCGGCGGCACCGTCGAGACCTTGAAAGGCACCCTGCAGATACCCACCATTCCCGCCTCCAGTGCCGGCCCGGACATCCGGGAGATCATCCTGGGCTCGGAAGGCCGCCTGGGACTGATCACCGAGGTCAAGGTCAGGATCAGTCCGTTGCCCGACCGGGAGAGCTTCCACGTGGTGTTCTTTCCCAGCTGGAGCCAGGCCCGAACGGCCTGCCGCAAGCTGGTCCAGAACCGCACCCAGTTGTCCATGTTGCGCCTGAGCAACGCGGTGGAAACCGAAACCCAACTGGCGCTGGCCGGTCATCCCCGCCTGATCGGCATGCTCGAATCCTTCCTGTCCCTGCGTGGCACCGGCGACGGCAAGTGCATGATGACCTTCGGCCTGACCGGCAGCCGGCACCAGTGCCGAAGCGCCTTGCGCGATGCACGCCGGATTTGCGCCGAGTACAAGGGCGTCTACACCGGCACCCGACTGGGCGCCAAGTGGGCCGAAAAACGCTTCACCATGCCCTACCTGCGGGAGGCCCTGTGGCAGCTCGGGTATGCCGTCGACACCCTGGAGACCGCCACGGACTGGGACAACGTCGACAACCTGCTCGGGCGTATCGAAGACAGTCTCAGAACCGGACTGGCCGACCGCCAAGAAAGCACCCACGTGTTTACCCACCTGTCCCATTTCTACGGCCAGGGGTGCAGCATCTACACCACCTACGTGTACCGGGTGGCGGACACCTATGAGGAAACCCTGGCCCGCTGGCAGGCCCTGAAGCACCAGACCTCCGAGGTGATCGTCCACAATGGCGGCACCATCAGTCACCAGCACGGCGTGGGCAAGGATCACGCCCCCTACCTGCCGGTGGAAAAGGGCGAGTTGGGGATGATGGCCCTGCGCTCCCTGTGCAAGAGCTTTGACCCGGACGCCCTGCTCAACCCGCAGACCCTGGTGGACTGATCATGACCGTGACCCGAGAGCAGAGCCTGGAAGCGTTACGGGCCGGGGCAGCGCCCTTCGACGTCATTGTGGTTGGGGGCGGCATCACCGGAGCCGGGGTCGCCCGGGAAGCGGCCGGCAGCGGCCTGCGCACCCTGCTGGTCGAGCAGAAGGATTTCGCCTGGGGCACCTCCAGCCGCTCCTCCAAGATGGTCCACGGTGGCCTTCGCTACCTGGGCAGCGGCCAATTCGGGCTGACCCAGGACGCGGTTCAGGAACGCCAGCGCCTGATGGCGGAAGCGCCAGGGCTGATCGAGCCGCTGCGGTTCGTGCTGCCGCATTATCACCGGCAGTTCCCGGGCCCGCGGCTGTTCCAGATGTTGCTTCGGGTCTACGACCGAATCGCCCGTGTGCGGTCGCGCCGGCTCCTGACCGCCGGTGAAAGCCTGCAATGGGTCCCCGGGTTGGCCCAGGACCGGCTGATGGGCGCCAGCGTGTTCACCGACGCGGTCACCGACGACGCCCGCCTGGTGCTGCGCATCCTGGCCGAGGCCCGTCGGGACGGCGCCCTCTGCCTGAACTACGTGAAAGCGCTTGAAGTTCAACGCGACACCGAGGGCCAGGTCACCGGTCTGCAGATCCAGCCGGAAGAATCCGACAGCCCCATGACCGTGGCTGGCCGACTGGTTATCAATGCCACCGGCGCCTGGGCGGGCGAGTTGCAACAAAACGCCGACGACCGGCAAACCATCCGTCCCCTGCGGGGCAGCCATCTGGTGCTGCCCTGGAAACGCCTGCCGGTGTCCTGTTCGGTGTCGCTGCTGCACCCGGACGACCGGCGCCCGGTGTTTGCTTTTCCCTGGCAAGGGACCACCGTGCTCGGGACCACCGATCTGGATCACCGCGAGTCGCTGGACCAGGAGCCCGCCATTAGCCAACCGGAAGTCGATTACCTGCTGCGCATCTGCGCCCGGCTTTTTCCCGGCAGCGACATTTCCGCCAAAGACATCCTGTCCACCTGGGCCGGCGTGCGTCCGGTCGTGTCCGATGGCGGCCCGAAGGCGCCGTCCAAGGAAAACCGGGAACATCAGCTGTGGAACGACAAGGGCCTGATCAGTATCGCCGGCGGCAAGCTCACCACCTTTCGGCTCATCGCCCGGGAAGCCCTGTATGCCGGGCTGGAGCCGTCCGGGTCGGAACGGCTGCGGGACGAAGACCGCCCGGTGTTCGCGGCGCAACCGTCGGCACCGCGCCCCACCGGCATCAGTCACCTTACCTGGCAGCGCCTGCAAGGCTATTACGGGCCAGAGCTGACCGAGGTCCTGGCCGCCGGCGACCATCAAGCGGTGTGCGCCGATCCGGCGGTCTGCGATCTGCTGTGGACCGAGCTGGCCTGGGCCTGCGGTCGCGAGGACGTCCGGCATTTGGACGACCTGCTGCTGCGCCGAACCCGACTCGGACTCATCCTGCCCGATGGCGCCCACGATCTGATGTCGGAGTTGAAACAGCGCCTGCAACCAGTGCTCGGCTGGACCGATGACCAGTGGCAGCGGGAAGCCGACCGCTACCGGGCGATCTGGCAGCAGGCCTACAGCCTGCCGCTCCCCGCCACAGAGGGAGCGGAACGATGACCGGTGATTCCCTGATTCTGGCCATCGACAACGGCACCCAAAGCGTCCGCGCCCTGCTCTTCGACACCCGGGGCAATCTGGTGGGCAAGGGCAAACAGAACATCGAAGCCTATTTCTCGGACCAGCCCGGCTGGGCCGAGCAGCACCCCGCGTATTTCTGGGACAGCATCGGCCAGGCCTGCCAGAAACTCTGGGCCAGTACCGAAGCCACGCCCGGGCAGGTCGCCGGGGTGACCCTGACCACCCAGCGGGGCACCGTGGTCAATCTCGATGCTGACGGCCAGCCCCTGCGCCCGGCCATCATCTGGCTGGACCAACGCCACGCCCGGGTCGACCGCCCCTTGGGCGGCGCCTGGGGCTGGTTGTTCAAGCTGACCGGCCTGGAGGGCACCATCAACCGGTTTCGGGAGAAAACCCAGGCTAACTGGATCTACCAGAACCAACCGGAGGTGTGGCAACAGACCCGGCATTTCCTGTTGCTGTCCGGCTACCTGACCTACCGACTGACCGGCCAGTTCCGGGATTCCACCGCCAGCCAGGTCGGTTACCTGCCGTTCGATTACCGCCGGCATCGCTGGGCCGGCCGACGGGACTTCAAATGGCAGACCATGCCGGTCACCGCTGACATGCTGCCGGAACTGGTGGCACCGGGTGAATCCCTGGGGACCCTGACCGAAGCCGCCGCCCGGCATCTGGGCCTTGCGGCCGGACTGCCGGTCATTGCCGCGGCCTCGGACAAGGCCTGCGAGGTACTTGGCTCCGGCGGCCTGTCGCCGGACATTGGCTGCATGAGCTACGGCACCACCGCTACCATCAACACCACCAGCCAACGCTACGTGGAGCCGATTCGCCTCATGCCGCCCTACCCGTCGGCGCGGCCCGGCCATTACTCCACGGAGGTCATGATCTACCGGGGCTTCTGGATGGTGAGCTGGTTCAAGCGGGAATTCGGGCTGCGGGAGCGGAAAATCGCCGAACAACGGGGCATCGAACCGGAAGCGCTGTTCGACGAGCTGGTGCGCTCGGTACCCGCCGGCTCCATGGGCTTGATGCTGCAGCCCTACTGGTCGCCGGGTGTGCGCCAGCCCGGACCGGAGGCGAAAGGCTCGATCATCGGGTTCGGGGACGTCCACACCCGCGCCCACATCTACCGGGCCATCCTGGAGGGGCTGGCGTACGCCTTGCGTGAGGGCCGGGAGAAGATCGAGAAGCGCACCGGCGTCCCGATCCGGACCCTGAGGGTTGCCGGCGGCGGGTCCCAGAGCGATGCCGCCATGCAGTTGACCGCGGACGTTTTTGGGTTGCCGGCTGAGAGGCCCCACACCTACGAAACCTCCGGCCTGGGCGCCGCCATCGACGCAGCGGTCGGCCTGGGTTTACACCCGGATTTCGAAACCGCGGTCGCGGCCATGACCCGGGTGGGCAAGGTGTTCTACCCCCAACCCGAGACCCAGGCGCTGTACGACCGGCTGTACTCGGAGGTGTACCTGAAGATGTACCCGCAGCTGCGCCCGCTGTACCAGAAGATCCGCGAGATCACCGGCTACCCTGCGTAGCCGGTGCCTCCTGGTCCCCGGTCCGCGCTATGGTCTAAGCGCTTAGCGCTTGGCCATCACCCGCCGTACCTGCTCCAGATTCTGGTTGGCCGCCACGTAGTAGCTCGGCGAGGCCTCGGTGGCATAGCGGAAGAACCGCTCGGCGTCCTCAAGCTTGCCGGCATTCATGCAAATGTAACCCACCACATTCAGGGCCTCCGCCTTGGTCATGACTTCGGTCAGGGCATCCAGGGCTTCATCATACCGTTCCTGCCGGGCGTAGAGTTGCCCCAGGTTTTGCCAGGCTTTCTTGTACCGGGGGTCGATGTTCAGTGTCGCCAGGTAAGCCCGCTCCGCCAGGTTCCAGCGCCCCGCCAGGTAGTGGGAGTAGCCCAGGTTGTTCTGAATGCGCGCACTCAGGGGCGACAGGCGCAGGGCATTTTCGTAATGCACGCTGGCCTGGCCGAATTCGCCCCGCAGATCGGCCAGAATACCCAGGGCATTGTGGGCCCGCCCCAGGGTCTCATTCAGGCTGACCGCCTGCTCCAGCACGATCCTGGCCTGCTCCGGTTGCCGGATCTGCATCAGCACCAGGCCCATGCCCTCAAGCGAACGTGAGTGCTCGGGATCCCGCTCCAGGGCCTTCTGGAAGGCGCTGTGCGCCTTGGTCAGCTCGCCCTTCTGCAGGTTGATGCTGCCAATCTTGTAGAACACCTCGGCGTTATCCGGCTCCAGCTCCAGGGTCCGGATGTACTCGAAGATCGCCTGGTCCGGTTCGCCCCGCGCCAGCGCGGAGTCGCCCCGGGCAATGCCCTCTTCCGCCGAGCCGATGGGCATCAGCGTCGAAAACGTCAGCTCCGACTTGCCGCTGTACAGGCCCGAGTAATCCTTGCCCGCCGGCGTCGGATTGGACGCACAACCGACCATCACGGCCAGTGTCATGGCCACACCTGTTCCCTTTACCACCCGAATACATCCGTTCATTGGGTGTTACTCCTTTTACCAGTTAATGTCGTGTGTCGCCGTCGTAATCCGGCCTAGCCCTTGAAGTGGTCAAGCAAGCCGACGATCGCGGGGCCGATGGCCACCACGAAGAACGCCGGGAACATGCACAGCACCAGGGGGAAAATCAGTTTGGTGGAGATCTTTCCAGCCTCCTCTTCGGCTTTCTGCATCCGCTTGTCGCGAAACTCCTCAGAGTAGATCCGCAGTGAGTCGGCGATGCTGGTACCGAAACGCAGGCTCTGGCTGAGCAGGGTCACCAGGCCCGCAATGGCCTCCAGGCCAGTACGGTCGGCCAGGTTGCGCAGTGCCTCCGCCCGCTCCACTCCGGCTCGCATCTCCGCGTTGACCAGGGCGAATTCCTGGGCCAGTTCCGGATGACCCACGGAGATTTCGTCCGCGACCCGCTGCATCGCCGGTTTCAGGCCAAACCCCGCCTCGGTGCAGACCACCAGCAGGTCAAGGGCGTCGGGAAAGCCGTTGTACAACAGGCGCTGGCGCCGCTTGATCAGCTTGGACAGCACGAAGTTGGGTGCACCGACTCCGACCAGAACGGCGATGGCCGCCGCCTGCAGGGTTTGCTCGGACGTCAGCCCCGGAATCCAGTTGATCGTCAGCAAAACCAGCACCGGCAAGCCGATGAACAGCAGGGTCTTGATGGCGTAGAAGGTCGGCAGTGCGTTGTCGCCGCGGAAACCGGCGTGTATCAGCCGCTCCTTGGTGCGGCTGCGCTCCCCCGCTTTTTTCGGCAGCACAAACGGTGCGACCTTTCCGGCCAGCAGCACCATGGCGCCGGGTTTCCGGTTTTCCGTCTCAGCACCGGAACCCACCACCGATTGCAGCCGCTCCCGAACCGGGTTGAATACCGTCGAGATCAGGAAGATGCCGGCCAGCCCGACGCAGAACACCGCCGCGCCCATGAGCGACACGAACACCCATTCGGCCAGCTCCGGGTTCTGGAGCGTGGCGTTCAGCAATCCCATCAAATAGTCCATGGCGTTTCTCCTTTACACCTTGAGGTTGAGGATCCGTTTGATCCAGAACACCCCAACAACGATTAACCCCAGGGCAATCATGACGATGTCAGCGCCACGGGTACTCTCCGTGAGCATGGGCATGTAGTCCGGGTTGATCAGGGAAATCAGCACAAACAGCGCGAAGGGCGTCAGGGTCAGTACCCAGGCGGATATCCGGCCCTCGGCCGACAGGGTGCGGACCTTGCGCTGGAACCGGAACCGGCCCCGAATGACGGCCGCAATCTTCTCCAGCACCTCCGCCAGGTTGCCACCCGCCTCCCGCTGCACCAGCACGGCGGTGATCAACGCCATCACCAGGATGCTGGGCACGCGCTGCAGCAAGCCCATGAGCGCGGTACGGACGTCGCCACCGTAATTGATCTCGTTAAAGGTGATCTGGAATTCCTCGCCCACCGGTTTCGGCATTTCCGCCGACACCAGGCGAATGGCTTCCACGAACGGGTGCCCGGCGCGCAAGGCCCGGATGATGACGTCCACCACATCCGGCAATTGCTCCTCTATCCGTGCGATCCGCTCCGCCCGTTTTCTTCGGATGTACAGGAAGGGCAGGATCAGGCCCACCGGTGCCGCCAGCAGCGGCACCCAGTAGACCTTGTTGAAGTTCCAGGCGATGGCTCCCAGCACTGTCGCCAGGACGATGGCGAGCAGGACCACCTTGTAGGCCGCGGTCTTCAATCCGCTCTGGGCGATCAGGTTACGGAGCGGTTCGAGCACCACGGAGAATTCCAGCCGTTTTTCCAGGGGGCTGAGATGCTTGCTGTAATGCTCACGCAGCAGGGAGACCCGCTGCTGGTTCTCCGACTCCGACACCAGGGTTTTCATGCGTCGCTTCATGCGTCTTCGGGCACTTCGGCTCTCGCCAAAGACCGGAATAACCAGCCCCTGGGACAGCAGGAACACCGCGGTGAACACCAAGGCGACGAACACCCAGAGATTGTCTCCCAACGTTTCCATGGCTCAGCCCTCCCAGTCCGGGTTGTACAGCGACAGCGGCAGCTCGATCCCCCGCTGCTGAAGGTGTTCGTGGAACCGGGGCACGATGCCGGTGGCCACGTAGTTACCGACCACCATGCCGTCCTCATCCTTGCCACGACGCTTGAAGGCGAACAGCTCGGACATGGTGATCACATCGCCTTCCATGCCATTGATTTCCTGCACACTGATCAGCCGCCGCACCCCGTCCTCCTGGCGCTCTACCTGCAACACCACATCGATGGCAGAGGCAATCTGGTTGCGGATGGCCCGGATCGGCATTCCAGCGCTGGCCATGGCCACCATGTTCTCGATCCGGGTCAGCGCATCGCGCGGGGAGTTGGCGTGCAGGGTGGTCATGGAGCCGTCGTGGCCGGTATTCATGGCCTGCAGCATGTCCAGGGCCTCGGTGCCGCGCACCTCGCCGACAATGATCCGGTCCGGCCGCATCCGGAGGCTGTTGCGCACCAGGTCGCGCTGGGTCACCTCGCCCTTGCTTTCAATGTTCGGTGGCCGGGTTTCCAGGCGGGCCACATGGGGCTGTTGCAGCTGCAACTCGGCCGAGTCCTCAATGGTGACAATGCGCTCGTTATGGGGAATGAACCCCGACATCACGTTGAGCAAGGTGGTTTTACCCGAACCGGTGCCGCCCGAGATCAGCACGTTCATCCGGCCCCGGACAATGGCATCGAGCAGGTTGGCGATGGGCTCGGTCAGGGTGTGCTTCTCGATCAACGCATCCACCGTCAGCCGGCCAATGGAGAAGCGCCGAATGGACAGCAGTGGTCCATCCACCGCCAGCGGCGGGATGATGGCGTTGACCCGGGAGCCGTCCTGCAGGCGCGCGTCCACCATCGGGGAGGATTCGTCGATCCGGCGGCCGACGCTGGAGACTATGCGGTCGATCACGTTCATCAAATGGGAGTCGCTGCTGAAACTGACATCGACCCGTTGCAGCTTACCGTTGCGCTCGACGTAGACATTGTCGAATCCGTTCACCAGGATGTCGGCGATGCTCTTGTCCGCCAGCAAGGGCTCCAGGGGCCCCAGGCCCAGGATGTCGTCGAGGATCTGTTTCAGCACCTTCTGCCGGGAATTCAGGCTCAGGGGCACCGAGTCCTCGTTCATCATCTGCTGGCCGATGGCCAGGATCTGGCTTTCCGCCTCGGCCCGCCCCAGGGTGCTGATGAGCGACAGGTCGAGCACCTTCATCAGTTTCTTACGCAAGGCGTTCTTGCAAAGACGTTCCTGTTCTTCTTCCACCCGCCGCGCCTGTTCGACATCGTGGCGCTGGCCGTTGACCCCGAAACGGGCCAGGGACGGTTCATTCATTCCATTGGTATTCATCGCATCCACCTCATGTACGGGCCAGTTTGCGCAGCACTCGGCCAAGTCCGAATCCGCTCTCGACCTTCTTGCCACTCAGGCTTTCCGCCAGACTCACGACACTGCGGCTGACCGGAGATGACGGTGCAAACTCCAGTAGCGGCGTGCCCAGATTGGCGCTCTCCGCAACCTTGGCGAAATCGTTGGGAATGCAGACCACATCCTCGATTTCCAGGGTCTTGCGGATGTCGGTAACATCCAGGTCCAGACGTTTTTCCCAACGGTTCACCACCACTTTCATCCTTTGTGGCGCGATGCCCAGGTAGGTAGTCAGGTACCGGACCATCTGGCGGGCATCCTGGATGTGGGCGATGCTCTGCTGCACCACCAGCAGGATGGTGTCGGCGGACTCCAGCACCACGCCGGCCACCGGGTCGATCTGCCGCGGCAGGTCGGCCACCACGTAGTCGTAGCCGGTGCGCACCACGCCGATCATCTTCTTGAGCTGCCCCTCGTCAATGTCGCCCGGAACAATGAGCTGCTGGGAGGTATCGCCCAGAATGTGGAGGCCACTCTTGTGCTTGAGCATGTGGCCCTCAAGAGCCACCGCGTCCATGCTGTCGGACCGGACAATGGCATCAATCAGGCCGCCGTCGGCGGGCAGATCGAACAGCGATGACAGGTGGCCGAACTGGAAATCCAGGTCCAGCAGCGCCACCCGCTGTTCGAGCCGGTCCGCCAGGCTGTGCGCCAGGGTGGCAGCGATGATGCTGGCGCCAGACCCGCCCTTGGCGTTGATCACTGCGGTCAGGGGCGCACAGCGAATGCCGGCGTCAGCCTGGGCGCCCTCGGCGATGCGCTTCAGGGACGAGCGGAGCTCGTACTCCGGCACCGGCAGACTGAAGTAGTCCCGCGCCCCCACCTGCATGGCCATGCGCATGACGGCGGTATTCTCCGGGCCCACCACAATGGTCGGCGGGCGGCGCGCGGCCGGGCGTTGATCCAGGGCCCGGAGCTCCTCCTCCCAGGCCTTGGTCACACAGAAGATCAGGGTTTCCGGTGGCTCCGGAAGGTTCAACAGCGGGTCCGGATTACCGGAGGTGATGTGTCTGAGGCTCAGAATGTGCGAGGTTCCGCTGACCAGCACCTTTTCCAGTTCCGATAGTTGGCTGGCGTCGCGACCAGCCAGAAGCACTCTCATTGTGGGGATCATAACGCTCTCCTCATCCCTGCTATGTCAGCCTACGGTGCCGAAACACTCTGTCCCTTCCGGGGAGACACCGAGACTTTCCCTGGGCAACACGGTGGTGAACGGGGGCAAATCAAACTCCCGCATAAAAAACGGAACAATCAGACGATGCCGCACGGCGTTCACTTCCGTCCGCACGAAGGCAATGTCGAGATAGTTGGTGGCCGGATCGACCGGAGCGCCGGCGGCGTTCAGGTACTCAATCCGGATGTTCGATTCGTCCAGTGCCGGCAGCACCGGGCTGGCCCCGCTTGAACCTGCCACGTCGAACATGCCGACCCGGCGGATGGCGCTGTGGTCGATGGGGCATACCGCGGCAACCCGGGCGCTTTTCCGGCTGACTTCATCCAGCGTGTTCCAGACAAACATCAGCCGGCCAAACTCAATCGCCCCGAACAGCAGGATGAAGAACATGGATCCGACGATCGCAAACTCTACGGTGTGGACTCCCAACTGAGTCCGGCTATGACTGTTCATAAGGCGCGCATCTCCACGGTGCTTTGCATCGCAAACTGAAGGTTCAGGGGCTCGCCGCCGTAGAAGGTCGGCAGGGTTCCGACCAGAGGCATGTAGTCGTAGGTGGCGGAGACCCGAACGTGGATGGCATCGGGACTGGTGACGGCAACGTCGCCTTGGGTCCAGCCTGGCAGCAGGGGCGCGCCGGCCCCCGTCACATTGCCGTAGACGATCAGGTTGCCGGTTTCCTGGACTCGGGTGGCGTCCAGGTAAATCATGCCGACGCTGCCGACGGTGGCATTGGCGGCCATGTATCTGGCGCCGTCCCGGGTGGCCCGGGTCATGGTGTGGTACTGGTGAAAGGCCCAGGCCAACTCGGTGACTGCAAACACCAGCAAGATCAGTAAGGGTGCCGAGACCACGAATTCCAGGGCGGCGATGCCGCGCTGTTTGCACCCGATGGGGGATATTCTGTTCATTTGACCACTCCTTTGGTTGTACCCCTGCCGCTGGCGATCGGCGTCGGTCAGCTATCCGCGGTGTCCGGGTCCTTGTAGAGCTGGATAATGTGGGGGCCCGGTCCCGTCACCGGGTTGGGCCCCGGCACACCATTACCACTGCACTCGTCCTTGAACTGGCCAAAGAACACCGCCTGTCCGGTTTGCTGCATCCGGGTAATCATGTAGAAGCAGGCAAAGCCGAGCAGTTCGACGCTACTCTGGCCATTGGCCAGACCGTCGCAGTGACCAACCGGCAAGGTCAGGATCCGGCGTCCGGGCACGCCCGCCGGCGGCGCCGCCGGGTTCACCTGGGCCATCTGGTTCAGGTACCAGTCGAGGTCGTAGTTGGGATCAACGTTGGCGTTGTAATCCGCCTCGGTGTAGCTGTCGTGGTTGGTGAACCAGTCAGGGGGATAATCGCTGGCATTGACCGGACCGTTATAAACCCCTACCCGAGTGTTGATGCCCTGGGCAAAGGGGCCTACGGTGTTGCCCGGCTCCGTTTCAATGTCGTTTCCGGTCTCGATGCAGTTTTCATAGCCGCCCGCGGCGGCGTGGCGAACATCGGCACCACCGGCGTTGCCGTCCAGGCGCACCAGGTAGAAGTTGCCATTGCCGACCGAGGACGAATCTCCCGCGCCGATTTTCAGCATCTCCACGTCACCCCGGGAATAACCATAAGTTGTGCCGGGAGGGGCCGACGCCGGCGGTGTGCCGCAGACCATCATGGGCGCCACATTACAGACGTTGCCGAGGGTTGGGCTGGGACCGGCCACCGCCGACCCCGGAACCTCGGTCTCGTTCAGGCCGAACAGGGGCGCGAACCAGTGGTCCACTTCCATGCCGGCGGCCCGCACCCGCACATAGCGGGCGGGCGCCGTGGCCGGCACAAAGGGGTTGAGGCTGGAGGAGAATTCCACCGCTACGGTCATGTCGCCCCCGGACAGCGCCTCGCCCAGGGCGGCATTACCCGGGGCATTGACGTTGGCCGTGAACACATCCCGGCCCGCGGTTTCCGCCACCAGGGTATTGCCGGTCTGGTCCAGGACTTTTGCGGCGCTCAGTGCGGCCGCATCCAGGCTGTTCTGCAGGCGGGTCTTCTGGAGATGAGCATGGCTCATATCCAGAGCCAAGCCAGACATGCCCAGGATCGCCACCGCTGAGATGGCGAACAGGGGCATGATCGCGCCGTCCTGCCGTTGCCCCATTCCTTGTGTGCCGTCCTTACCTTGCATGATGTGCCTCCTTGTCATCATCCGGTTGTGGGCTCAGAGCTCAGCGCCACCCATGCCCTGGTAAATGCGATGCTGGGCCGGCGGTGTAGTGCGTTGCCGCTCAACCGCACCCGCCGCCCGGGCGCCATCCATGGTGGGAATGGCCGGGGGCTCCTGCCCTTCCGGGACGTGCTTCTGGGCGGCGACCATCTTGCGAACCGAGTTGCCGAAATCCCACTCCGAGGACGGTGAGGCACATCCGGCCAAAGCCACCACCATCACTGCGACTAACACGGGCTGATACTTGATCTTGATCCTGTTCATCTCGTTCACCTTAGAGTTCGTGTCCAAATTGACCTTCCACACCACCCTTGCTAACCGGCTTCGCTTTCGGGGGATCCCCGGCGCCCCAGCCCTCGGTCCAGCCCAGCAGGTAGAACTCCAGCGAACTGGGGTCGACGAACTGGTCGGTGGGCAGGGTGAACTGGTCGCGATCGACAGGCTTGGCGAAATGGGGCGTGACCAGGATCACCAGTTCGGTTTTGCCCTGGATGTACTCCTGGCTGCGGAACAGCTGGCCCAGCACCGGAATGTCACCCAGACCCGGGAACTTGTTCACCCGCTCGCGCAGGGTTTCGTTGATCAGGCCGGCGACACCGATGGTCTGGCCATTACCCAACTCCACGGTGGAGGAGGCACTGCGACTGGTGAGTGCGTTGATGAAGAAGGTGGCACCGGCCTCCTCGATCTCGAGGGCAATTGAGTTCTGGTTGCTCAGCTCGCTGACCTTGATGTTGAGCTTCAGGCTGATGGTTCCGGAATCCAGGACGGTGGGCAGGAAACCGAGGCTGATACCGAAGTCCTTGAACTCGATGGTCACCTCGTTGTCCTTGCCAGCTACTGGAACCGGGAATTCACCGCCAGCGTGGAAGGTCGCTTCCTGCCCGGTCAGGGTGGTCAGCGTCGGCTCCGCCAGTACCTTGGCCAGGTTGTTCTCCTCGGCCGCTTCGATCACCAGATCAAACAGCGTGGTTCCATCCAGGAAGCTGGCGAACAGACCGCTGGTGTCGTAGCTCAGGGGTTCCCGGACGATCGCGGACACGTCGCCGGTAATCGGGGCACCACCGCCAAGGATGGGCGCACCGATGACGGCGGTGGCACCCCGGCTGGCACCGGAGGTAATGTTATTGGCAACGTTCAGAACCTCGAACTTGGCGCCAATGTTCTTCAACAGGTCCCGGGACACCTCGGCCACCTGGACTTCCAGCATCACCTGCTGGGCGCCACCGACCTGCATCATGTTCAGGACATTGCCACGATCCTTGCTGGTGCCCTGGAAGCTGCGTGCCAGTTGCACGGCGGCATCCACCCGGGGGGCACTGCTGACTTCCCCGCTGAGGACGATGTCGCCCTGGGCCGAACGCACTTCGATGGTTTCATCGGGCAGTATGTCGTACAGGCGGGCTTTCAGGCCTTCCAGGTCGTGGGTAACCTCAATGCCCAGGACCGCAACAACGGTGTTGTTGTTGTCCCAGAGGGTCACGTTGGTGGAGCCGAGCTGCTTGCCAACCACATAGAGCTGGCGCGACCTCAGGATGAGGATATCGGCAATGTCCGGGTTACCCAGTGACACCTTGGCCACGGGGTCCTCCAGATAGAGAATCTGGGACTGGTTCAGCGCCACCTCGAGCATTTGACGCTCCAGGCCTGACGAAAGTGTCAGCTGTTGGGCCACGGCCACGGTGCTTGCGCCGAGGAATACCAGTGCCATGAGGCTTGCGGCCAGCAGTCCTGGCCCGTTCTTTCCTGTCACCTTCCTGTTTGTTTTCATCACCCACTTCTCCCTGCGTGATTTTTCTTGGACAGTCCGTTTACATGGATACTCTTGAGGTACTGACGTCGGTGCCGCGAATGATGGTGACGCGCTGGGACGTTGCCACGACCCGCTTGCGAACCGGCTTGGGCTTCGGCGCCTCGGCAACCACTTCCGCCTTGGGCTTCTTGCTGTCGTCCAGGGGGTTTCTCAGCGCCAGCTGAACCACACCTTCCTGGGTCGCTTCCACCAAAAGTTCGGCATCCTGCGGGGACAACTCGAGGGTGACCGCCCGTACGATGACCGGCTTGTCCTTCTCTGGAGAGGCGGTCTGGTCTACCGCCAGCACCTTGACGTTTTCGAGCAGGGTTTCCGACTTGTAGTTGGTGCGACTGCCATCGGGCTTGGCCGCGACCACATCGACCCGGTTACCCGGCATCAGGAAGCCGGCCACACCGACCACGTCGTTGACCCGGACGGTCACGGCCCGCTTGTTGGGCTCGATCACCGCGGACAGCGCACTGCCGCCGCCGAACGGCGTGACCTTTTCACGCATGACGATTTCGTCCGGGTAGATGGTGCCCATGGCCACCGTGCCGTTCAGGCTTTCAACGTCGGTGTAGGCACTGGACGGAACCAGGTGGCTGGGCATGTTTTTCACCCGCAGATCGGTTTCCTCCAGCTTCTTACCAAAGGGAATCTGCAGGGCGGCAACCACCACCGGCGTACCCGGGTCTTCCGTTGACACGGTCAGGCGTTTGATGGCCCAGCCCTTGGCGACAAATGCCGCCGCCAGCCCCATGGCCATTGCGAAAACCAGCATGACGATAGTCCGTTTCTTGAACATGGCGATCACCTCTCATCCTTAAACTGCACAAAGTAGCTTTTCCAGGCCCAGCGAATAGCTTCGATACTCAGTTCCGGGGCCTGACCCTGGTAGCGACAATAGTCACTGACCAGGCTGAGCAGATCCCGGGGATGGCATGGCAGCAAAGCGCTTCCCTGCACTGGGTAGAGTTCCGTCATCAGGTAACGGGTCACTTCAGGTTTGTTCTCAATTCCGTACTGTTCGCACACCTGCTGCCACAGTCGCAGGTAAGGTTCGCTTTCCATGGTGCTGAACCGGATTTTGTGGCCGATCCGGCGGAGGAAGGCTTCATCGGCCAGCTCCAGCGGGTTCAGGTTGGTCGAAAACACCAGCATCATGTCGAACGGCACCGCAAAATGCTGGCCGGCCTGGAGGTGCAGGTAATCCCGCTTTTCCTCCATGGGGACAATCCAGCGGTTCAACAGCGACATCGGTGGCATGGTCTGGCGACCCAGATCGTCGATCAGGAACATGCCGTTGCTGGCCTTGAGCTGAAGCGGCGCCTGGTACTGTTTCCGGTCGGCGT